>JAMXLG010000331.1 GCA_024281135.1 Vulcanimicrobiia bacterium | reverse complement strand
GGGCGATTACAACCGAACGACAACGTCGAGTAACGGAAGTTACAACCACACCGGGACCGGTTCCGTTAATAACGGCACGTACAGTCACAACGGCACGTCGAATACGGCATACGGAACGCATAATTCGAACGGGACGTACAACTCGCAGACCGGAAACTACAACCGGAGCGCGAGCGGAAGCAACGGATACGGCTCGTACAACACCAATTCAAGCGGCAACGCGTACACCCACACCGGGTCAACGTATTCGAGTGGCTCGAACGTGTACGGGCAGTCGTTCAGCAGCGCAACGTACCGAAACAACGGGTACGTGTATCACGGTACCGCGGTGAACAATCCCGTATACTACGGTTATCCGGCATGGGGATGGAATGCAGGTTACGCCTGGGCTCCCGTTGGTTATTACTGGGGAGGCGGGTTCTGGGGTCCATTTGCGTGGGGCGCCGCAACGGCCGTTGCGTTCGGTGCATTTACGACGGCATCAAATCAAACGATTACGTCGTATGAAGTGCAGCCCTCGACGCCGGGATCGAAATTACTCGAGAGCTATAAACTGACACAAACGCCATGCGGTCCGCCGAATCTCGTCGTCATCTTCGGACCAAATAACAGCGTCATCTGTGCTAAGCCGAACAATCTCGTTGCGGCCGGAACGTACGGCGTCAACGAGCAGACGCTGACGCTTACATCGGTTGCGCCAAAGACGTCCTGATTATCGACCCCGGGGCGTATACCAAGAATTGAGTAGGACGCCACCGGCGACGATGATCGCCATGACCAGCAACGTCACCCAGCCGTAGTTGAAAACTGCGCGCTCGCTCGTCAACGGGCCGGGCCAGACGATGTTCAACAGCATGAGCAACAGGTAGAGTGCGCCCGCGATGGTTACCGGCACGCCCCAACGGCCGAGGGTGAAGACGCCCGACGGTTTCCAACCGCGCGCGCGGGCGATCAAAGCTCCGACTACGGTCAAGAAAAACGCGAGATAGATGCCGGACGTCGCGAACGAGACCAGCGCATAGAGCGCATTCACGTTCGCCGGGTAGTCGAACCACAAGATGTGGACCGGTTTGCTCGGGTTGATCAGAACGAGCAGCAGAAAGAGAAATGGGACGATGGTGCCGATCAGAATCGCGTTCACCGGCGTGTGATGGCGTGGTGAAATGGTTCGGATGTGGTTGCTGAGCGGTAGCGCGCCGTCGCGCGCAAGCGCGAAGGCGACTCGCGCACCGGCGCCTTGAACCGCCGTGCCACAACTAAAAAACGCGACGATCACCATGATGAGGAAGAAGGCCTGCAACCATGGCGGCAGCGAGCTGAGGATCACGTTGATTCCGCCGTTCACGACGGTACCGATGCCGCTAGCCGGCGTTGCCAGTACGAGACCGAGCACGAGCACGAACGAAGCAATCCCGCCGTAAAGGAGCGCGCTGCGCATGGCTTTGGGGACTTGACGCTGCGCGTCGATCGTTTCTTCCGAAATATCGCCTGCCGATTCAAAACCGTAGAAGATATAGACGTTTGCAAGAATCGCAATCGGTGCCGCGGAGAGCCACCAGTTCTGATGGATGTTGCCCGTTGCGAACGTGAACCTGAACCCGTGATGGAATCCCGCAATGGCGAGTGCGAGAAAGACTCCGAACGTGCCGATCGTCTCGACGTACACGCCCGCGCGCGACACGCGGCTCATGATTTTTGCGCCGACAGAGTTGAGGGTCGCCGAAAGCACGATTAACGAGCCGCTGATCAAGAAGATCGCAAGATTGTTGGCCGGATCCCAATGCGCGCCGAACCACGTGTTTGCGAACGCGCACACGTACCCAACGATACCCGAGTCCACCGATGCGACCGTTGCGAGCAGCGCGAATCCGTAGATCCATCCTACGAACCATCCGTATCGCGTGCCGACGGTATACTTCCCATATTGATATAACGCACCGGAAACCGGATATTCGCTCGAGAGTTCGCCGAAGACGAGTGCTACGAGGGTCATGCACGCGACGACGATCGGAATCGTCCACAGGTAACGCGGACCGCCCGTACTCAAACCCAAGGTGTAGAGCGAGTAAATCCCCACCATCGGGCTGAGATAACTGAAGGCAACGGAGAAATTATCGAAGAGTGAAAGAACTCTCGATAATTCCTGCCGGTATCCGAGGGCTTCGAGGCGGTCTACGGATAGAGTCCGCGAAGCTTCGTCGCTTCGGCGACACGGCTGACGGCTACCGCGTACGCGCCTTTGCGCATGTTGACTCCGTGACGTTGTGATTGTTCGTAAGCCTCCCTAAACGCGCGCGTCATCTTCCGTTTGAGAGTGTCGTTGATCTGGTCCTCTTCCCAGAAGTTTTCTTGCAGATCTTGCACCCATTCGAAGTACGAAACGGTAACGCCGCCGGCATTTGCAAGAATGTCGGGAAGCACCATGATACCTCGATCGAAGAGAATGTCGTCGGCTTCGGGAAGCGTCGGTCCGTTCGCCGCTTCCGCGACGATCTTTGCTCGAATTCGCCGCGCATTGTCGCGAGTGATGATCTTTTCCAGTGCCGCCGGAACGAGCACATCGCAATCGTATTCGAGCACCTCTGCGTTCGTGATGCGATCGGCGCCGGAGAATCCCGCAACCGAGCCGGTCTCTTCTTTGTGCGTGATCAAGCCTGCAACGTCGAGACCTTTGGCATTTGCAACTCCACCGCGCGAATCGGAGACGGCCACGATAACGTATCCGCGCTTGCTCATCAACTCGGCTGCGTTCAAACCGGCGTTTCCGAAGCCTTGAATTGCAACACGGGTGCCTTCGATTGTGCCGCCGAGCGACTTGATCGCTTCGTCGACTACGAACATGCAGCCGCGCGCGGTAGCCTTGTCGCGTCCCAGCGAACCGCCGATTGCGACCGGTTTGCCAGTGACGACGCCCGGGATCGAATAGCCGTGCTGCATCGAGAACGTGTCCATGATCCACGCCATGACTTGCGGCGTCGTATAGACGTCGGGGGCGGGGATATCTTTTTGGGGACCGATGATGATGGAGATCTCGCTCGTGAACCGGCGCGTGAGGTTCTCGAGCTCTTGCAACGACATCGATTTAGGATCGCAAATCACGCCGCCTTTTGCGCCGCCGAACGGAATGTTGACGAGCGCACACTTCCATGTCATCCACATCGCGAGCGCTTTGACTTCGTCGAGCGACACGTCGGGATGAAAACGGATGCCGCCCTTACTTGGTCCGCGCGACATATTGTGCTGGACGCGGTACCCCGCATACATACGAAAATCTCCGTTGTCCATTTTCACGGGAACGGAGACTTCTAATACGCGTTTGGGAACCCGGAGATATTGGTGAAGTGCGTCGCTTAGGCCAACGAACCGAGCGACTTCATCTAGCTGGCGTTGGGCCATCTCCCAGACATTGTCGGAAGCGGCCGCTGCTGAACGATCGACCGAAACACTCATGCGGCGAGTGTATCACGGATGTTGGAAACGCATCGAGGCTTGCACATGCATTTCCATTCCGCCGCTCATCGCAACGCGCAGAAGAATGTAGCCGGCGGTAGGTGTATGCTGCATTCCCTCTGGTCCACCACCCACTTGCACCGCCATTGGGCCGCCGCCACGACGTGGCGGAGGACCACCCATTTGCTCCATCTGCTGGCGCATGCTCTCCATTTGTGCCCGCATCTTGTCGCGCGCAGTTTGCGATGCGCTTAGAATCGTTTGCTTTTCAGACGGCGAAAGTGCGGAGTCGAGACGCTGTGCCGCTCCCGTATAATCGGGCGTCGTCGACGTAGCGAGTTCACCTGCAATCGTAGCGAGAAGCTGCTTGTGCGCAGGCGTTAGCGCGCCGAGTACTTGGGTGCGTTCTTGCGTGTGGATCTGATCCATCTGCTTGCGCATCGATTCCATTTGCTGGCGCATCTGCGGGTTCGGCGTCGGCATGGGGCCGCCCGGCGGCGGCTCCTGAGCGACGGCGGGGACCGCCACCACAGCCGCTAGTGCTGTGGCGGTTATAAAGGCGGAAAACTTCATACGACCATCATTTCGCACGGACCTTAGAGCTCGCTCTATAGCTGAGCAACTCTAATCTTTGAAAAGCTTTGGCTCTCTCAACTGACTGTCAATCCGGTCTCAAGCTGGGAAGCGATACCCAGGATGAGGGCCACGAGCCCTTATCGCACATCGAAAAGGAGATGCCGTTCTATGGCTTCATCTTTGCTCGGTGTGAGCGCGAACAGTCCGTTCGCCAACCTGAACTTGACGGCGACGCAACAGACGCAGATTCAATCGATCCTGCAGACGGGGCAAAGCCAGGGAGACTCGTTCTCCCAGGTCATCGGTCAGGTTGACAACGTCCTCTCGCCCTCGCAGCAGCAAACTCTACAAACCGATCTCGCGGCTCATAAATCACAGCACTCGGGACACCATCATGGAGGTCATGGCGGTGGCGGGTCTTCGTCGACAACCGATGTATTGTCGCCGGATTACGAGTCACCGGATACGACATCGACGACCACCGCGTTGACGGATCCGTTAACTGCGCTTGCGCAAACGCAGCTGCAAAACCAGCTTCTGCAATACGGCATCGCAACGTTCTAGTTCATAATGCCCGACGAGTTCAGTCCCGTCGCGCATGCTCGCCGCGCCTCCGCTCATGCCGGGCGCGGCGAGTTTGATGCTGCGATTGACGAAGCCACCCGCGCAGTCGAACTTGAGCCCGAGTTTTCCTATGCGCGTCTGCTGCTTGCGAAGCTCTTGTCGGAACGCGCGCTGCAACATCTTCGAGAAGTTCAAAAACCGTTCGACTCGATCGTGACCTGCTACACAGGAAGCGGTGTGCCTATTCGCGTGCTCCAGCTCGGCTCCACCCGATCCGTAGGCCAGACGAATACGGAGGCGATTCTCGATCCGTTGATCTTCGAAACAACGACGATCGTCGTCCAGTACTGGGACCCGCAGCGTGCGCTGCCACCTCACGACGTCGTCTTTAACGCGATCGCCGATCCGGACTCATGTGCGGGTGCACTCGACGTTGCGAGTTGGTTGCTCCAGAAGACACATGCATCGGTGATTAACCCGCCGGCGCGCGTACGTTCCACGGGCCGCCTGAGTAACGCCGAACGTCTTCGAGGTATTGAAGGGACGATCGTCCCCCTATGTGTCCTTGCTCCGCGGGCAGATATGCTCGCGCAACAAGCCGGCTTTCATTATCCCTTGCTCGTGCGTTCGCCGGGATACCACAATGGCGAGAACGCTTCGCTTGTAGAAGCGCCGTCGCGTTTGGCAGCTGCGGTCGACGCGTTACCCGGTGACGACTTACTGGCGATGGAATTTGTCGACACTCGCGGCCGTGACGGCCTCTTCCGGAAATATCGTGCCATGGCGATCGGTGGCGAGTTATATCCGGCGCATATGGCCGTATCCAATCATTGGAACGTGCATTATTTCAGCGCGCAAATGGGTCTTAGAGAGCAGGCCGAGGAGTCGCGTTACCTCGACGATATGCGCGGTTCACTAGGGAGTGCTGCGTTCGAAGCGCTGCGGCGCGTGGCGGGTACACTCGCGCTGGAATACGCCGGAATCGATTTTGGAGTCACGCCGAACGGACGCATCGTGGTCTTTGAAGCGAATGCTGCAATGACGATCTTCATGCCGGAGGCTAGACCCGAGACGGAGTATCGTCGCCGCGCGGCGGCTCGAATCTTCGAAGCGGCGCAAAGACTCGTTATACGGAAGGCCGGCCGTTAAACTCTTTGATCGCCTCAACGAATTGGTTTCCGTAACGCTCGAGCTTCACGTCACCGACGCCGCTAATGGCGCGAAACGCGGCAAGTGTCTGTGGCTTATGGAGAGCAAACTCCCGTAGCGTTGCATCGGAAAAGACCACATACGGCGGCAAGTTCGATTCATCTGCAATCGATTTTCGAAGGACCCGCAACGCCTCGAAGAGCGAATCGTCAACGTCCGTAATCTCGAACGTTCGTTCCTTGCGCGCTTTAGAGCGTTTGACTTTCGGACGTTTTGCAAAGAAGAAGGGACGCTCTTCGCGCAATGCTTCGACACCGTCTTGCGTCAGCGTAACGGTTTTACGCTCGACGTCTTGTTCGATCCATCCCGTGCGGATGAGGTCTGACGCGATCTCGAGCCAATCGCCACGCTCGTATTCGGAGCCGATCCCAAAGGTCGAGAGCCGATCGTGATTCCACGCGTGCACTTTTTCCGTGTTCTTGCCGACCAGCACGTCGACGATGTGATGTACGCCGGTCGCAAAGCCGCCCTGCGCGCGAATGCGATAGACGCAGGAAAGAAGCTTTCTCGCCGCTTCCGTTGCATCGACGGTCTCGGGCGGTGAAATGCAATTATCGCAGTTGCCACATTGCTCCGGAGTTCCGCGTTCGCCGAAGTAGTTGAGCAAATGCTGCCTGCGACATCGCGTCGTTGCTGCAAAATCGAGCATCTGCGTGAGCAGCCGTCCGGCTTGCTCGCGTTCACGTTCGTCAAGGATCTGGCGAATAAAGTGCCGGTGCTTCGCAGCGTCGCCTCCGGAAAAAAGCATGAGACATTCGCTCTCGAGCCCATCGCGTCCGGCGCGTCCCGTCTCTTGATAGTAGCCTTCGAGGTTCTTCGGCATGTCGTAGTGGACCACGTACCGCACGTTAGGCTTGTCGATGCCCATGCCGAACGCAATGGTGGCGCAAATCACGCTTATCTCATCGCGGATGAAAAGTTCTTGATTGCGGGCGCGTGCGTTAGCCGTCAATCCAGCGTGATAGGGCAAGGCAGCGATGCCCGCAGCCGAGAGCCGCTCCGCGAGTTCTTCAACGGAACGCCGGCTCTGCGCGTAGATGATTCCGCTTTCGGTCTTTCGCTGCTCGCACCACTTCTGCAGTTGTTTCGCGGCGTCTGCCTTTGTCGAAACGCTGTAGCGTAGATTTGGACGATTGAAACTTCCGACGAAGCGCTGCGGCGCGTTCATGTTGAGAAACCGCTCGATGTCGCTGCGCACGCGATCCGTAGCCGTCGCCGTAAGGGCGATCACCGGCACATTGGGATAGCGCAACCGAAGCGTCGCGATCTGGCGGTACTCGGGCCGGAAATCATGCCCCCACTCGCTCACGCAATGCGCCTCATCGACGGCGATGCGCTGCAAATTCCAACGATCGAGCCCCGCAAGAAAGCCTGGCAGGACGATGCGTTCTGGAGCCACGTAAAGGATGCGGTACTCGCCGTTACTCAGCCCTGCGATTCGGCGTCGTGCTTCGGTGGCGTCAAGCGAACTATTGAGAAACGTGGCCGCGATGCCGTTTGCGGATAGTGCGTCGACCTGATCTTTCATCAACGCGATCAGCGGCGAAATAACGAGCGTAAGTCCATCGGAGACCAGCGC
>JAMXLG010000330.1 GCA_024281135.1 Vulcanimicrobiia bacterium | reverse complement strand
ACGTAGTCCCAATCGATGCGCGCCAGCGGATTGCTGCGCGCTTCCGTCATCGTGCTCATGCCGTTCGCTTAGCGAAGCGTCGAGAGGGGCCCTGTCGAAAGAGCCGTTCATGAGCACGTCAACGCCGCTTCAACCGACGGCCCGGGTCGCGTTCGAGCGCCTCATCGACTACGCCGGCCTCTTTCCGCCTGCGAAACTCGAGATGGGTCCCGCGCTTGCGGAATACGAGATGAGTCGCAACGGTCCGTACGCGTGGATGTTGGGACGGTTCATCGTTCCGGCTTCGCGTATCGAAGAGTTACTCGCGCATGCCGGAACATCGCAGATTCCGCTCTCCGTGATCGTGGATGCCGGAGGCGACGCGCGCGCTTGGTTCGGTAATGCAGCGCATGTGCTCGAGCGTTTGCAGAACTATCGCCGCAACGATGCTCGTATTTCGATCGAAGCACTTGAAGTGCCGTTGCCGCGGCTGCTCTCCAAGCGCGAGACATACGAAGCGATGATCGGGCAATTCGCGATGCTCGCGGAGCGTTATGGGTTGCGCGACCTTCCGACGTATGTCGAAATCCAGCGCGACGAGCGATTCGGCGATCTCGTCGTGCCGACGATCGCTGCACTCGCGCGGTACGGTATCGGCGCCAAATTGCGTTGCGGGGGCGTCGTTGCGTCGGCCGTTCCGTCGCCGGACGAAGTAGGGACGTTTCTCGCCGCGTCGGGTGACGCCGGCGTTCCGTTCAAAGCAACTGCGGGACTTCATCATCCCGTCCGTCATTTCAACGAAGCAGCCGGTTTTACGATGCACGGTTTTCTCAACCTGCTCGCGGCAGCGTCGCAGCGTACCGCTTCGGAAGCGGCGCTTGCGGCGATCGTTGCAGCAGAAGATCATCGCGATTTCAGTGTGCTCGATGTCGAGGAATTGAGGCGAGGGCGGCAAGCCTTTATCGCGTACGGCAGTTGCAGTTTCAACGAGCCGATCGAGGATTTGATCGCACTCTCCATTCTTCCGAAAGCGTAACCCATCCGTGCCTTACGTCGAATCCTGGCTGGATATACCCGCCGGCAGTGACTTTACGATTTACAATCTACCGTACGGAGCGTTTCGCGCGCCCGACGGACGCGTGCACCTCGGCGTTGCGATCGGCACGAAGATCCTCGACCTGCACGCCCTTGCTGAGACGGGACTCTTGGACGATGTTTGCGACCGGCGGATCTTGCAAGCCGAGCGGCTTAACTCGTTTCTTGCATTAGGACGCGAGAAGTGGAAGGAAGTGCGCCTTCGAATTGCTGCGCTTCTGCGGACGGACCAGTCTGCCGATCGCCGCTTGCGGGAGTTGAATTCTTCGCGGATCTTCGTCGATCAGACGAACGCGAAGATGGTCGTGCCGATGAACGTCGGCGACTACGTCGACTTCTATTCATCCATCGAACACGCGACGAACCTCGGCAAAATTTTTCGTCCCGACGGTGAAGCGTTGATGCCGAATTGGCGCCATATTCCGATCGGCTATCACGGCCGTTCGAGCACGATCGTCATCGATGGTACGCCGATCGTGCGTCCCTCGGGACAACGAAAACCGCCGGGAAGCGATGCGCCCGTTTTCGGACCGAGCACGAAGCTCGATATCGAACTGGAAGTCGGCTTCGTAACGGGTCCCGGCAACAAACTCGGTGAGCCGATCTCCGTTGAGCGAGCGCGCGATCATATCTTCGGTCTCGTGCTGGTGAACGATTGGAGCGCACGAGACATTCAGGCGTGGGAATATCAGCCGCTCGGTCCATTCCTCGGGAAGTCGTTCGCAACGACGATTTCACCGTGGATCGTAACGCTGGATGCGCTCGAACCGTTCCGAACGGAAGGGCCCGCACAAGAACCGGCGCCATTGCCGTATCTGCGCTCTTCTGAGCGATGGGCCTACGATATTTCGCTCGCCGTCGACCTTCAAACCGAGCGGATGCGCGCACAAGGGTCAACGCCGAAGACCGTATCGCGGACGACATTCAAAGAAATGTACTGGAACATGGCGCAACAACTCGCACACGTTACCGTCAACGGAACGGCGATCCGTCCCGGCGATCTCTACGCATCAGGCACGATCAGCGGCACCACGCCCGACGCGTTCGGCAGTTTCATCGAAATGACGTGGAACGGGACGAAGCCGCTGCGCCTAGGCGATGAGACGCGAACGTTTCTCGAGGACGGCGATGAAGTGACGCTGCGCGGCTGGTGTGAATCCGGCGACTTTCACATCGGATTCGGCCATGCGACCGGAATGATTCTCCCGGCACGCTAACCTTTGAGGTGAAAAGCCATGACTGACGCGGACGTGTTTCTCGCACTCAATCGCGAGTCTGAAGCGTTGCTGTCGCCGCTCGACGCGGAGAGCCTCCGGGAGATCGTTGCAACCGCATACTGTGCGTGGTTAACGCCAGGCCGCGACGCGATGCTGATCGCCATGAACGAACGTTCGAACTATGCAAGTCCAAACTTCAAATGGTTCTCGCAGCGCTACGACCGTTTTGTCTATGTCGATCGAGTCGTCGTTGCCGAATCGGCACGCGGAC
>JAMXLG010000329.1 GCA_024281135.1 Vulcanimicrobiia bacterium | reverse complement strand
AGCGCCATGAATGCTTTTTGCATTTGCGTGCGATCGTAGCTATCCAGAATCGACATCAAGGATGCGTATGGACCCAAAGAGTAGAGCGCCGAGCGCGGCACGGCATTTACTTCCAAGCCTTGCGTCGCCCCGACGGGCGGCAGCCACACCCATTCGGTCGTGCCTTCGGGCAAACCAAACGATGTTGGATCCTGCAGCGTCCAGCCCGACGGAACCGAGACCGGCGGTGGCGGCATGTGAACGACCGGATCGGCAGGAGGACAGAGGCTTTCGGCTGCCGCTTCGCCTTCCGCTGAAACTCCGGGATAACCCGGGTACTGGTAGCTCAAAAAGTAGGCACGGGCACGGGTCAATGCAACCATGACCGTTTCGCCGTTCCCGGAAGTGTCGGAATATACTAACTTCCAACCATGCGTGCTGCCACAGAAGGTTTGCGCGGTGCTGCTTTTCAATGCCGCGCCTGGTGCGCCGCGTGCGATTCTTGCTTGCATTCTCTTGACGATTCCATCGAGATTTACGCCCTTTCTCGCAGTCCCGAACAGCACCAGAGTCTCGCCGCTTCCGCTGCCGCTCATCCAGGCTCCAATGATGCCCTGTTGCGCGGCCGCGGTGATTGTGTCGGGCGCTGCCTGCCAAGTCGTCGGTATTGCAACGGCGCCCGAAGCCATGCGAACAAGCCTCGGTTTAGGAGACGGCGATGGGCTGGAGCTTACCGTCGGCGTCGGCGATGCAGTCGCGCTCGGATTTGGCGACGCTTGTGCGAGCAAAACACTCAGCGCTGCGACCGCGATCATGCTGCCGGCTCCAAAATGACCCGCACGAATGCGTCAGGATGCAGCTTGCGCCGCACCGCAGCTTCCAGCTGTGCGGGCGTGAGCGCGAGCACCTTGTGCCAAAACGCGTCGGTTTGCGCAGGCGCTTCGCCGTCTTCCGTTCGCGCGAGCACATCGCGAGCGACGCCATCGTAGCTGTCCAGCGGCAGGATGCGGCTCGCCGCAAGCAACGCCTTGGCACGCTCGAGCTCTACGTCGTCGAGCGGCACGCTTTGCAAACGGCGTAGGATCGCGACAGCAGCCGCTTGCGCAGGATCAACATCTTTGGGATCGCTCGCGTACGAAATGGAGAAGGTCGCACCGGCCTCGTCGACGTCGAACTTCGAATCGACGCTATAGACGTAGCCGTCGCGAATGCGCAGCTCCTTGAAGAGCAGCGAGCCCGTTCCCTCACCGGAAAGAATGGTGTTGGCGAGCAGCAACGCGGCGTAGTCGGGATCGCGCAGCCTCATCGGCAGAACCTCCTTGAGCGTGACCTGCGATTGTACAAGCGATGGCGATTTGACGGTAATCGTCTGTTGCGCGGGAGCTCTCTGCGGCAGACTCGCGCGATTGAAGCTAGGGCGGTTGCCGAAGGCCTTCCAGTTTCCGAAGTATCGCTCCACGATGCTGCGCGCGCGACCCGGGCTCACGTCGCCCACGATGGAAATTGTGGTAAGATCCGGCCGAAACGCGAGTGCGTACCATCGACGCACGTCGGCGGGTGAGATCGCTGCCATCGACTGAGCCGTCGCACGTCGGCGCCGCGGATCGCCCGGCGCGTAAAGCGCCTCGTTTTGCGCGATCGCTGCTTGCGCGGCCGGCAAGTGCTCTGCGGCAGAAAGCAGCTGCAGCTGGTTCATCTTCGACACGGCAAAGCTTCCGGGCGGAAACGCGGGGTGCAGCATTCCATCGGCCAACAGCTGCATCGCGCGATCGAAATGGTCCGAGGTGACGGTCGCACCGAACGTGCTGCCGAGATCCACGTGCGCTGCGATCGCATCCGTCTCGGCCTCGTAGGCTTTGCGGTCGTAACTCGTCGTTCCCCAATCCATGAGCTCGTCGGTGAGCGACGCGACGCCCTCGCGCCCCGCAGGCTCCAAATACGCGGGCTCGGTATCGATCTCGCCCTTGACGACGACGGTGGGAGAAACCGATTCCGGCAGAATCACGACCATCAGTCCGTTGGCGAGCCGGAAAACAGTCTCGTTCTTACTCAATTGCGGAACGTAAAGTGGCGCCTCGAGCATAGCTGTCGCCCAGTTCGGCAGCGGCTCGCTCGCAGACGGTGTGTAGCGGGCGTTCTCCTCGGCGCCATTCGCATCGATCCTCGGCATCGCTTGCAGGGAGGCCGGTTGCAGCAGCGCGGTGACTTGATGCTGCGGCGAATAGTACGTGTCGAAAAACCGATCGATATCGGCATCGGAGAGCTTTGCCACGTTCTCCAGAACCGTATAGGGTGACGAGAGCCGCTGCGCCGCGGCTTTCTCCCACTCGAAAGCCATACCGGAGATCGAGGCTTGCTTATAAGGGCGCGCGCTAAGGAGCCTCAGCTTTGCGCTTGCAATCAAATCGTGTGGCAGCCCGGCGCTTCGGTAACGTGCGAGCGCACCTGAAAGGAGATCGGCCGCGCCGTCGACCGAGCCGGTGAGCGTCGGAATCCCGACCACGAACGCGGCGCCGCTATCTGAGAGAGCCGAGCCGACGTCAAATGCTGCGAGCAGCTTGCCGTTTGCGCTCAGATCCGCCAGCTCGCCTCGTCCGCTGTTGAGGACTTGTAACGCGACCAGCGACGCACCGTAGTCGGCGTCATTCGCTCCGGGCGTCCGATAGAGCAGGCCGCATAAGCCGATCGGAAACTCGAACGAATCGCGCAGCGTTGCAGCGGGGGCTGGCGGCAGCGCGGATGCCGGCCGCTGAGGCAGCGCCACGCTCGGCATCCCGTCAAAGAGCTGGTGAATCTCTGCAAGGACCTGCGGTGCGTCGATGTCACCAGAGACGATCAGGGTCGCGTTATTCGGGTGGTACCACGCGTGATAGAAGCTCGCGATGTCGGCGGCGTGCATCGCGTTGAATCCCTCTATTGTTCCGACGGGCAGCGCAGCGATCGGGCTCTTTTCACCATAGAAAAGCCTGCCCAACTTTAATGTGATCGCATAGCCGGGATTGCTTTGCCACGCGCGCACCTCTTGTTCGATCGCCTTACGTTCCGACTCCCAATCGCTCTCGCGCATAGCCGCTCCGGTCATACGATCCGCTTCGAGACGCAGCGCCACGGCAACGTAGACCGACGGTATCTTGAAGTAGTAGTACGTCGACTCGTTTGACGTTTGAGCGTTGTAATCGGCACCCATGCGGTCTGCAATATCGGCAAACTGCGTTGCAGAAATGTCACCCGTTCCGCGGAACATCATGTGTTCGGTCGCGTGAGCGAGGCCGGGTATCGTATCCTCATCCGAGCCGACGCCGTACTCGGTGACGACCGTCGCCACCGGTGCCAGAGCATTGGGTAGCAGAATGACGCGCATGCCGTTCGACAGCGTCGTTTCTGCCACTGCGCTCGACGGCGCTGCAAGAGGTAGCGGGCTTGCCAACGACGGCAAAAGTGCAAAGCCCACGAGCGCTCCGAGAGTAAAGCTAAGACGGCCGAACAAAAGCGTGTACCTTTCAAAGAAGATGCTGATCGGTCGGTAGCTGTCATTGACGCAGGAGCGCCCTCTTCCCTACTTCACGTCAACATAATGTTATCGCGCATAGCTCTTCTAAAGACGCAATACTATTTTGATCGCGCTCGAAATGCTTGGTCCGGCTAGCAAAACAAACTGAGTAGAAGCGCAACGAACGGTCTACCACATCGTCGATGCTGCGCAAACGGAGGCATTACAGGTTGCGAAGGCTCTCGACGGGCATAACGTCTGCGATGAAATGCGCGTCCCTGCGGCCGGCGAAACGCACTTCGCACGGTCCGACCGAGGCGAGAAAACATTGGTTGGCAAGCGTGATCCTGACTTTTGCGCTGGTCCTAAGACCGACTCCGGCTTATTCCGCTACGCCTGCGATCGCGGTGCCTGTCTTGGACGCCGCGCCGGCAATGAACGGCACCATCGACGATAGCTGGGCGAACGCGGTGACGGTGAAGCTCAGCATGGACTTCACAAACCGTCGTGCCGCAGCGGAAGAGACTGCGGTCCATGTCGCGCAGCACGACAGCTATCTTGACGTTGCGTTCGAGGCGACGCAGCGAGAGGTCCTAATC
>JAMXLG010000328.1 GCA_024281135.1 Vulcanimicrobiia bacterium | reverse complement strand
CTCCCTAATGCGTCCCGAGGACTTTGCCTCGGCGTACACGTTCGATCTGCCCGAGGAGTTGATTGCCCAGCATCCGGCACCGGTGCGCGACGCCAGCCGCTTGATGGTCGTGCACGAATCCGGCAACGAACATAAGATCTTCCGCGATTTACCCTCCGTCTTGCGCGCCGGCGACGTGCTCGTGCTCAACGAAACGCGTGTGATCGCAGCGCGTTTGTTCGGGACCCGCGCGCGAACGGGCGGATCCGTTGAAGTGCTCTTGTTGCATCCAGCCGATGCTTCGCGGTACGACGCGAAGGCGAGCGCGTGGAGCGCGCTCGTGCGTCCCGCTAAGCGCGTGCGTCGCGGCACGGAGATTGCATTCGACGATCTCGGTATCGCGCGTGTGCTCGAAGAGCACGACGAGGGAATTCGAACGCTGCAATTCGACGTCGGCATGTCGTTCGAAGCGTTTCTCGAACGCGCCGGACGGCTTCCGTTACCGCCGTACATTCACAACGATTCCGAAGAAGCGCAACAGCGATACCAAACCGTGTTTGCTCGCGATCCGGGCAGCGTCGCCGCTCCCACTGCATCGCTGCATTTCACGCCGGAGCTGCTCGACGAATTGCGCGAAGGCGGCGTCGAAATCGTGCGGCTCACGCTCGATGTTGGACTCGGCACGTTCCGTCCGATGAAAACCTCGCGCCTCGACGAGCATACAATGCATGCCGAGACGTATGTCATTCCGCCGGAAACCGCCGGCGCAATCGCGCGCGCGAAGGGCGAGGGCCGACGCATCGTCGCGGCCGGAACGACGGTCGTGCGTGCGCTCGAAGGCAATGCCCAAACGCACGGCAGCATCGTCGCGGGGGAGGGGTCGACATCAATATTCATTCGTCCCGGATTTGACTTTCGCGTCGTCGACGCGATGATCACGAACTTTCACTTGCCCCAGTCGACGCTACTCGTCTTGGTGAGCGCATTCGCCGGGCGCGAACGCATCCTGCACGCCTATCACGAAGCGGTGACGCATTCGTATCGCTTTTTCTCATTCGGCGACGCCATGTTTCTGGAACGCACAGCGAGAACGCCGCAGTAATGCGATATGTGGCTATGCGGGAATACGGTAGTCCGGACGTGTTGTACGTTGCCGAGGCGCCGAAACCGCAGCCCGGGCCCGGCGAGGTGCTCATCGAAGTCGAAGCCGCGGGAGTGTCGCGGGCCGATGCGTTGCAACGAGCCGGCGCCTATCCACCGCCCCTGGGCGCATCACCGAATCTCGGCCTCGACGTCTCGGGCGTGATCGATGCGGTCGGCAAAGATGTCGTGGGATTCGCCGTTGGCGATCCCGTCGTCGCGTTATGCAATGGCGGCGGGTACAGCGAATACGTTTCCGTGCCTGCGGGTCAAGTCTTACCGTTGCCTTCGCAATGGTCGTTCGTCGAAGGCGCAACGCTGCCGGAAAATGGATTCACCGTCTACGATAATCTAATCGTTCGCGCGCGATTGCGCGAGGGTGACGTCGTGCTCGTGCACGGCGGGACGAGCGGCATCGGCACTATGGCGACGCAGATGGCGCTCGCGATGGGTGCAACGGTGATCGCGACGGTGGGTTCGGATGAAAAATGCGATGCCGCAATTCAATTGGGTGCGTCGTTTGCAATCAACTACCGCACAAGTGACTTTGTCGAACGCGTGCGCGAGATCACGAAGGGCCGCGGCGTCGATGTCGTTCTCGACATCGTCGGCGGCGACTACATCGATCGCGACCTGCGCGCGCTTGCGCTCGACGGACGTATTTCATGTCTTGCGACGGCCGGCGGCTCCACCGCAAGTATCGATCTGCGGTATCTTTTGCAACGACGCGCAACGGTTTTGGGTTCAAGTTTGCGTCCGCGAAGCGCGGATGAAAAAGCGGAGATCGCGCGCGGATTGCGGGCTATGATTTGGCCGCTGCTCCCTGCACGCGATCCGATATCCCCGGTCATCGATTCGCTCTTTACATTCTCGCAAGCCGCACAAGCGCACGAACGGCTGGAATCGCACGAGCACGTCGGAAAGATCGTACTCGTCCCCGATGCGCCGCCTGCGCCTTAGGAAAACTGGGAAGGAACAGGAGTGTGAGAGCGAACTCCCTCCGCCTCTGATAGAAATGGGTTGAGTTTTAATGAGTGTGAACACAGCGATTCAATCGTATACGCCCAAAAAGTGGGATCTTTCAGGCCTGCAAGGCATCTCTGACGAGACGCTGCAGATGCATTTCGGCCTCTACGAAGGCTACGTCAAGAACACGAATTTGCTGAACGAGCGCATCGCCGAACTGCGCGCCGCCGGAAAAATCAGTGGCGCCGATCCGGCGTTTGCCGAGCTGGTGCGCCGCCTTGGATGGGAATTCGACGGCATGCGCCTGCACGAATACTATTTCGAGAACCTCACGAAGAATCCGACGGATCTCAAATCAGGCCGTCTCTACGATCTCCTGAGCGGGCCATACGGCGGCTTCGATGCATGGAAGAAAGAATTCGCCGCGATCGGCGGTATGCGCGGTGTCGGCTGGGCGGTCGCTTTCTTCGATCCGCGGGCAAAGCAGATCGTGAACATCTGGATCGGCGATCACATGATCAATGAACTTGCCGGATGCGAACCGATTATCGTGATGGACCTGTGGGAGCATGCGTGGATTCGCGACTACAAGCCCGCAGACAAGGGCAAGTACATCGAAGCCTTCATGGCAAACATGAACTGGAGCGCTTGCGAGTCGCGTCTGCCCTAGTTGGGAACCGATGTCTCATGAGCGATCGAGACATCCGTAAGGAACGTCGCGCCAAAGACGATGAGATGTTCCGTCAGCAAGAGCGCGCAGCTGCTTCGAACGAGCGGTTGCACGGATACGATAAAACGAGCGCCGATTCGTTTCCGGCGAGCGATCCACCGTCTGTAACACAAAAGCCGGACCAGTCAGAATAAAACGGGGGCGGGTTCAAAGCCGCCCCATTTCATTGCTCTTCCGGTGCGACGATGAGCGTGCGAGGATTCGTGTACCACACAAGACCGGGCGGCGCGTCGCGCTGCGCGCGCACATGCTTGCGTTCCGTGTAATCGATCGGTACTTTCGTGCTCGCCTTCGCCTTCGAATAGAATGCCGCAAGCGCGGCTGCACGCCTGAGATCATCCGCCGGCGGTTCCGCACGATCGTCACGCTGCAAGATGACGTGCGCGCCCGGAATGTTTTGCGCGTGAAACCAGAGATCGTTCGGACGCGCGACCCGAAAGGTCAACTCCGCGTTCTCGCTCGGTGAGCGACCGATCAAAATGCGCGAACCGCCGGGCGTGCGAACTTCGAGCGGAGCGCGTTTGCGCTGCTTCACTGCTCCGCGCACGAACTCATCAGGGCGCCCTTCGGCTTGCGCGACCGCGCGCTCCACGTCAGCGAGATCGGCTTCATCGGCGCGCTCGACTTCCCAGCGCAGTTCGTCAACCGCGCGAAGTCCCGCTGCGATCGCTCCTGCGCGCGCTTCGATGTGCGGAAGCGATGCGCCGAGCTTCTTGTATTGCGCGAAGAGTTTCGCCGCACGTTCCTTCGCTTCGTCGCGTGCTGCATCGTCGAGCTCGTGAAGCGTCGCAAAGAGCGATTCGCCTTCTTCGCGGAGTGATTCGCGCGCGAGCGCTTTCGTACGCTTTTCTTCGAGTTTCTGCCGCTCGGCGAGCAGTTTTCGTTCGCGCGCATCAAGCCGCTTGCGCACGTGCAAGCGCCGCTGCATCGTACGCGCACGCTCGCCTGAACCTGCACGCTCGTCTCGATACGCCTTGAACGCATCGAGCACGGAGCGGTCTTCAGGCACCTCCGCTCCGCGCGACTCGCGAGCGACGAGCGGAGGCGCTTCGTAGGGCAGACCAGCTTGTACCGAACGCATACCGTTTTCCGCGAGTGAAAATTCCTTGAGCGCGGCAACGACCATATCGCGCTTGACCAACACGAGATTTCCGAAACGCGGAACGAGTTCCGCATAGAGCGTCACTTCGTCGCCGACGCCGAAGCGCGAACGCGTTCCGAAACGCAAGCGCATCAGACGGTCACCGGTGCGGGACTGCGCGCCGAGTAGCGTCGTTCCGCGCAACGCCGCGCCGAGGGCGCGCACGAAACCCGGCTCCGCCGCAATGGGCAGCGTCTCGCGTTCAACGGTCACGAGCGGCGGGGTTCCGAACGGATCGAATGCGAGCAACACGTCTTCGCCGCGGCGGTTAAGTTCGATTGCGGGGCGGCCGTCCGGCAAGAGACCCACGTCGCGGACGCGTGCGCCCCGCAAGCGCGACTCGATCTCTGCGGAGGCGCGGCGGATCAGCTGCCAGTCAGTGCGCATAAACGCGCTCGCGAAGAACGCGTTTCAAGACTTTTCCGCTGGGCCCAAGCGGCATTGCTTCGATGAAGTGCACGTGGCGCGGGTACTTGTAACGCGCAAGATGTTCCTGCGACCACGCGATAAGCGTTTCGGCAGTAATATCTTGTGCGTCATGGCACAACACCACCGCAACGATTTCTTCGCCGTGCGTCTCGTGCGGTACGCCGATGACCGCGACTTGCTTCACCGCCGGATGGCGCATCAACACTTCTTCGACCTCACGCGGATAGACGTTGAAGCCGCCGCGAATGATCATGTCTTTCTTACGATCGACGATGGTGACGAAGCCATCCTCGTCCTTCATCCCGAGATCGCCGCTTCGAAACCAGCCGTCAACGATCGCTGCGCGTGTCGCTTCAGGATTATTCAAATAGCCCTTGAAAACGCAGTGGCCGCGTATGACGATTTCGCCGAGTTCGCCCGGCGGAAGAAGTTCGATGCGATCGTCGCGTTCAGCATTCGAAATCGCGAGTTCAACGCCCCAAATCCCGCAGCCGACCGTTCCTGCCTTTCGGCCGAATTCACGCTGATTAAAGCTCGCAACCGGCGACGTCTCCGAGAGCCCGTAGCCTTCATAAATCGGTGCGCCGAAGATCTCTTCGAATTTCTCCAACACGGCGACCGGAATCGCCGCGCCGCCGGAAGCGCACACACGAAGCGGCGGACGAGCCGCGTTTTTGCGCGCCGCATCAAGCAGCGCGATGTACATTGTCGGAACGCCTTCGAAGATCGTGACTTCACGATCGACCATCAGTTGCAGCGCAGCATCACCGTCAAAGCGCGGCATCAGTACCAACGAGGCGCCGACACGAAACGCCGTGTTCATCACGCACGTCTGTCCGAACGCGTGAAAGAGGGGCAATGCGGCAAGCAGCACGTCTTCGTGGGTGACCTCGAACAGATCGTGTGCGCTGACCGTCGCGTTGAGGACGAGATTGTTTTGCGTCAGCACGGCGCCCTTCGGGCGTCCCGTCGTGCCGCTAGTATAGAGCACGACGGCGTCGTCCTCGGCGTCCCGGAGGGTCAAATACTCGATTGGCTTATCGTCGGGCTCGCCGGCCTCGACGAACAACGTCCCAGCCGCGTCGCAAGCGGCGCGGCCGACGGCGGCGAGTTGCGGCGCGCAGACGAGCAGCTTCGCCCCGGCATCGGTGAGGATAAAGGCGATTTCCCCGGCCGTCAGTAGCGCGTGGACCGGGACGACGACGGCCCCTGCAGCGAGTACGCCGTAATACGCCGCCGGGAAATCGGGGGTGTTGAGCAGCAGAATTGCGACCCGGTCGCCCGGCACTACGCCCTGGCGGCGGAAGAAGGCTGCGTAACGCCGCGCCCGCTCCCATAGCTCTCTATAAAGTATCCGCTCGGCGCCGAAGACGACGGCGGTACGATCGGGGTGCCGAAGGGCTGATTCTGCAAGCGTAGAGGCGAGCGATAGAGCCATGACCAGGTTTCCTCTCCGGCGGTTTGGAAATGATGCTGCTTTCGCGCTGCCGTTCTCTTCGATGGAGTTCGTTTGATCACCGGGCCCGGGCTGCTCTTCGTCGTGTCAGGTCCTTCCGGGGCCGGTAAGGATACGTTAGTCGAAGCCTTGCTTGAACGCATGCCTCGGCTGCGGTACTCCGTTTCTTCGACCACCCGAGACCCGCGTAAGGGCGAGGTCGAGGGCGAGCACTACTTCTTTTTAGATCGCGCAACGTTTGAAGAACGGGTACAATCGAACGGGTTTCTCGAGTGGCGCGAGTACAACGGCAACCTCTACGGTACGCCGCAGGACTTCGTGCAAAAAACGTTGGCTGAGGGCTACGACCTCATCATGAAGCCCGAAGTCAACGGCGCGCTTGCGATCAAGAACGCGTATCCTGACGCAGTCTTGATCTTCCTCGTTCCCGACAAGTTCTCGCATCTCCGCGACCGCCTGTTGGCGCGGAGGACCGAGACGAACGAGGAGATCGCGCGGCGGCTCGAGATCGCGCATCAGGAAATGAAATTCATCCGGAATTTCGATTACATCCTCATCAACGAGGAGGGTCGCAAGGAGGATGCCATTCGCGACTTGCACGCGATATTGCAAGCGGAACGCTTCCGCATTCACCGCTGGGGCGACGATTCGTTGAACAACTTCGAACTGACCTAATTACGTTACAAGGAACAGAATGTCAAAGACGGTTTTTGGAGACCTCGACGCCCTGCTCAAGCATGCGGATTCGAAATTCAGTCTCGTTAATATAGTCACCAAGCGCGCCCGCCAGCTGAACAACTGGATCCGCGTGCAGCAGCTGCCGCCTTCCGATCGCCGCGAGTACTTTGCGAGCGAGCCACTGGTCGATAAGGACACGATTAACCCGAACAAGCCCGTGTCGATTGCGCTCGACGAAATCGCCGAGGGAGCGATTGCATACCACAGGACTAAAGAGGGTATCAAGTAGCCGCCGAACGGCTCTCGGCAGACCCCTGGTCTCACCTATAGGATGTTCATATGTGCGGGATCGTAGGTTATATCGGAGAGCGCGATAGCGTTCCCATTATTTTGGATTCGCTAGCGCGACTGGAGTACCGGGGGTACGACAGCGCAGGCATCGCCGTGATCGACGAACGCGGCGCCCTGACCGGGACGAAGGCGGAGGGCAAACTCTCCCGTCTTGCTGAGCGCCTGAAGAATGGCGGCCAGATCGCCGGCTCAGTCGGGGTGGGGCACACGCGTTGGGCCACGCACGGCCGTCCCAACGACGCCAACGCGCATCCGCACATGGATTGCACCGGCAATATTGCCGTCGTGCACAATGGCATCATCGAGAACTACGCGCCACTGCGCGCGAAGCTCATCGAGCTCGGCCACGTCTTCAATAGTGAGACCGACACCGAAGTGCTCGCGCACCTCATCGAGATGCATTACGACGGCGATCTCGAGGTCGCGGTTCGTAAAACGCTCGCCGAAGTACGCGGCGCCTATGCGCTCGGCGTCATCTCGAGCGACACGCCCGAGGAACTGGTCTTTGCGCGTAACGGTGCAAGCCCACTCGTCGTCGGTATCGGCGAAGGTGAAATGTACGTGGCGTCCGATACGCCGGCGATTCTGCCGTACACGCGTCGCGAAATCATTTTGCAAGAAGGCGAAATGGTCGTGGTCAGCCGCAACGGCTATCGCTTGATGCGCTATGACGGCACGCCCATCGCGCGCGATGTGATCAACGTTACCTGGGATGCGACCTCCGCTGAAAAGAGCGGATACAAGCACTTCATGCTCAAGGAAATCTTCGAGCAACCCAACGTCATCAAAGAGACGTTGGCGGGCCGCATCGACGAAGACGGGCACGTGCACCTCGGCGCGGAGATCGATATCCCGGACGAACGTCTGCGCGACATTTCAAAAATTGCGATCACCGGCTGCGGCACGGCATACCACGCCGGCATGGTCGGCATGTATCTGCTGCGTTCGCTCGTCAAGCTGCCCGTTGAAATGGAACTCGCAAGTGAGTTCCGTTACGGCGATCCGGTAATCGATCCGACGGCGCTTGTCATCGCGATGTCGCAATCGGGTGAAACAGCCGACACCATCGAAGCCGTGCGCATTGCCAAGGATGCCGGCACCTCGATTCTCGGCATCTGCAACGTGCTCGGCTCGCATTTAACGCGTATTGCCGACGGAACGCTTTATACGCGCGGCGGTCCCGAAATCGGCGTAGCGGCAACGAAAACCTATGTCTCTCAAGTAACCGCGATGACGCTCTTCGCGCTCTACATGGCAAAGGTTCGTGGTACAGTCGATCCCGCGCGTCTCAAAGAGATCGGCGCAAACACGAAGTTGTTGCCGGCGTCGGTCGACGTCGTGCTGAACACGTCGGATTATATTCGCGACGTCGCGCGCAAGATCCGCAAGATGCGCAGCTGCCTTTTCATCGGGCGCTACATCAACTATCCGACCGCTTTGGAAGGCGCGCTCAAACTCAAAGAGATCAGCTACATTCATGCCGAGGGCTACGCCGCGGGTGAAATGAAGCACGGTCCGATCGCGCTGCTCGACACCGAAACGCCGGTGATCGGCATCATGACTGATGGTCGCATTCGCGAAAAGATTCTCTCGAACTTGATGGAGTCGAAAGCACGCGAAGCTCCGATTATCGTCGTCGCCAATCACGGCGATGAAGAAGCGCGCAGCGTCGCCGATTATGTCTTCTGGGTTCCGAAAGTCGACGAGTTGCTCTCTCCCATCGTCAACGTCATCCCGCTACAATTATTGGCGTATCACATAGCCGATATCGAGGGTAAGGACGTCGATCAACCGCGCAATCTAGCAAAAACCGTCACCGTCGAGTAAGCTGCCTGCCCACCGTTTAGCGGCGCTAGCGTGCGGGCACAAGGCTAGTGAGCGAGGTGTCTCGACATGATGATATCTAGGCCGGCAGATTCTGTTACGATTCGCTGGACCGCAGATGCGAGCGGGCGCATTACGTTCTTCAATCGCGATTGGGTGCGCTATACGGGCGTCCCGGATAAAGAAGTCTGTGGGAGCGCCGATGCATGGATCGCGTGCGTTCATCCGGAC
The DNA here is from genome assembly GCA_024281135.1 of Vulcanimicrobiia bacterium. The sequence goes on along the minus strand of JAMXLG010000328.1, from coordinate 9,980 downwards.
GATCAACCGCTCGTGCGTGCAATGTGGTCATCGCGTGTTTTGGGAGCGGACAGCTATACGATCAGCTTCCGTCTGCTCGGGCAAGACGGAATCTTCCGGCCGTTCCAAGGCGTTGCGGTTCCCGTGCGCGAGGGTCAATCGATTTCGTCTTGGGCGGGGTATTGCGAGCCTGTCCCATAGGCGCAACAATGGGTGCATGCAACTGGATCTAGGCGAGAATCCGGTCGCGCGCCTCGCCGACTTGCTGCGTGAAGCCGAGCGCGCGCATGCGGGGTACGAAAAGAGTTTGGGCCATGCCGATCCGGATTGGCCGCAGTGGTATGCGCGCCACATTTACGACCGTCTAACAGAAGACGAGGCAGCGCGCTCCGAATAAGCGAACACTCCTGCCCGATATGATGCGGTCCGACGGGCGGAGGCCCGATGAACTTCGCCCGGTTTCTATCGAACCGGGTTTTCTCAAATACGCCGAAGGCAGCGTGCTGATCACGGTTGGCAATACGCGCGTGTTATGCGCGGCGACGGTGGAAGAGAAAGTGCCGCAATGGCTGAAGGGCCGCGGCCTCGGGTGGGTGACCGCCGAGTACGCGATGTTGCCGCGCGCGACGCAAGAGCGGACACAGCGCGAGTCGGCAAAGGGACGCGTAGGCGGGCGCACGCATGAAATTCAGCGGATCATCGGCCGCGCACTGCGAGCCGTTACCGATACCGCAAGGCTCGGCGAACGCACCGTTTGGATCGACTGCGACGTGCTGCAGGCAGACGGCGGAACGCGAACAGCATCCGTCACCGGCGCCTATGTTGCGCTTGCGCTCGCGCTGCGTGCAACCGAGAGTTTCGGCGGATCGAAATGGCCGCTAACGGGCATGATTGCGGCCACGAGCGTCGGCATTGTCGCGGGTACGCCGCTGCTCGATCTTGCGTACGACGAGGATAGTCAAGCCCATACCGATATGAACGTGTTCATGACCGATGCCGGCAAATACGTCGAGATTCAAGGAACGGCCGAAGCGGCGCCGTTCGATCGACGCGAACTCGACACGATGTTGGCTCTCGCGGAGCGCGGCATCCGCTCGCTCTTCGACGCGCAACGCAGCGTGCTTGCAAACGCGGGCGTTCCGGTTTCAGCGGGGGCGCATGCCTGAAGACGCATTTGGAGCGCTCGTCGCGCGCGTCGGCGCATTTCACGTCACAGACCGGGCGATGAAGAACGCGCAACTCAAAGTAGAAGAAGCACTGCGCAACGGTACGCTCGACGAACGCGGCCGCGCAGAGTTTCTCGACGCCGTTCGCCGGTACTTCACGCCCTTCGAACGCGAAGCACGCGGACATCTGCGCGACGTCGACCGGCGGCTCGAAAACGCGAACCAAGTCGTTTTCAATTTGACGGCAGAGCGCGGTGTCGCAGTCAAACGGATCGAAGCGACACAAGGCGTGCTTGCCGATCTGACGGCGCTGGAGCAGCAGGTTTAGTGAAGGTCCTCGACCGCTTCGGGCGCGCAACCATCGAGTTCTTCGAATACGCCGGCGGGATCGTGATTCTGGCCGGTGAGTCATCGAGTTTCATGGTGCGTTTGCGCATCCGGTTCATCGAAACGATCAGCCAGTGTTACTTCCTCGGCGTGCAGTCGCTCTCGATCGTGCTCCTTACATCGCTCTTTACCGGTATGGTGATTTCGCTCGAGTCGGCCGTGCAAGCCGTGCAGTTCGGTGTCGGAAGTCTCGTCGGCGGAGCGGTGGCTTTTGCCTCGGTTCGTGAATTGGGCCCGATGCTCACCGCGGTTGTCGTCGCGGGGCGCGTCGGCGCGGCAATCGCCGCAGAGATCGGTTCGATGGTCGTAACCGAGCAAATCGAAGCGCTGACGTCGATGGGACTTGAAGTTCCACGATTTCTCGTCGTCCCGCGGCTCCTGGCAATGCTCCTGATGCTGCCGTTACTGACCGTATTCGGAGACGTCGTCTCAATTGCCGGCGGTATGTGGATTGCGCAGACGTACGCGCATATTTCATACGACACGTTTCTCGCATCCGCGCGACAAGCAATCGGGTTCGAAGACGTGTTGAAGGGGTTAGTGAAATCGCTGGTCTTCGCCGCGATCATCGCACTTGTCGGCGCCTATCAAGGCTTGCGAACGCGCGGCGGCGCCGCCGGCGTGGGTGCGTCGACAACGGGCGCGGTCGTGCTTTCGATCATCATGATCTTTATCTCGAACTTCATCTTGTCGTTCATTTTGTTCGGAACGCGCTGACGTGCCGGACATCATCGCTCGCCTTGATAACACTTCGCTCTACTACGGCGATCGCGTCATTCTCAAGAACTGCAGTCTTGACGTCGTCGAAGGTGCGATTACCTGTATCATCGGGCTCTCGGGGGCGGGAAAGTCGACGATCCTGCGCTTGCTCGACGGGCTGCGCAAACCCGATGTGGGACACGTCTATATCCGCAACATCGACATCTGCCATATCTCCGAGGCGCAGCTCAATGAGGTGCGACGGACGATCAGCTTGTCGTTTCAGTTCGCAGCGCTGCTGGACAGCCTTACGGTCGGAGATAACGTCGCGCTACCGTTGCGCGAGCACACCAGCATGCCTGACAGCGAAATCGAGAAGACCGTCGTCGACGCATTGGACTCCGTGGGACTCGCGCACACGTACGAATCCATGCCGAGCGAACTCTCGGGCGGTATGCTCAAACGCGCCGGTTTCGCGCGTGCGATCGTGACGCGACCCGAATTGATTCTCTACGACGAACCAACCACAGGCCTGGATCCGATCGTCACGCATCTGATCACCGATACCATCGTGCGGTTACGGCAGAAGTTGAACGGAACGGCTGTCGTTATCTCGCACGACCTCCAGTCGATCTACATGATGGCCGATTACGTCGCCATGCTCTTCGAAGGCGCAATCATCGCCTACGGCAGCGTCGACGAAATCAAACGCTCAGCCAACCCCATAGTTCAGCAGTTTCTCCAGGGCTCAGAGGTTGGCCCCATACCCATCTAAACCAGGCGTCTCGCGGCGGGCGGGCGTAAGTAGGCGGAAATGACGAAGCAGGCTCAGGTCGGGGCGTTTGCGATTTTGGCGTTGTTGCTCCTATTCGGGGTGTTCTACGTCATCACCGATTTCGGGACGCGACACACCGGATATCGTCTCGGCGTTCACTTTGAATCAGCGGCCGGACTGCATTCGGGAGCGCTGGTCTATTTCAGCGGCGTAACGGTTGGTACCGTCGATTCGATTACGCTGCTCCCGGATAACACGGTTGACGTCATCTTGGCCATCAACCGCGACGTCGACATTCCGCGAGACTCGCGCTTCTTGATCCAAGCGCCGCTGACGGGCGACCCGAGCCTTTTGATCGTTCCGCCCGTGCCGCGTCCACGACCATCGGGCATTACCGGACCGACGCCGGCACCGCCCGCGATAGCGACGCTCGAACGCAAGGTGCTGCCGGTCGATCAGCAACCGCAGGGAACGAATACCGCAACGGTTGCGGACCTGCTCGAACAAGGTCAAGGCGAGATCAAACGTCTCGATATCATGATGGCCGATCTCGAGAGGCGCGAACCGAAGTTGCTCGATACGCTGCAGACGGCATTGACGAATGCGAATGACCTTACGGTCACATTGAAGGGCTCCGTCACGACGATGACCGCGCAGCTTCAGTCGAGCTTGGGCCGCGCGAGTGCGAATATCGTCTCGTTGACCGGCACGCTGAACGATACGGCGAAACTGAACTCCGGCCGCATCAACGACATCCTCGTGCAGTTCGACAGTGCGTCCCGTGGGCTCAACGTATCGATAGCGCAGCTCCAGGATCTTGCCACGAACAAACAGCTCAAGGGTAACGTGCTGGCTACGGTTCAAAACATTCGAGACACGACTCAGAACATCGCCGACCTTACCCGCGACCTGTCGAATGTCACCGGTGATCCGCAGACGCAAGCCCAAGTGAAGAATACCGTCGCGAATCTCGACGCCACACTGCAAAAGGCGAATTCGTTGCTGGGTGAATTAGGCGGCACGAGCAGTGTGTACGGTGTCGATCAAGGAGCAACGCCGTATCCGCTGCCTACCGGCTCAGTACCGCCGCTAAGCGCACCGCCGGCAAATGCGCCGCCGCAACCGTACCCGACGCCGACTCCGCCGTCAGCCGGTGCCACGCCGTATCCAATGAACACGGGCGGCGGACCGACCGTCCATGAGATGAAGCTCAAGAGCCGCCTAGGCGATATCGCAAAAGATCTCGTCGCGATTCAGTTCCGTATGAGCGCGCTCAGTCCGCAAAAGGTTTGTTGTCCGAACCCGCTCTTCACAAGCAATCAGGGACCTGAATCGGACATTAATCTGCTCGTGCTCCCACGTTCTAAGACGAGCTTGCTGGTCGGCGCAAACAACATCGGGCACGGCACCACGGCAAACGCAGCGCTCGTGTCGTCACTCTCACCGGACTTTCGTCTCGGGTACGGCGTGTTCTATTCGCAAGTCGGATTGATGGGACAGTACAACGCGCGGCTCTTCGGACTTGAAACGCGAATCTTCAACCCGCAGTGGCCACAAATCGACCTCTACGGCAACCTCAACGTTGCCAAGGGCATCCAGCTCTTCGTCGGCGAGCGTGCATTGAACCAGCCCGCACGCCGGTTTACCTACGGGTTCCAGGCGCAAATCCCGTAGATGAGCGATGCCAGATTAAAGGTCGGCATTGTCGGTGCGGGATCGATGGGCTCGCTCTTCGGTTACCATCTCACCGAAACGTGCGACGTCACGATCTTGGAGACGAACCCCGATACCGCGCGCGCGATTGCAAACGGCGGTTTGGCCGTCAATGAAGCTTCGTCGCGGCGCGTAACGATCGCCTCATCGCCGAAGGAGCTGTTCGGCTCCGGTGTGCTGTTTTTGTTCGTCAAGGCCGTCGATACGCTTCGCGCGCTGCGGCCGTTTGCAGGCGAACTCAATCCGGCGACGCCGATCGTCTCGCTGCAGAACGGTGTCGGAAACGAAGACGCAATCAAGACCGCACTCGGTGGAGCGGTTCCCGTCGTTCTCGGCATCACGACGGAGTCGTCGTTTACCACCGGTCCCGGCCGCGTGCGTAGTTCCGAGCAAGGCAACACGATTATCGGTTCCGCATCCGCTGCTCCGGCCACGGCGCGCATGGTTGCAGATCTGCTGACGCGTTCGGGACTGCGCGCATCGGTCGTCTATGACATCCGGCCACATCTCTGGGGTAAGCTCGTTGCGAATGCGGCGATCAATGCGATCTCCGCGTTGCTCGATTGCGAAAGCGGCGAAATTCTCAAGGACCCCAATGCGGCGCATCTCTCCGAATCGCTTGCAGAAGAAGCCGCCGCGGTAGCTGCAGCGCTGAAGATCAATCTGCCCTTCGTCAACCCTTGGCAGTATGTCACGCAGGTGATCGAGTTGGGCGCCGATTCGAAGAGCTCGATGGCCTTCGACTTGGAGTCGGGACATCCAAGCGAGATCGATCACATCAATGGCGCAATCGTCGCATTCGGCCGTCGCACGGGCACGCCCACGCCGTACAATGACGCCATGGTGCGGCTCATCAAAGCCAAAGAACAGCTGCACGCGCGCTCGCGCTCGTGAAGCCCGCGATTCTCGGCGCGCTGCGCGAAGCGTGCGGTGATGCCGCTGTACTCGTCGATCCTGCGCTGGTCGAGCCGTTTGTTACCGATTGGCGCGGCAGCTATATCGGGCGCGCGAAGGCCGTTGTGCGGCCGGCAACGACGGAACAGATCAGCGACGTCGTGCGCATCTGTTCGAGTGCGCACGTGGCGATCGTTCCGCAGGGTGGTAACACTGGTCTCGCGCTTGGCGCAACGCCGCTCGATTTGGAGAACGCGATTATCCTTAGTCTTTCGCGTATGCGGCGGATCGTCTCGGTCGATCCCGATGCATACGCGATTACGGTAGAAGCGGGATGCGTACTCACGGAAGTACAGCATGCGGCGCGCCGCGCACAACGGCTTTTTCCGCTTTCGCTTGCAGCCGAAGGCAGCGCCGAAGTCGGCGGATTGATTTCGACCAATGCCGGCGGCACGGCCGTGCTTCGCTACGGAACGATGCGCTCGCTCGTCCTCGGACTCGAAGCGGTTCTTCCCGATGGGCGCGTACTCGACGGACTCCGTTCGCTCTATAAAGACAATGCCGGCTACGATTGGAAGCAGCTGTTCATCGGTGCGGAAGGAACGCTCGGCATTATCACACGCGCCGTGCTTCGTCTTTTTCCGATGCCGCGAGAACGCGTAACCGCGCTGGTCGGACTCGACTCGTGTGACACCGCACTCCGCGCATTTTCGACACTGCAGGCAACGCTCGGAGAGACGCTGACCGCATGCGAACTTTTCCCCGATCGCGCGATCGCGTTACGCCTCGCGCATGACTCGGCGTTGCGCCGTCCGATGCCTCAACACGCCTGGTACATGCTTGTTGAAGCAAGCTCGTCGCTCTCAACGCTACGCGAGGCGGTTGAAGAAGCATTCGTTCAGCTCGACGATGCGGGTATCGCAGGCGTAATCGTGATCGCGGAAAACTCGACGCAAGCGCGAACGCTTTGGGAGTGGCGTGAAACGATTACGGAAACCGAGAGGCGGAGCGGCCGCAGCCTCAAGCACGACGTCTCGGTACCGATTTCCGCGATCCCGAAGTTTATCGCTCGCGCGACCGAACGCATCGAACGCGACTATCCGAGCACGTCGGTGCTCGCCTTCGGACATTTCGGCGACGGCAACATTCATTTCAACGTGCTGCTTCCATCTGCTGGCGTCATGCGCCCCGATGACGTGAGCGCCGCCGTCTATGAACTGATTGCAGATTTTCGCGGCAGTATTACCGCAGAACACGGGATCGGGCGTTATCGGCGTCAAGAATTGGCCGCGCATCGCAGTCTCGTCGAAATGGACCTCATGCGAACCGTTAAAAACGCCCTTGATCCACGCGGCCTCATGAATCCCGGAGCTGTTATCGAGGACTAGAGAGCCCCTATGCTTGAGGTGTCAGGCGGAGCAAACGCACCGTGCCGTGGCGCGCTTCAATATCGACGCCGTATTCGCTGCCACCGTTGACCGGCGCATCGATCGTTTCATTCGATCCGACCGAGGTGCCCTTCAAACCGAAATCGGTGAAGATCGTCCCGTCGTCGGTGTGCAAGCGCACGTGAAACTTCGCAATCTCCGGAATAAAGACGGTCACATCACCGCTGTCGGCGCGAAACGTCAGCGTGCCCTTCCATTGCGTCGCACCGATCGTTGCATCGATATTTCCGGTACCCGTTTGCGCCTGCGCGATCCCCGGCACCATGATGCGCACGTTTCCGTGCTTCGCGTGTACGTCGATTGCGCCGCTCACATCGGTCACGTTGACATTCCCTTTGCTCGACTGTACATCCAGATTCACCCGGTCGGGCAGGCGGACGAGCATTCCGTAAAGCGGATCGGTCGAGCGAACCACCACGCCGTTTCCGGCACGCGCGATCGTAGGTGGATTGGGATTGGTTCCCTCGAGCGCAGTCGCGGAAACGGTGAATTGATCCGTCGATTGACCGGCTGCGGGTTTATAGACGTTGACGTTTCCGTCGGAAACGACGACGGTCATCGTCGAGGTCGGTTCCAAGAGCCCTACGCGCGTCGAAAACGGCGTGCGGCTCGAACATCCGACAAAAGCAACAGCTAAGAACAGAAACAACGCGCGTCGCAACATACCATTGTTGGCGTTTCCGGCGCGCAACGCTTTCACCTTTCCGAGCGATCCCGCGGATGCGCGTCCTCGTAACTGCGACGCATGTGCTCGAGCGACACGTTGGTATAGATCTGCGTCGTCGAGAGACTTTCGTGACCAAGGAGTTCTTTGATCGTCATCAGATCTGCGCCGTTTTCCAACAAATGCGTCGCAAACGAATGGCGCATGACGTGCGGCGTAACGTGTTTGGTCAATCCGGAGAGCTGCGCGAACTGGCGGAACACAACCCACGCCTGGCGATGCGAAAGCCGCGTTTTTCGTTTTGAAAGAAAGAGCGCCTCATCGGGAGTTCTGGGTCGCACACCCAAATACGCGCGAATCGCATCAGCCGATGCCTGATTGATAAAGACGGTTCGCTGCTTGTTGCCTTTGCCGATGACGCGCATGATGCGCCGCTCGAGATCGACATCACTGAGATTCAAGCTCACCAGTTCCGCGCGCCGGATTCCGCTCGCATAGAGAAGCTCCATGATCGCGATGTCGCGCAAACGCTGAAAGTCGGTCTTCCCGGCGACACGCGTACGGAGCAGTTTAGAAACTTCCGGCTCCGACATGACGTGCGGCAAACGCTTCGCGGCCTTCGGCGGCGGCACATCTTGCGCGGGATTGTCAGTGCGGCGGCCTTCGCGTTTTTGCAGCGCGAAATACGAGCGTAGCGCTGCGATCTTGCGACGCACGGAGGTAGGCGTGTATTTACGCGGGCCCATGAGTTCCATCACGAAGCGGCGCACGTCCGACGTCGTGGTGGAGGGGAGTTTGAAGAACGCAGTGGTCTTCGGGTGTCCCGGCTCCAAGAATTCGCCGAACAGCTCGATGTCGCGTGCGTATTCCTCAGACGTACGCGGCGACTGCCCGCGCTCCAGGCGCAAGTATGCCGCGAACTCCGCGATCGTCGGGTCAGCCGGGATGTAGGAACTCACCCTGTTATTGTACGCTGACTACGGCCACCGTTCCCACGAGTAGTTCGTACGCGGACGGCCGCGATGAAAGGGCACGAACGAACGCGAGGTCTTCGCGACGCTCTTGCGCAGTACTTGGGCCGCCGCCGGCGGCGCATACGCGGTAATCGTTCCGTCGGCGGCGCCGATGTAGACCATACCGTTGGCAATAACGGTTCCGACGTTGCCCCAGCTGGAAAGCGCCACGCTCCACAACTGCGCTCCGGTTGCCGCATTGAATGCGTAGAGGGTGTTCCCCGTATAATTGCCGACGTAGACGACGCCATTTGCGATTGAGATAGGTGAACGCGGCTGCTGTTGGCTTGCTGTAGCGGCAGGACCGAAGTTGGCACTCCAGACCGGCGTCGCGTTCAATGTGCAATTCGACGCCAGGCTAAACGCCGCGAGTCCCGGTTGGTAGATACCCGACGTCGAAGGCATGCCGACGTACACGTAATTCGTCGCCGGGTCGTAGGCCGGGGCACCAACAAAGCTCGCCTCATCCGAGGGTATCGACATCGCAATATACTGAACTGGTCCGGACGATATCGTTGCTTCGTCGTACACCTCCAACATTCCGGACTTATTCTCCGCCGCTAGCATCAACGGGCATCCCGGCGGCTGAAATAATAGAGGTGTTGCACCAAAATCGAAGTCGTCGTATCCCGAGAGTACGGGAATATTCGTCGGATAGTTGTTGGCGACAATCGAGCTCAGCGTCGGCGAGAGTTCGACAATCTGCTCTGCATACGACGCGTGCTGCGAAGAATTTACCGTCGTATCCGCGTTTCCGGTTGCGACGACGACGTTGTTGCTCGCCGGCACAATGGAGCCGCCGCCAGGGCCCCAGATACCGCCGCCGCTGCTGCCCTGCGCTGACGTGCCGCTCATGGTGAAGAAGGTGCCTGCGACGCCGGGCCCGTTCGTGTTAATGGCGACGACACGGCCGTACCACGGTGAGATGTCGCACGTCGAACCGGTCACCGCATAGAGCAAGCCGTTCGATGGATTATAGGTGAGGCCGCCATGCATAAAGTTGTGGTCCGGCGTGTAGTTAGCGATCTTGATGGGCCACCCGGTCGCTTCTTTTCCGGTCGCGAGATCGACCGCGTGTAATTGGTTCTGCCCATCGGCAAAGTAGAGTCGATTCTTTCCGCGATCGATTGCCGGAGTCTCGCCGATCGAGAACTGCGAATTCGAACCGCCGCAGCTGAACGTTGCAAACGGCACAGCATCTTGCCAGACCATTGCTCCGGTCGCCGCGTTGATCGCGTACAT
>JAMXLG010000327.1 GCA_024281135.1 Vulcanimicrobiia bacterium | reverse complement strand
CAAACGTATCAGTAAAGCTTACCGCGATGGGTTTGCTCGTCAGCGAAGATTTCGCGCTCGAGAATCTCACGCGAATCCTCGACCACGCACAGCGGAACTCCGATCCATTTGTCCGCATTGACATGGAAGGTTCCGCCGTCACGGACAGTACGTTGCGCGTTTTTGAGCGCGCCTTTGCGACGCACAAGAATGTCGGCATCGTGTTGCAAGCCTACCTGAAGCGAACGGCGGCGGACGTGGAACGCGCGATCGAGCTGGGCGCTCGCGTTCGCCTATGCAAAGGCGCGTATAACGAGCCGCCCGAGATCGCGTACAAAGAGATGCCCGAAATTCGCACAAACTATCTTAAACTCGCGCGAGAGCTGCTCATGCGTGGCAACTATCCGGGCTTTGCTACACACGAGCGCGCGCTCATTGATGATCTGCGCGCGATCGTCAAGGACGAGGAGATTTCGCCCGATAAGTTCGAGTTTCAAATGCTCTATGGATGCCGCCCGCAATTGCAGCGCGAGCTCGTCGACGACGGCTATCGCATGCGCGTGTACGTTCCATATGGAACGCACTGGGCGGGCTATTTCTATCGCCGCGTGATGGAGCGCCGCGAGAACGCGTTCTTCGCGCTCTCGTCGATGTTCACGAAGTAACCGACGGTGCGCGCCGTCGTTCAGCGGGTCACGCGCGCAGAAGTGCGGGTCGACGAGCGAATCACGGGCAAGATCGGCCGCGGACTTCTCGTGCTCGTCGGCGTCGGCGTTGCCGACGATTCTGACGATGCGCGGTGGATCGCGGAAAAAGTTGCTAACCTGCGCATTTTCACGGACGACGCGGGACTGATGAACCGTAGCGTCCTCGACGTGGGCGGCGCCGTGCTCATCGTCTCGCAATTCACACTACACGGCGATGCCCGCAAGGGACGCCGGCCCTCATTCATAACCGCCGCGAAAGAACCGCTCGCGAGCGAGCTGTACGAACAGGCCGGCCGCGAACTCGAAGCGCTCGGCCTCGAGGTCGCTTACGGCGAGTTCGGCGCCGACATGCAAGTCGAACTCATCAACGACGGCCCCGTAACGATTCTCCTGGATTCCGACCGGACGTTCTAGAACGTCCGGCTGATGATCAACGAGCTGTCATTTATCGCCTACTACGTGCGGGACATCGAGCAGGCGCGCCGCTTTTATGGTGATGTCCTGGGATTACGCCCGGGCGACTGGTTCAATGAACAGTGGATCGAATACGATCTCGGCAATGCCACATTCGCGTTAGACGCTACCGGAGAAGAACTCGGCATTGCGCCGGGAACGAGCTCCGGCGCCGCATTTGAAGTCGACGACGTCGAAGCGATGCATCAACGACTCATAGACGCCGGCGCTAGCGTGACGGAGATCTACGACTTCCCCTCATGCCGCGCATGTTTCGCAAAGGACCCCGAAGGCAATCGCTTCATCATCCATCGGCGAGCCGCGTCCTAACTACAACGTCACGTCTGATATTCGTTCGATGCGGATGACGCGGTCGGATTCAATCAAGCGGCCTAAGACGTCGAAGCCGCTGACGACGCGGCCAAAGACCGTGAAGTCGTTGTCGAGATGATACTGCGGCGAGAGGGTGATGTAGTACTCGGAACCTGCCGAATCGAGTAACGGCGTGTTCGTCTTGTCATCGTAATTGAGGCCCATCGAAATAATGTACGCGTTTTGTTCGAGGGGATTCTGTTCGGCACCGATGGTGTAACCCGGACCCGGCATGTTTTTATCGTCTTTTTCGCCGGTTTGCACGACGAAGTCGGGAACGATACGGAACCATCGATTGTCGTTGTAAAATCCGCTTGCCGTCAGATTGAGGAAATTTTCAACCGTCAGCGGCGCCCACTCGGGGAACAACGCGACGTACACGTTGCCTTTCGTCGTTACGATGCGCAGACGCGGATGCGGTCCGTGCGCCGGCGACGTCATTTCAGCAGCGGTCTTCGGCAACAGGTCCGCTCCGAGATCGGCAGTCATTGCATCGGGTATCGACGGTTTTCCCGACGGTGCAGTCATTGGAATGGCGCGTTCCGACGCGAGCGGATCGGGCGCCGGCGTTGGAACGTGGACGAACGCCGGAATCTCCTTCCAGCTCGTATGAATCGGCTTTCCTTGCAATGCGAGAATCGATTCCGCCGCTTGTTCTTGCACGCGCCATGAAGGATCGTTCAACATCGGTTGGAGATCAGAAACAGCGCTCGGATCTTTGAGTTTTCCATAGGCACGCACGGCTTCAATGCGGACCGTTTCATCTTGGTCGTGAAGCGCGGTTGACAGGAGCCCACGCGGCGCGCGCGGCGCATAGCGGCGGAAGATCGTCCACATGACGCGCTCGCGAACGTAGTCCGCGCGTTCGTCGTTTACTGCGGCAACGAGCGCATTGAGGGACTCCGTAGCCGCAGGGCCGTCAGCGAAGAAGTTGAGCGCGATTGCGGCACGCCCGCGCACGATCTCATCCCGGTCGGACGCTAGCGCCTTTGCAACGGCCGCAGCCGCCGCCATCTCCCCTTGCCCAGTCAGTTTATGTGCCGCCTCGTAGCGGCCTAGGGCGTCGAGCGCCGCGACCCTGACGGCACTGGACGCGTCACTTAACGAATTTATAATCTCGCTCGTTGAGGTTCCCAGCCCAATCACACCTAACCCATATATGCTCATTGCACGAACGCTCGTTCGCCCATCCTTTAGATGCGCCGCGAGCAACGGTGCACCGCCCGCTAGACGGGTCCTCCCGATAGCAAGC
>JAMXLG010000326.1 GCA_024281135.1 Vulcanimicrobiia bacterium | reverse complement strand
TTTCGTTTCCAGGTGCGCCGAGATAGCGATCGGTATTTCCGCGGATCGCTTGTGCCCCGACTTCCTCCAGGCGCTGCAGCACTTTTTTGGGCTTCGGGCCGTCTAAACAAAGATCGCCTGCAGCAATGATCGCGTCTGCTCCACCTTGCGCGTGTAAATCCGCAAGACATGCATCCAAACCAACGAGGTTTCCGTGGATATCGGAAATGACGGCGATCCGCATTTGCTCTCTTTAGGGGACTCAGTCGCGCTTCAACGCAAGCACGAGCTGCGACGGCGTAATCCCGATCTTCTCGAAATCGTAGAGGTCAATGCCTTCAACCACGAGCCCGGCTTTGCGCATGCGCGAAAGCGCCGTACGGTAGCGCACGTCGGCGATGACGTGATGTTCGCCGAGACAAATCACGCCCGCGGCCATCTCTTCGCCCAAGTTGACGCTGATGACGTTAAATCCGTCGAACGCGGATGCGTCGACGCGGTCGGGAGCAATCACGACGGTATCTTTTGCGACGGCACTGGCCACGGACTGCAGCGAGCGGACGCCCGGCGCGAGAGCCACCTCGACGACTCGATACCCGTGCGCTTTCGCAACCGCGGCGAATCCCGCCCGGCCTATCGCATTGCCGCGCTTCCCGACACCGACGAACGCTGTGCCCCCGGCGAGTAACACGTTGCCACCGTCGAAGAGCCCGGGCGCCGCGATACGCCCGGCGATCGGAACGTCGATGTGCGCGAACTCCGCTTCGATGCGGTCGGCCTCGCCGCGCCGCGACATTTCAGACGGACGCATGATCATCGCGCCGTCTTCGAATGCAACGGCGGCGTCTACGACAGCTGACTCCAGCGGATCGTCGCCCCGCGGCTCGACCGTGATCGTTTCGACTCCGAAGTATTCGAGCGTCTTGCGCAGGATGTCGTGCTGCTCGAGCGCGCGCCCATAAACCGAGCCCGGCTCCCCTTGCAACGGCGTCGCCTTCTCGATAGCTGCCGTCGGCCGGATGAGAACTGCGGCGCGAAGTTTGCCGGTTGGCGATCCGATCAGGCGAGGGCCAAAATGTATGTCCTTGGTGGTCATCGACATCCTATACTACGGGATTGCTTGGTACGTGCTCGGATTAGGGACGGTCCCGAAAAAATCCGCCATATCCGTCGCGAGGAGGTCGCCTAGCGAACTCGGCGGCAGCCCCAAAAGTTCTTCTTCGGTCTTCACGAGGCTGGCGTACGAGAGGTGATGGCTTCCGACGTAGCCTTGCTTCGCAAGGGGTGACACGACGAGCGCGTAGCTCCGCGCGCGATTCACGTGATCGCGCGTGCCCTGAGCTCCCTCGGCAACGATAAAGACCGCCGTCGAAGACCAGTGTGGGGTGTGGGAGAGAAACTGCACGATCGTACCCAGCGCGCGATCCGCGTCCGCCATCCCGGCGTTGCCTGCGACAGTCGGAAGCCAGATGTACGTGAACGCCGGCTCCTGATCGGCGCGAGCGAGACGGTCCATATCGCTGACGAACTCGCCGGCACGCGCCGCATTCGTGATGAGCGGATTCGAACCGGCGTATGAAAGATCGACGCCGCCGTCGAGCACGGCGAGCGCGGGAACGTCAAGTGTGTAGATGCCCCCGAGCCCGCTTGCGTCGGGCGCCGTTGCGCCGCCACGTCCGCGTTGCTGCGGTTGCGGCGTTGCAGGCTGATAGCCCGAAACGTTGAGCAACGCGCCGTAGTCGCGGAACGAGGCGCCGGCGCGGCGCAGCGAGTTGAACAAATATCCGGCGCGTGGATAGTCCTCGGGGTCAGCACCGTGCGCATCGTACGGTGCACGTCCGGCATTCACCGGCAACGTGTGTTCGACGTACGCCGTCGTCATGCCCGAGAGCGCGAATTGCGTGTTGACGTCCGCATTCATCGAATCGGCGTAGAAATTATCAGCAATGCCGAACGCGCGCGCCAGCGCATGCAGATTCGGCGTTATCGATGCGTTGTAGCTGACGTATGCGGGATCGGCGTTGCCGCGACCCAAATCGCCGAAGACGCCGTCGAACGTGCCGGAACCAACCGCGATGTAGATCACATGATCGATCGCATTGCTTTTGCGATTCGAACGCAAGGCGGGAACCACGTTATTCGGACGAGCCGCACTTACCGCGCGGTTATAGCGTAATGCGGAGAGGGTCGATTCTTTGAGCGGCAGCTTTCTCAGGTCGACGCGCTGCAAGAGTCCCCAGCCGTCGACACCACGCGCGCTCGTAATAAAGAGATACTGGCCATCGGGAGAGAGTGCGAGCGCCGAAGGTAACGAGCCGGTCGGAATGAGACCGAGACGATGCAGTGTCGCAGGCGTACGCGCATCCAGCACGGCAACGGCGTTCAATCCCGCAAGCGCGACGTAGAGGCGTGTACCGTCGGTTGATAAGACTTCCGCATCCGGCTGCGTTCCATACGGTGCATTCACGAAGAGGCGCAAATCCAATCCGCCGACGACGTGCGGATCTCCGGTGAGCTGCACGGTCGAAACGCGATCGACGTTCGCGAGCGACACATAAGCATACGCACCATCGCGCCGCATGACGAGGGAACCGGGATGCGCGCCGCCGACATTGTCGACGCCGTCTGGAATCTGATCCATGCGAACGGCACCCGTCGCGTTGTTGCTAATGTCACCGTTTGCATCGAGCGGTACGATCGAGAGCGACGACGATCTCGTCGCACTTCCGGTTACGTTACCAAATCGCGGCGCACGCGCTGGTTGCACGAGCTGCGTGTACGCGTCGAGTCCGCCGTTCGCAACGAAGAGCGTCCCGTCGGCGGTGCCGACGCCAAACGGCGAGAATCCGACTTGCGCGGTATGCAACACGCGCCGGTTCGCGATATCGATCGCCGTTACGATGTCGCCGAGATTCGACGTGACGTACGCCATGCGCTGATTCGCCGAAAGTCCGATTTGCGCCGGAAATCCCGGAACCGGTATCGCCGACTGCTGCGTGAGCGTACCGTCTGCGCCGATTTGAAACACGTGCACCGTGTTGTTCCCACCGTCGGACGCAAGCACGATCGTGGATCCGGGATTTGCGGGGTCGCGTAAGGCGACGACACCGGTAAAGAGCGTAAGCCCCTGCGCCTGATACACGCTCGCTATGCGCATCGTGCGGGCATCGACGACGGTCAATGAATAACCGGCGCGCAGTTGCGGCGCTTGTGGCGGCGCAGCCGGCGCGGCAGATGCATCCTGTTCGTTGTTGCTCACGATGATGAAGCGGCCATCGGGAGTGACCGTCGCTCCGAGTGGATTTGTGCCGACGAAGATCGTCGTCCCTAAGGGTGCGGCGACGCGCCCATTGGGAAGAACGGCGTCCGTCGGTTCCGTACGCGACGCACCGGCCGGCCGGTCGGCAGCAGGCGCAGAATACACGGTCAGGGGAGCTGGGCGCGGCACAGCGCCTAGCAAAACGGCGGCTATCGCCGCCGTAAGAGGTCCTCGGAGCTTCACCTTATTAGGCTACTCACGCCGGTGGCAGCAGACCTTCCCTCTTCGACTATATCGCAGAGAGCGCGTGCCCCAATCGGCGCACCGCTTCACGTGCCGTAGCTTCGTCGATGTGACCGAAGGAAAGGCGAATTGCTGCCGGTCCGCTGCGCGTCGGGTAAAACGGGTCGGCCGGCATTACAAGCACGCCTTCGCGAGCGCACGCGTCGAATGCGGCTTGCGTCGAAATGCGAGGCGGCAGCGGCACCCAGACATTTACTCCCGCTGCCGGGGTTCGCAAATCAGCCCACGGCAGCGCCTCGGTCAGCGCTTCCATGAATGCGTCGCGACGGTCGCGGTACAACGCTCGCGCAGAACGCAAATGGCGGTTGTATGCCGGCGACGCCATGAATCGATAAAGCGCGCGCTGCGTCAGCGTGGAGGTAAAAACATCCGCTCGGACTTTCGCGATCTCGAGCGCTTCGGCAATCGATCCTTTTGCGTAGAGATAGCCGATGCGTAACGCTGGAAAGATCGACTTCGAAAGGCTGTCCATCAGAATCACGCGACCGTCGGTGTCGAAGGACGCGAGCGGCGGTGGCGCAGCAGCATCGTACGTCAGTTGCCAACCCGTCTGATCCTCGAGAACGACAACGTCGTAGCGACGCGCGAGCGAAACGATCTGCTTGGCCCGGCGCTGCGGCAGAACTGCACCTGTCGGATTTTGCGCGATCGGATTGACGTAAAACAAACGCGGCCGATATTCGGCGAAAACGCGTTCCACGTCATCGACGCGAACGCCGTCGCTATCACTACGTACTTCGACATACGTTACGCCACGCGCGTCGAAAACGCCGAGCGTTCCTGAATAAGCCGGGCTCTCACTTGCGACAACTGTTCGTTCATCGAGAAGCACCGTCGCTACGAGATCGGCCGCCTGCTGTGCGCCGCTGCATACGATGATGTCGCTCGCCTGCGCCCGACAGCCGCGATTTCGCAAGAGTCCTGCAAGCGTGTCGCACAGATCGGCATCGCCCGTCGACGAACGATACTGCATGGCTTCCGGTGGATCTTCCATCAGCGTGCGGTGAAACGCGCGTCCGAAATCATGCAACGGAAACGTTTCCGGCGCGGGATGTCCGGTTGCAAGGGTAATGGCACCGGGCGCGGTCGCGCGCGTGAGTTGTTCCATCACGCCTTCAAGACGTTGCGCGCGCGCAAAGCGGCCTACGTCGGGTTCCCATCTGCGCGCAAACGGCGTCACGGTATCGGGCGGTGGAGCGACGAACGTGCCTTTGCCGACGCGCGAAATCACGCGCCCGCGCGCCGCGAGTAACTCATAGGCTTGCGACACGGTGACGAGCGCACAACTCAAGTCACGTGCTAGATCGCGCATGGCCGGCAATCGCGCACCGGCAGGAAGGCGTTCGGATTCGATCGCCTCGACGAGTTGATCGGCAAGCTGCACGTACAATGGACGCGCATCCGCCGCTTCGAGGCGAATGTCTAAGGCGCTATCGCTTGTCGAGGCGATAGCCGATTCCGCGAACGGATGAGATTTCGAGCGGTGCATTGACTTCGATGAGTTTCTTTCGGAGCGCCGCGACGTGGACGTCGACCACGCGCGTCGGCACACCTGACGTGTCATTCCACACGTGTTCGAGAATCTGTGCACGCGTGAGCAAGCGACCTTCCGCCTCGCCGAGGAACCACAGCAGCCGGAACTCGAGCGCCGTGAGCGCCACGTTTTCGCCATTGTTCAACAGCGTGTGGAAGTCGCGATCCAGTTGTGCGCTGCCGAGATTGAGGATGTTCGCGCCTTCTTTCTTTTGCGCGAACTTCTCACGACGGCGCAAGAACGACGCGACGCGCGCGACGAGTTCGTTGCCGGAGAACGGTTTCGTGATGTAGTCGTCGGCGCCGAGACCAAGACCGAGCAGAATATCTTGCTCGCGGGAATGTCCGCTCACCATCAGGATAAAGGCGTTATTTGAGTTCGAGAGAGATGTGCAGACATCCAGTCCAGAAATATCGGGCAGTCCGACGTCAAGAATGACGACATCAGGCTTGTATGTGTCTGCCAACTCGAGGCCCTCGGCACCGCTTGCGGTAACGCGCACCTCGTAGCCGGCGCGTTCGAGGACCGTCTGCTCGAGGCGGGCGACGTCCTCGTCGTCCTCGATAACCAACATGTGGGCTAGGGCCATACGAAATTGCGCTCCTTAATAAGGCAGAATCGAAAAGGGCTACACCTTGGTATCGATTTCTTCTTCCTCATTCTTTACACTCGACCGCCGAGCGACGCCTTCGTCCACAGCGGCGGTAGAGACGGCCTTCGCGACCGCGTCGACCACACGTGGATCGAAAACGCTCGGAATGATGTACTCGGCGCTACGCTCGTCGTCGGTAACGATGGAGGCAATCGCATACGCGGCAGCGATTTTCATTCGCTCGGTAATACGGCTGGCTCGCACGTCCAGCGCCCCGCGAAAAATCCCTGGAAATGCGAGCAAATTATTCACTTGGTTCGGGAAATCCGAACGCCCTGTCGCGACCACCGCAGCGACCGGAGCCGCTACGTCGGGCATGATCTCCGGCGTCGGATTGGCCATCGCAAAGACGATCGGATCGCGTCCCATCGCGGCAATCGCCTCCGGCTCCAAAATACCCGGCGCGGAGACGCCGATGAAGACGTCGGCTCCGGAGAGTACCTGACCCAGCGTGCCTCGGCGGTTCTCGCGGTTGGTATGCTCTGCAAGCCAGCGCCAATGCGGGTTGTCATAGCGATCCTCGCGATTGAGCGCGCCGTTTCGATCGACCGGAATCACGTCGCGCACGCCGGCTTCCAGCAACATCTTGATCGTTGCGGTTCCGGCCGCACCGCTGCCGGAAACCACCACTTGCAGATCGCTCAGGTCTTTGTTGACGACGCGCGCAGCGTTGATCAACGCCGCGAGAATGACCACCGCCGTGCCGTGCTGATCGTCGTGCATGACCGGAATGTCGAGCCGTTCGATCAAGCGTTGTTCGACTTCGAAACAACGCGGAGCGGAAATATCTTCGAGGTTGATTCCGCCGAAGACGGGCGCGATACGCACGACCGTCTCGACAATTTCGTCGACGTCTTTCGTATCGAGGCAAATCGGGAATGCATCGATGGCGGCGAACTGCTTGAAGAGCATCGCCTTGCCTTCCATCACCGGAAGGGCACCCAGCGGACCGATGTCGCCGAGTCCTAAGACGGCCGTGCCGTCCGAAACGACCGCGACCGTGTTGCGTTTGATCGAGAGTTGAAACGCTTTCGTCGGATCCGCAGCGATTGCCATCGAGACGCGCGCCACGCCAGGCGTGTAGACGGTCGAAAGATCTTTGCGCGTCTTGACCGGTAATTTCGGTTCTACCTGAATCTTGCCGCCGAGATGCGCGAGAAACGTCGAATCCGAAATCGAGATGATGCCGAAGCCCGGGAGCCTTTCGATGGCCTTACGCACTTCCGTCGCAATGACGTCGGAGCTGACGTTGATCGTCACGTCACGCACGACGCGCGTCTTCGAAACCGAGCGCATATCGACCGCCGCGATATCGCCGCCGGCGTCGCCGACTGCATTCGCAAGCGTACCGAATGCGCCGTTCTCGTTCGGCATTTCGATGCGCATGATGAGCGTAAAACTGATCGCAACACTTGCCATGAGTCGTTAACTCCCGCTGATGGTCATCTCCGCCACTCGAAAGGACGGTGAGACCACCGATGAATCGAATCGTAGGTCGTTCGCAACGGCATCGACCGTCGCCAGCATGTCGGCGAAATTCCCCGCAATCGTGAACTCGTCGATTGGATAACCGAGCTCGCCATTTTCGATCATAAAACCACGCGCTCCGCGGCTGTAGTTCCCCGTTGCATGCTCGGTCGCAAAACCGATCGTATCGAGCACGAGTACGCCCGCCTTGGTCGACGCGATCAACTCGTCGAGCGTCTGCGTTCCCGGCTCCAAGAAGAAGTTGTTCGGACCTATTCCCCCGCCGGTTGAATTTCCGGTCGACTGCGCGCCGAGCTTGCGCGCGTAGTACGTATCGAACAGAAACGATCGAAGCGTCCCTCTCTCGAAGACCGGCGTTCTGCGCGTTGCAACGCCTTCGCCGTCAAATGGAGAGCTGCCCAGTTTCTCCGGAAGCGTTCCATCATCGACGATCGTTATCAAGTCGCCGCCGATGCGCTCGCCAAGCCGCTCGGCGAGCCAGGAATTTCCGATCGCCACGTTTCCGCCGTTGACTGCAGCAAAGAGATCGTCAAGTACCGCAGCCGCAACGTCGCGTTCGAAGATCACGGGCATGCGCGCTGTTTTCGGTTTGCGCGCGCCGAAAAGCTCTACAGCGCGGCGCGCGGCGATGCGGCTCACCGTCGCCGTTGACTCGAGATCGCGAAAGTAGCGCCCGGCGGTGCCGTAATGTCCTGTACGTTTTACGCCGTCGTGCTGCGCAACGGGAGCACTCGAAAGCGACGCGCGCGTCGCGGTATAGACAGCGGAAAACCCGGTCGAATTTGCAAGCGCCGTGGTTGACGAGGCGTCACTAAAATGCGAGCCGCTCGAATTGACGACGCGTGCATCCGCATCGCGAACCATGGCCTCCAGCGCAAGCACGTCGTCGACTTTGAGCGCGTCTTCGCGTTGCGCGATCGCGTCATCGAAGAGCCGGAGGTCGCCTTCGAATTCCGAACATTTCTCGGGTAATGTCGCAATTGTGTCGGGAGCAACTTCGCGGGCCTGTTCGACCGCTTCGCGCAGCGCTCGATGGACGCCGTCGCGTGTAAGGTCGGATGTCGAGAGCGTTACACGGCGTCCTTCGAGGAAGAGGCGGACGTGCAACGTCGCCCCGACTGACTGCTCGAGCTTGCTGATTGTTTTATCGCGCGCTTCGACATGGAAACGGCGCGCTTGCGAGACCGTCGCTTCCGCTTCGGTTGCGCCGACTTGCGTCGCTGCGGTGACGGCATCTGCCGCAATCTCAACGGTTTCGCGTTCAGTCATTTTCCGTGCCCCCGACCGTGATGGAGGCGATTTTTACCGTCGGCATTCCGACGCCTACGGGAACATGCTGCCCACCTTTTCCGCAGGTATAGTGACCGCGTGCGAGGCGGCTATCATTGCCGACCGCCGTGACCTTCGTCATGACTTCGGGACCGTTCCCCACGATCGTTGCGTTCTTCACCGGACGCGTCACCTTGCCGTCCTCGATCAGATATCCTTCGGCCACCATGAAGACGAAATCGCCCTTGCTGATTTCCACTTGCCCGCCGGCAAATGACTTCGCATACAGTCCGCGCTTCGTTGATGCAATGATCTCCTCGACGCTCGTCGTCCCATTCGGCATATATGTATTGCACATGCGCGGCTGCGGCAAAAAGCGGAACGATTGCCGCCGTCCGCTGCCTGTCGGTTCCGCACCCATCAATCGCGCGTTGAGCGTATCTTGCATGTAGCCGCGTAAGACGCCGTTCTCCAGAAGCACTTTGTGTTGTCCCGGCACGCCTTCGTCGTCAACCGCGATCGAACCGCGCGCGTCGGGAATGTCGCCGTCATCGAAGATTGTCACTAATTCACTTGCCACGCGTTCGCCGACGCGACCGCTATAGAGCGACGTTCCGCGACGGTTGAAATCGCTTTCGAGCCCGTGCCCGACCGCCTCGTGCAGCAGCACGCCGCCGCCTCCCGATCCAACGACCATCTCCATCTCGCCCGCCGGTGCGGGAATTGCCTCGAGATTCGTTGTCGCGATGCGCGCCGCGTCATTTGCAAGCGACTCCGGCGTACTCGTTTCATAAAACGCAATCGACGTGCGTCCCCCGTCACCCACGTAGCCTGAGCCGCGTTCGCGATTGCTCGCCGCGACCGCTTGTACGCCGAGCGTAACCATCGGGCGGTGGTCGTGAACGAACCGGCCGTCGCTCGAAGCGATCCACACGTCCTGCAACTCATCGGTGATGTGTGCGTTGACGGAGGCGATCCGCGGATCGTACCGGCGCGCTGCAACGTCGGCGCGACCGAGCAACGCGACGTACTGCGATGCCGGCGCATGCGAAGTTCGTTCTTCGTCGTACAAACGTGGAACGTCGACGTTCTTCAATTCGATGCGCGTCTCTTCGCCGGCCGGAAGGGTCCGAGCGACGAGCGATGCGGCATCGGCTGCGCGCATCAACGCATCGATCGAAAGGTCGTCCGAATACGCATACCCCGCAGCTTCACCGACGACGACGCGGATCCCAACGCCCTGCGTTACCGCGGACGAACCTTCGTGAATCTTTCCGTCTTGCAGGCGAAACGCGTAACTGCGACGGCGTTCGCAG
The DNA here is from genome assembly GCA_024281135.1 of Vulcanimicrobiia bacterium. The sequence goes on along the minus strand of JAMXLG010000326.1, from coordinate 326 downwards.
AAGATATCGGCGAAATCGCCTCCATGCCGCAGCGCGCGCATCAACAGGCGATTCAGCGTGTCCTGATCGAGCATAAACTCCTTAGGCTCTCCCTAATACTGCGATAAGCTGTCGAGCGCGTGCACATAGGCGTCGTCGGGATCGCCGAGCGAGTCGTTGATCATGAAGGCGAAGGCAAGCCTCCCGTGGCGTTTCGTATCGACGTATCCCGCAAGCGAATCGGCATCGCTCAAGTGTCCCGTCTTCGCCCGCACCCGGGCTAATTGAAAGTGATAGTGTTTCAGCGTTCCGTCGCGTCCGCCGGCCGGAAGCAGCGGATAGAGTTC
>JAMXLG010000325.1 GCA_024281135.1 Vulcanimicrobiia bacterium | reverse complement strand
TGCCAGACGGCGCAGCGGTCGCAGTAGGCCGCGTCTCTTATTTGATTGCAGCATTTGTGGCGCTTTTGGTAGCGTGGCGCACAACGAATGAAAATCGCGCGCTGCTGGTGTGCACCGTTCCTGCGATCGCCCTATGCGGCAGTTCGTACTTGCACCTCGATCACATCGGACTCGCCTTGCCCGCTGCGCTCGCGATAACTTCGGGAAAATACGACGAATCTAGTACTGCGAAAGCGCTGCTCGCGTGTCTAGCGGCGCCGCTGCTTTTTGCGCTTGGGGACCCCTGGCTGATGTTACTGGTGCCCGTCGTCGTCGCTTTATTGATCGCAATGCTAGGCGGGTCACGCCGGCAGGTGCTGTGGAGCGGCGGGACTGCGGCCGCGATCGTGGCGGTTACGGCCGTTGTTACCGCGGCCTTCGGCCTTGGCGAACACGCCCTACCGCCTCTGCCTGTTCACGCTCCCGAGCTTGCGTCCGAATCGTGGAACAACTACGTTCGCGCACACGTGAACGCCACATCATGGACGATCTGGCTGGTAAAACTGCCGGCGTGGCTAGGCCTCTATGGTACGGCGTTTTTATGTTGCAGACAGCTTTATGTACGAACATCTGCGGCGCAGGCTACGCTTTTTGCCGTCGATCGAATCCAGCCTAAAGCCACCTAACCGAAAGCACGAAAATTTAAGAAAGCGACCATTGCCGGGCAAATCTACTCTCGAGGGCTTCGAGATGGGGGACAGACGAATGAGTGAGATGTTGGGACGCGTGACCGCCGTAGAGGGTGCGCAGTTGACGGTCAGTCTGGAGGCCGACTCCGGCCACGAGAGTTCGACACGCATCGGAGCGCTTGTGAAAGTGCAGGTCGCCGATGCCGACGTCATCGGTACCGTTCGCGCGGTGCAGCTCGAGTACGGACCGCCGGCGCGCCGGGTTCTCGTGGTGGATTTGTTGGGGGAACTCTCACCAAGCGGCAAGAGCTGGGCGGTGTTCACGCGAGGCGTTACGGATTATCCCGCGCCCGGCGCGCCCGTATCCGCTGCCACCGAACATGACTTCTCGGCGATTTATGCCAGATCGTCGCGGTCGAGCGTCAGAATTGGCACTCTCGAACAAGACAAGGCGCGTCCGGCGTTCTTAATGGTGGATGAACTTCTCACGAAGCATTTCGCGGTGCTCGGTAGTACCGGCTCAGGTAAATCGTGTGCCGTAACGTTGATTCTGTCGGCGATTCTTAGCGAGAACAAGAACGCGCACATCATCCTACTCGATCCGCATAATGAGTATGCAACGGCGTTTGGAGACCAGGCCGAAGTCGTCAACGTCGACAATTTGCAGCTTCCGCTCTGGCTTTTCGATTTGGAAGAGTCGGTGCGCATTCTCGTGCGCGGCGGCACGGCCGAAGAACAACAATCTCAAGCGATGATCATCAAGGACGCGATTACGCAGGCACGCCGCCGGTACGCGGATGACAGATCCGTACCGACAGCAATTACCGTCGACACGCCGGTACCGTACCGCACCTCCGATCTCTTGGGTTTCATCAACGACGCGATGGGCAAAGTCAATCGTGCCGACACCTCGATGCCGTACATGCGATTGAGGACGCGCATTGAGTCTCTACGCGACGACCGGCGATTCTCGTTCATGTTCTCTGACTGGATCGCGACTCGCGACGTCCTCTCGGAGGTTGTCGGCCGTCTTTTGCGCATCCCCGTGAAAGGCAAACCCGTGACGATCTTGGATCTCTCAGGCGTTCCCGCCGAAGTCTCCGACGTCGTTGTGGCGCTTATCTGCCGCATGATGTTCGACTTCTCGTTGTGGTCCGATCGTAAGCGCATGCCGCCGATTCTCCTCGTTTGCGAGGAGGCGCATCGCTACGTTCCGGCCGATACTAGCGTCGGCTTCGCAGCCGCCGCCCGCGCTGTGAGCCGCCTTGCAAAAGAGGGACGCAAGTACGGTCTGTCCATTGCTTTGGTTTCGCAACGACCCGCGGAGCTTTCGCCGTACGCGCTCTCGCAGTGCGGCACGATCTTCGCGCTGCGACTGAGCAACGATCTCGACCAGCGTTTTGTTGAACGAACCTTGCCCGATGCCGCGGTCGGAATGCTGGCGGCGCTCCCGAGCATGCGCACGCAGCAGGCGATCGTGTCGGGCGAAGGGGTCCCTGTCCCGATGAAGATTCGCTTCGATAACTTGCCGCCCGACCGTCGTCCGCGCAGCGACAGCGCAGAGTTTTCGAAATCGTGGCAGGATGATTTGGCCGACGATGCATTCCGCGAAGACACGATTAAGCGCTGGCGCTTGCAGAGCCGTGCTCTAGTGAACGGCCGAGCTACAACAAACGGCGAATCACCGCGATAGATGGATCAGGTGACCCCGAACTCTGCCGCGATCGCGACGATCATCGGCGGCATGATCTTGATCGCCGCCATAACCATCTTCGTTTCGGTATTTTTTACTTGGTGTTTCTGGCGGATCTTTGCGAAGGCAGGCTACGGCGGAAGCCTAGGGCTGCTGTGCCTCATCCCCTCGTTTGGGCCGGTGTTCTGCGTAATCTTTCTGGCCTTTAAAAAGTGGCCCAACGAGGCCGCACCGGCGCGGTCAACCGCCGGCAGCGCTACACCGGTCGTGCAGTAACACGGTAAGTATTGAGCGCGCGCCCACGTTGCTCCAATGCATCGACGAGCGAGAGATCGCCGCCAAATGCATGCGTCTCGTACGACACGGTGAGGGTACTCCGGCGCGTACAATGGAGCGATCGATGCACCAAAGTACATCGATCAGTGGGCGCGCGTCAGTTGCAGGATGCGGTCGTACCGGAGATACCGGAACGGCCGCAATCGTCGCAACCTTTTCGACGGACGCGAACGGACTGCGCATCCGCACTCTTAGGGTGTAGGGAGAGTCGTCGGCCGGTGTCCCAAACGATCCCGGCGCACGGTAGTGGCGGCGGGAATTCTCGGAAGGTCGAAGGTTGATCCCAGCATACTTCTCCAGACTCATCCTTCACAAAAAAGCAATCTAGCGCGTTGTTAGGAACACACAGTCACAGGCAACCACCCAGCCCTAACCTTACACTCCAAGGAAGCAGGTGAATACGGTTCGTAGCCTCATGAGATGGGTCTAAGGTAGCGCGGGTCAAACCTCAGTTCTCCTTCCTTCCTCGTGACAAAATAAGAAAAACGGACGGTGATTTTCACCGTCCGTTTTTTCAGGATTACCAGCCGCCGCCTGAATCGCCGCCGCCTCCGCCGAAGTCACCGCCGCCTCCGCCGCCGAAGTCGCCACCGCCGCCGAATCCGCCGCCGCCCCAATCACCGCCGCTCGACGAACCCATATCGGCTTGACCTGCGTCGTTGCCCCAACCGCCGGCATCCGGCGCGTTGCCGCCCCAGCCGCCGCCTTGATCGGTCGGCGCGATGCCGCCACCGGCAGCGTTCGGATCAACGTATCCGCCGCCGCCACGATTGAACATTTCGTTTCCGAGCCACGCGCCGCCGAGGCCGCCGAGCAATCCGCTCCAGAAGCCGCCGCCACCCCCGCCGTAATAGCCCGGGCCACCAAAGCCGCCACCGTAGCCCGGTCCCGGACCGTAGCCGGGTCCGCCCATCGGGCCACCGGGGCCGCCGGGGCCACCGTAGTACCGCGGACCTGACATCGCGCGGAAGATCGACCGGATCACCAAGAATCCGATGACGATGAGAATGATCCACCAAAACACGGAGAGATGTACTCCACTTCTCGTTGCTACCGGCCGTTGATTGACCGGTGCGGGATAATTGCGACCGTATCCATTTTGATTGCCGGACAAGCTACTCTGATTCGAACGGAATACGTCGAGAGTTGAACTCACAGCCGTTGTAATTCCGCCGTCGAAATCACCGTTACGGAACGACGATTCCATTTGCTGCCGGATCGACGTCGTCGTCGATGCGGGGAAGAATTGCGCGGTTGAGCGCCCCGGCACGATGATATCTTTGCGTTCGTCCTTGGCGATGAAAATCAAGACGCCGTTGACTTTCTGTTCGCTAAAGACCGTTTGCGCGGCGTTCTGCACCGTCTCGCCGTTGAGCGAGGGCACCGTGACGACGACAATCTCTTTGCCCGTCTGCGCGTTGAAGTTCCCGATCTGTTGATCGAGTTGCGAGACGGTCGTGGCCGAAAACATGCTTGCGCCGTCCTGGACGAACTGCGCCGCTCGCGCGGGTAGCGCGTTACCGGCGATGACGGCGAGCGCAATGGCGGCCAATGCGGCCAAACGTTTCATGCTGGGTTCTTGTCCTCCGAGGCCTAGTATCGCGCGCAGCGGTCCGGTGTTTCAGCGCGTGACGCTGAACGCGATCACGCCGCCGGCCACGCTGAAGATGAAGAGGAAGATAAATATCCAGATGACCGCCCGCTTCCAGAGCTCGGCAGCCGAGGGTTTCGGGCGGTACTCGGTGCGCGCGCGCTTCTTCATGACGACTGCGCCTGCCGTTTCTCGACTTCGCTCCATAGCCGTTCCAGGTTATAGAACTGGCGCTGATCTGCGGTAAAGACGTGGACGATGACGTGGCCGAGGTCGATCAGGATCCATGTCCCCTCATTGTACCCCTCGACGCGCGTGACGGTGAAGCCTTGCCCCTCCGCGCGCTCGACGACCGCATCGGCGATCGCGCGTGCCTGAATCTTGGAGCGCCCCGTAACGAGCGCGAACGTATCTGCAAGAATCGTTCGTCCGCTGACGTCGATCGTGGTAAAGTCTTCGCCCTTGCGATCGAGCGCGGCGTCGCGGACGACGTCGATCAGTTCAGCGATGGTGAAACCCCCTCTATTGCCAAGCCGAAAGTCTTGGCGGCTGCTAATGTCTGTGGAGCGGCAGCCAGTCCCTGTCGTTCCAAATATTCCAACGATTGTGCGATCGTCGCGCGCATTGCAGCGGTTAAATCGCTGCATGCTAAGCGCCACAACTCCTTGCGTTCCGCATACTTGCGTCCCGGTTCCAGTCCGTCGGCAAGGTAGACGACGCAATCCAGCGGCGACATCTCCGCCGCGGCGACGGTGTGCTTTTCGATCGCGGAGAGCACCTGCGGATCGTGTACGCCGAAGCTTTCTTGCGCGATTGCCGCACCGAGTCGCGCATGGAGCACGATCGGATTCTCGCGTTCGAACGCGTCGATCGGCATGCCGCGCAAGTCGCACTCGTCGATCAAACGGCTCGTGGGATACAAGCGCGCGAGATCGTGCAACATGCCGGCGAGTCGTGCTTTGCGGGTGTCGACACCGTGGATTTGCGCAAGCACATCCGCGCATCGCGCAACGCGGACGACGTGTTCGTAGCGGTGGCCTTGTCCGAGGTGTGCGCGAACGCGTCGTGCGAGGTCGGTAAAGTGCAGAAGCGACTCCGCTACACGAACCGCGCGCGCAGCGCGGAGAGTCGGGCGCGATAGAGATCGCCCTTCAGGTTACCGGCCCACATGACGAGCGCGTTCTCGTTGTTGTCGCTGTAGTATCCCTTACGCGTCGTTACCGTCGTGAATCCGTACTTGCGATAGAGCTGTTGCGCAGAAACGTTGCTTTCGCGCACTTCCAACGTCATCCACGCCGCGCCACGGGCAATCGCTTCATCGATCAACTTCAGCAGCATCACTTCGCCATACTTTTTCCCGCGAAACGCCGGATCGACCGCGATCGTCGTGACGTGTGAATCTTCGAAAATCACCCAAATGCCGCCGTACGCGACAGTCTTTCCGTCGATGCGTCCGACGAAATAATGCGCGAGTTTGTTCGTCGTGAGTTCGTTGAAGAATGCATCCGAAGGCCACGTCGTTGAAAACGACGCTCGTTCAATTCGCAGCACGTCCGTAATATCGCTCGCCGTCATCGGCACGATTTCCATGCGTTCGGGCGTGCCGGCGGAAGACGGGCTAAGCTCCGCTTTCATCGTTTGCGTTCTGTCGGACGAAAGACCGGAACGTTGGCCGCCGGCGCTTCACCGTAGTCGGCGCGCACTTCGTGAATGCTCGCCGCAGGGCGTGAGGAGGCGCCCGCCATCGCAACAGCGGCGGCGGGTGGCGTAACGAGTGGCGCCAAGAGATTCACGATGAAACCGCCTTCGGCGAGGTACGCGAATACGTCCTCCGGGGCACCCACGACCGCGAGCGGTTTTTCGTTGGGAGCGGACAGAATTTGCGCGAGAACGTCGCTTGGTTTCCCCGATGCCCGGCGGTGCGTTTGGCCCTCGCGATAGCGCGCGGAGATGATTCCGGGCCGGCCTACGACGACGGAGAGAACCGGATCGATGTCATGTCCATACTCGAGCGCATCGAACGAACTGACCGCGACTAGCGGGACGCGCCATGCCTGCGCCAGCGATTTGGCATACGCGATCGTGATCCGTAAACCCGTGAAGCTTCCTGGGCCAACGCCGACGGCAATACGGTCGAGCTGATCCGGCAAGCAATGCGCACCATCCAAAGCCTCGCGGACTGCGCCAAGTCCGCTTTCCAGCGCAACGTTGCCGGCAACGGAGACGGCTGACGCGATCCGTCCCCTAACCGCGACGCTCGCCGAGAACCCGCCGAGGGCGCCCTCCAACCCGAGAACAGTCATCGGATCGTTACCGTACGTGGCGAATCGCCGGCGCCTGCAATCGTGACTTCGTAGCGATGTTCCGGCAAGAGTTGCGGCGCATGCGTCCACCACTCGATAAAGACGATGGAACCTCCATCGAATGCTTCGTCGAGGCCGAGTTCGGTGAGCTCGGATGGATTCTCGATGCGGTAGAGATCCAAATGATCGATTGGTGGATCACCGTGGTAGCGGTGCCAGAACGTAAACGTAGGACTGGACGTTTGATCTTCGCCGTGACGAGCGCGAACCGCGGCTCGAACGAAGGTAGTCTTCCCCGCCCCAAGTTCACCGGAGAGGGCGACGACGTCGCCGGGACGCAAGCCGGCAGCAAACTCACCTGCAAAGTTTTCGAATGCTTGCTGGGTCTCAAAAGTCTGCTCGCTTGGTGCGACGAATCTATCGGGCATGTCGAGCGGCGATTTCGCATCAGAACTCCGTCAGTCCGTTGCCGATCATATG
>JAMXLG010000324.1 GCA_024281135.1 Vulcanimicrobiia bacterium | reverse complement strand
TTGAGGTTCGGCCAAGCGATTGCGCTGTTCGGACCGCCGAGGGTTCCGAGATCTTTTGCGTTCTTTCCGATCCACAGCGCCGCGTGCGAGACGACGTCACCGCCAGGATCCGCGCTTCCGACGACCGATTCGCGTGCGTTGATGCTTGCCGCGCTTCCGAGCACGCCGCCGAACGTGGGGAGTTCTTGGACCGCATAGAGCGCGCCGGTATCGTCAACCTTGGATTGCATGGCGCTCGATGGCGCAGGTGTGATGCTTCCGGTTCCTCCGCCTCCGCTACACGCGACGACCGAGAGTGACGCGGCAAGGGCTAGAATCGCTTGTATTCTCATACGATCTCCTCTCACTGTTCCGACCGTAACAGTGCGAGAAGATCGCGTCGCTCACGATGAGACGCTCGCGAACACAATCGGATGGGTTTGGAAACTTCTTAGCGCGCTTGGCGGCGAATCGTTGACGGAGAGACACCGTGGATGCGGCGCATGTGGCGCGAGAGATGACTTTGATTCGCGAACCCGGATTGCAGCGCGATGTCCGCGAGCGGATCGTCCGTATGAACGATCAAATGCAAGGCGCGTTCGACGCGTTCGTTGATGACATACTGGTGAACGGGCAAGCCAATGGACGTTTTGAAGAGGACTTTGAAGTGAGACGGACTGACGCGCGCGACGTCAGCGAGTTCTGCAAGAGAGAGATCGCGTGCAATGTTTTCCCTGATGTAATCCAGGACGCGTGTGAGTTGACGCTTCGGCATGCCGACCGGGCGCGCCGCTACTCTAGGTCCGAAGCTTTTGAGCAGTCCGGCTGCGAGCGCGCAGCCGAGACTCTCTGCGTAGAGGCGTCCGAACGGGGCATCGGATTCGAGTTCGTCGAGGAGGCCCCAGCAAATGCGCTCCAATCGTTCGTCTTTGACGTGCAACTGCGGAGCAATTGCAACGCGATCGCCGTTCAAGCCGAGCGACGAGGCCATCTCGCGCATGAACCACGGTGTAATGTCGATCGTGAGTTTTCGTGTGGGTGCGGATATTTCCCAAATGCGTGAATATCCGGCTGGAACGACTTTAATGTCGCCCGGAACTTGCAACCGGTGCACGTGTTGATCGTCGATGCGGCTCGTCACGAAGACAGGCGTGCCGACGTGCATGCTGATGCTGTGCTCGTCGTAATACTCATCGGAGTAGCCGTCGCTTGCATCCCACAAGACCGCGTTGAAACCGCGCCAACCGCGTTCGCGGCTGGAGTTGCACGCGTGAAAGGCGATCGGGCGGTCGGCGCGCCGAACGAACTCTCGCTCTTCCATGTCGGGGCAACGCGCGAGTACTACCTTTGTGACCCGCTCATCGTCCGGGGAGTCTCTGAGTAATCTCCTGTACGCGCCACTTGTTGCCGTCTGGATCGGCGAAATCGACGAACGATGCGTAACTGCGACCTTGCGGATCGCGACCCGGGCCCGGCGGTTCACCGGGTATTACATGGTATATGTCGCCGACTCTTACGCCGTGATTCGCAAGCGCGGTTCGCGCGGCTTCGATATCCGTAACGACGAGGTACAGTCCTTGCACCGAACCCGGCGCAGCGGTCGTTACACCCTTGCCGAACTGGATCGAACATTGCGACCCGGGCGGCGTAAATTGAAGTATCCGGAACGTGTCGCCCGCGGCAAAGTCAGCATCCTGACGCCATCCCAAGCCTGCGTAGAAGGTCTTTGCACGTTCGACATCGGCCACGGGCAGAATGATAGCTTCGATTTTCATGTCCATGGTACGGATCGAATCACTGACGGGCTGTTGCGCAACTCCACTCATAGCATTACAACCTTTCTATATGAATGATCTGACCGTTGACCAACTCGCTGCGCTCTTGCGCCAAGCTGAATCGGCACATGGTGCGTTCGAAAAAACGTTAGGGCATCGTGACGACAACTGGCCGCAATGGTACGCCGAATACATGCTGAAGAAACTGCACGAACCGTCATCCTCTTCAGCCTGACACTAATTGTTGACCGCCATCTACGTCGTAAGTGCCTCCCGTGAGGGCGTCGTTGCTCATGATGTGCACGGCGAGGGCGGCGACATCTTCCGGGCCGACGACGCGATGAATCGGTAACTTCTTGCGCAACTCGTCGCGCCTCGCGTCGATTTGATCGCCGAGAAGTGATGCCGACAGCGGCGTGTCGACGAAGCCCGGCGCGACGATGTTTACGCGTGTAGGGGCCAGTTCGAGCGCGAGATTGGCGATCAGCGCCGGAAGTGCGTTTGTCAGCGTTGTTGCGATTGTGAGGCCGACGCCGGGACGGCGTGCGCCGGTACCGCCGACAAAGAGTAGCGAGCCGCCCGGACGTATTTTGCCGCGAGAAAACAACGCGGTGCCGAGCACGACCGACAGGCGCTCATCGAAGTGTTTTCGGGCTTCATCAAGCTTCATCGAAGACAACGGGATGTACGCGGGACCGCCGGCAGTTACCATGACGTGGTCCACGAGTTGCGACAAGCCGGCGAAAAATTGCTCGAGCGCTCCGATATCATTCGCATCAAAGGTTGCAGTGTTCTTCGCTTGGAGCTCTCGCGCTGCACTATCGAGACGTTCGGGATTGCGTGCCGTCAAGATAACTTGCGCGCCTTCGGCGTGCGCTTGCCGCGCTGTTTCTAATCCGATGCCCGAACTGCCACCGATGATAATGATGGTTTGATCGAGCAATTTCGCTCCGGCGCGACTTGGAGAAGCCGTGGTTTCCATTTTCACGTCCTCCTCTTTGGATACCGTCACATCTTACGATTCGCACGAGCAGAAGGCGCACATGCGACGAAGGGGACGCCACCTTTAGGAAACAAACGTTCATGTGGGTACGTTCGGGGTGCAGACACCAATGGGGGCATTCTATTCTGAAGAATGGTTCTGCCAAAAGCGGCGCTCGCGTGTTCTGGATCCTCGTTGCAATTGCGATCCTGGCCGGTATCTTCTTCCGCCTCGAACACGTCGAGAGACGAAAAGTCAAAGCTGATGAAAGCGTAACCGCGCTGCGCGTTTCCGGGCACACACTCGCAGAAGTACGCACCCTCTTCGATGGCCGGACGTACTCGCTCGAGCAGATTCTGCGGTTTCAACGCGTGGATCCGTCCGAACCGATGACGGCCACGGTAACCGGGCTGGCGGACGAAGAGCCTCAAATAACGCCGCTGTTCTATGTGCTCGACCGCGAGTGGGCGCAAGTGGCGGGAAGCTCGATCGCCTCGCTTCGGATCCCGGCGCTTCTGTTCGGCGTCGCGGCCATTGCTGCAATGTTCTGGTTCTGCTTCGAGTTGACGGAAGATGTCGTCGTTGCCGGCGCAGGTGCTGCGCTCATGGCGCTTTCACCATTTTTCGTCACCTACGGCGGACAGGCGCGGCAATATAGTCTCTGGGTAGCACTGATTGCCGTTAGTTCGGCTCTGCTTTTGCGAGCGGTTCGCAACAATAAACCGCGCGCTTGGATATGGTACGGCGTGGCGATTGCGCTTGCGTTATATACCGATCTCTTGAGTCTCTTTGTATTGGCCGGTCACGCCGCGTACGTACTTCTTTGGTACCGTCGTGACCGCGCACGCGCTGTGTCCTTCGGGATCGCGGCCGCCGGTGCGATCGTCGCGTTTGTCCCGTGGATCGTCATCGCGGCGACCGGACACCATGCAATTGCGAAGGACCTCGGATGGACGGATACATCGGTGACGTTGCGCGCGTGGGCGAAGCAATGGTATTTCAACGTTGCGTCGGTTCTCTTCGACGCGGAATTCAACAACAAGTGGCTCGCGCCAGTTGCCGCCGTTGCGGCAATCTTTCTCGCTTACGCGTGCTATCGAGTGCAACGCGATGAAAGCCGGCAAACGGCATCGTTTTTGGCGACGCTCGCGATCCCGATTACCGTTGCAGCACTTGCCCTGGATATCGTGACGCATGGGCACGGATCGACCGTCGCACGCTATCTGATTCCGCTTTGGTTTGCAGTGCTCGCGTCGGTGGCGATCTTCCTTGGGCGCAAACTCATTTTGAACGGACGGCTTCACGCTTCGTGGTTCGCAGCGTTCTGCGTCGTTTTGGCGATCACGACCGTGTCAACGGCAATAAATTCGTCCGCGAGCGCATGGTGGGATAATCATGACATTCCCTCCGCGTTCATAGCGCGCACCGTCTCTGCGGGAGATTCGCCGCTCGTGATGGCTGGTCTGAACCCGAACCCGGTGGTGCTGGAAATGAGTCATTACTTTCCGCCCAGCACGACATTTTTGTTGTTTGCAAGCGCGCCGCCGTTCCCGTTACCGTCAGGTCATACGGACTTTCTTCTGATTCCGTCGCCGGCGACGCTCGATGCGTTCCGCGTGCACCCAGGATACTCGCTGCAACGCGTGCCGTTTCCGTCTGACTGGAACGACTACGGACTCTTCCGCGTGTCCTCGAAGTGAAACGCTCAGGATGACACGGTAGCGAATGACTCGTTACGGCGTTCGGGGCGGACTGCGATTCCGATGAGCGTTAGGAGCGCGACGGCGACAAAGATGACGATCATGAACGAGGACATTGCTCGCGCGTAGTTCGGGCCTTGCGCGGTTGCAAACGTCGTTGCGGCGAGGATGGCGATGATTTGCAGCGTTCCTGATGCAATAAGGTTTCCGAACTGATAGACGAAACCGGGGAACGTTCCACGCGCCAATGATGGAGCGATTTCATTCAAGTGGGCGGGAATCACGCCCCATGCACCCTGCACCATGAATTGCATCACGAATCCGCCGAGCATTAGCATGGCGATAGTAGTGCTGAAGGCCCAGATCGGAATTACGAACGCACCAAGAACGGCGCAAATAACGATGCAGATGCGGCGTCCGATACGCTGCGAAAGCCAGCCGAAGAAGATGCCACCGCAAATTGCACCGATCGCGGCGACCGTGTTGATTTGGCCGACGAGCGCCGGCGTGAATCCGTGCTGTTTCGTAAGGAACGTCGCGTATGGATCTTGGGTACCGTGCGACATGAAGTTGAACGATGCCATGAAGAAAACGCCATAAAGAAATAGCGGCCAGAAACGGCGCAGACTGTCGAGCAGGACATCGCCCTTGACGGCGAGGCGTTCGTTCGCATGTAACAGCCACACCGGCGATTCCGGAACCTGCGTGCGAATGTAGAAAATCAAGAATGCCGGAAGTGCGCCGATGATGAACATGCCGCGCCAACCGATGCGTTCAAAAAAAAGCCAGAGCGTAACGCCGGCAAGCAAATTGCCGACGGCGTATCCCTCTTGCAGAATTCCCGAGAAGATTCCGCGGCGCTCCGCCGGCAAGGATTCCATCGCAAGCGCGGCACCGAGGCCCCATTCACCGCCCATCGCAATGCCAAAAATGGCGCGCAAGATGAGGAACACGGTAAAATTCGGAGAGAATGCGGTGAGCAACTCTATCACCGAGTACAGCGCGATGTCGACCATCAGCGGCGTGCGTCGGCCGTATTTGTCGGCGAACCAGCCGAAGATCAGCGCGCCGAGCGGACGCAACGCAAGCGTGAGTGTTACCGCAAGCGCGACATCTGCGACCGAGCGATTGAAATCAGTTGCGAGATGTGGGACGACGACGATGACGAGGAAGAAGTCGTATGCGTCGAGCGTCCATCCTAGGAAGCTCGCGACGAAGGTTTTCCTCGCCGCGGGCGTCACGGATGGGTGCTGGCGGCCGGTGAAGCGCTCACTCCCGGAGACGGACTTTCGGCAGGCGATGCGCCCGCATCGGGCAATGCGCTTGCACCTGGCGACGCACTCGCGCTCGGAAGCTCATCTCCGTACAGCACGAGTAGCCACGTCTCATCTTTTTTCACTTGCAGTTTCGGCATCGTCAACTCAAAGCGCAACGTCTGATCTTTGATCTTCGAGTCGGCGTAGTTCCCGATAAAATCGTCCGTGGTTTTCTTCTTTTTCACTTGTTCGTGGAAAAGCTGAACGGCAAAGCCGCGTCCGCCGATTTGCTCTTTCGGCAGCGTGAACTCCGCAATAGCTTTTCCTTGGAGTATTTCATCAGCGTCGGTTTTCAGCCGGATGCTCATCAGCGCAACGGTCGCGACGGCCTTCGGATCCGGGTTCACCATCTTCGGTGCATCTTTCGGCAATGCGGAAGATGCGAGCATAATGTGCGGCCCCGCGTCGGGCGACGCGCTTGCGTAGGGCGAGGCGCTCGCGCCCGGCGATGTGGAAGCGTCCGGTGCCGGCGACACGATCGGTCCCATACCGATGTCTGAAGGGTCGTTCGGACTCGCCGAACCGGAAGGCGACGGCGATGCTGACGATGACGCCGACGCGGACGACTTCGATTTCGATTTGTCGTTGTCGGCGGGGACGTTGAGACGAAGCATGCACGAGAAGCCTTGATCCTGCGGGCACTCGAGACCGCTCGTCGGCGCGTCGCTGAAGGCGAACGTCGTGAAACCGTTCGGGCCAGCGGTGACCATCGCTTGCGGCGATGCACTTGGCATGCCGTTTGGATTCATCGGATTCTGCTGCGCGGCTTGCGGATTGATCGGCGGACCCATTCCGCCGGGCGCTTCAGTTCCGCCGGAACCAAAACTGCCTTGACACGCAGCGAGGCTTAATGCGAGCACGCCCATCGACAAGCTCAGAGTGAAACGTTTCATTCGCGGGCGTCGACCTTTCGACGGAGTTCTTCGGTAAAGCCGGCAACAGAAACGGTTCGCTTCTCTTCGATGCCGCGCTCGTTTACGTTCACCGTACCGTCGGCAGCTTCTTGTTTTCCGACGACGAGAATGTACGGCACTTTCTGCGTCTTCCAGTGCCGGATTTTATACCCCAGCTTCTCATTGCTCTCGTCAACCTGCGCGCGGAAGCCCATACCCTGCAAGCGGGCACCAACTTCTCTTGCATATTCGAGCTGATGCTCGGAGATCGGCGCTACGACCGCTTGAATCGGCGCAAGCCAAGCGGGAAATGCACCGCCATAGTGTTCGACGAGAATGGCGAAAAAGCGTTCGAGCGAGCCGGCAAGCGCGCGATGAATCATGACCGGCGTGTGGTCAGCGCCGTCGGCACCGCGATATTTCAGGTCGAAACGCTGCGGGAGCACGAAGTCGACTTGCACCGTGCCGAGTTGCCATTTGCGGCCGATTGCGTCGCGTACGTTGATGTCGAGTTTCGGTCCGTAAAACGCGCCGCCGCCTTCATCGATGGAATAGTCGAGTCCGTATCGCTCGAGCGCTCTGCGGATCGCGTCTTCGGCAATAGAATCCGTTGCGAGGCGCTGCGCGGGTTCGCGCGTCGAGAGAAAATACTCGAAATCGGTGAAGCCGAAGGCTTTCATCAAACGCAACGCCTCATCGAGCGTCTGTTCGAATTCGCCTTGCAACTGTTCGGGCGTGCAAAATAAGTGCGCGTCGTCTTGCGTGAATCCGCGCACGCGTGTAAGTCCGTGCATGACGCCGGAACGCTCGTACCGATATACCGTGCCGAATTCGGAATACCGAATCGGTAATTCACGATAACTGTGCTGTCGGCTGCGATAGATGAGAATGTGGCCCGGGCAGTTCATCGGCTTGAGACGGAAGCGTTGCTCCTCGACTTCAAGCGGACCGAACATGCCGTGCGCGTAGTTTTCGAGGTGTCCCGAAATCTCGTAGAGTTTTTCGCTTACGACGTGCGGCGTGACGACCGGCTCGTATCCACGATCGCGTAAACCCTCGCGGATGAATTGCTCGATGATACCGCGCACTATTGCGCCCTTCGGATGCCAAAAGACGAGCCCGGCGCCTGCGTCGTCTTCGATCGAGAAGAGATCGAGTTCCACACCGAGTTTGCGATGGTCGCGCTTTTGCGCTTCCTCGATTTGGTTCAGATAGCTGTCGAGCTCGCTCTGGTCGTACCACGCCGTTCCATAGATGCGCTGGAGCATCGCGTTGTGCTCGTCACCGCGCCAGTAAGCGCCCGCTACGTTGAGCAGCTTCAGTGCGCCGATTTCGCCCGTCGTGTGCGCGTGGCCGCCCCGGCAGAGGTCAGTGAACTCGCCGATCGTGTAAAGCGTGATCGGCTCGTCCGCCGGGATTTCTCGCGCGATCTCTACCTTATAAGGATTGTTTTTGAAGCGCTCGATGGCTTCGTCGCGGGTGACCTGCTCGCCGGTCATCTCATAGTTGGCGGCGACGATCTCGCGCATGCGCGTTTCGAGACGTTCGAGATCCTCCGGCGTGAACGGACGCTCACGGTCGAAGTCGTAGTAGAATCCGTTTTCGATCGCGGGGCCTATGGTTGGCTTGGCTTCCGGAAAAAGGTCCTGGACGGCATACGCAAGGACGTGCGCCGCTGTGTGGCGCAGCTCGGGCAGGCTCGTCATGGGGGCGGTTTCGGGCATAAAGGACGCCGATTCGCTATAAGCGGGATCGATCCTTAGATAACGAGCGTGATGCTTCGAATGTTGCGACTTGTCAGAAAGGTCTCAATATTAAGAACTTCATAAGACGTTTTTAAAGTCACTTTAGTTCGGGACGCCGCACCATAGCACGGTAGGAGCTTTGTGCTCGTAGCAGCTCTTTGCTATAGGAGTCAGTTTTTGATGCGTAAGACCCTTGCGCTGGCACTCGCCGCGCTGTTGCTCGCGTCTGGCGGAGTAGCCGGACGTGCATTCGCCGCGACGAACCTGCTAGAGACCGGTTCGACGCTGTTATACCCACTCATGAATCTCTGGGTCGCCGATTATCAGAGAGAACACGGCGACGTTCAGATCACTACTCAAGGAACCGGCAGCGGCACCGGCATTTCACAATCAATCGCCGGCGTTGCGCAAATCGGCGCTTCGGATGCGTATCTTCCAGATGGACAAATGAAGAGCAATCCGATGCTCAACATCCCGCTCGCGATCTCGGCGCAGCAAATCAATTACAACATTCCGGAAATTCCGACCAGCCAACACCTCAATCTTTCGGGTCCCGTTCTCGCCGGTATCTACTCGGGCGAAATCAAGTTCTGGGATGACTCGAAGATCAAGGACATCAACAAAGCGCTTGCGTCGAAGCTTCCGCACCAAGGGATCGTGCCGATCCACCGCGCTGACGGCTCGGGCGACACGTTCATCTTCACGCAGTTCCTCTCAAAGTCGACGCCGTCGTGGGCGAACGGCCCGGGATACGGCACGACGATCAGCTGGCCGTCGGTCGGTAGCGCAGTCGGTGCAACCGGCAATCCGGGCATGGTCCAAACCGCGCAAAACGCCAAGTACTCCGTTGCCTACATCGGTGTTAGCTTTCTGAATCAAACGGAAAAAGCGGGCCTTGGCTTTGCCGCGCTGCAAAACCAAGCGGGCAAGTTCGTTCTTCCGACGGGCGCCACGATCTCGGCAGCCGCTGCTGCTACGGATAAGGCGACGCCGGGCGACGAACGCATCTCGCTGATCTTCGCTCCTGGTGAGAATTCGTACCCGATCATCAACTACGAATATGCGATCATCAACCCGAAGCAAGCGGACAGTGCCAAGGCTGCTGAACTTAAGAAGTTCCTCAACTGGGCGCTGACGACGGGGCAGAACGAGAAGTATCTCGGAGCCGTCCACTTCCTCCCGCTGCCGGCATCAATCGTCAAACTTAGCCAGGCACAGGTCGCCAAGATCCAATAAGTAGGTAGCATGGCTACAGCCAACATGGCAGTCGGAAGTGGGGATACCGCGCAAGCGGTATCCCCTGCTGCACTTCAACGAATCAGCGCTCAGATGGTGCTGCGCGTCGTCACCGCGCTCGCAGCGATCCTGAGCTTTGCGATTATTTTCCTGATGCTGTTCTTTCTGGTCGCGTACGCGTATCCGGCGATCAGATTCAACGGACTCGAATTTTTCACGAGTCCGATTTGGAACATCGGCAATCAGTACGGCAGCGGCGTGACGACACGCAATGGCTTTGCCGGACCGCCGGGAGCATCGTTCGGTGCGCTTGTGTTCATCTTCGGATCCGTATTGAGCGCGGTGTGCACGATGGTCATTGCGGTGCCGCTCTCGCTTATGGTAGCGCTCTCGCTCGTCTATCGCGTGCCGCGTGCGATTCGCCCGCTCGCGAATGCGCTTGTCGAATTGATGGCTGGTATTCCGTCAGTGGTCTACGGACTATGGGGACTCGTCGTTCTCGTGCCGTGGATCGCAAATGCGTTCGGTCCGTTCGTGACGACGCATCTCGGGTTCATTCCGTTCTTCGGCG
>JAMXLG010000323.1 GCA_024281135.1 Vulcanimicrobiia bacterium | reverse complement strand
ATTTGCTCACGGCATCTTGTGCGCCGAAGAACGGCTGCGCATACGGCTGATAACTGTACGCTTGTCCCGTTGCGGCGACGTGATTGTATGGCGCGAGTCCCATTGCAAAGACACCACCACTTTGACCAAACGTCGTCGTGTTGGGTGAAAGCCCGCTCGGACATGCCACAAAAGGTGCGCCCGGCACACTCGTACCGTCGCAATTCGGTGTTCCGGGAGCAACGGTCTGCGCCGTGCCGGTCACGCCGTTTTGTGAGGTCAATTCTGTGAGACTTGGACCACCGTTGAGCACCGTGCTGTATGGATCGCCGGCGTTCCCACCCGCTACGGCAGGCGGGGTGAGTCTAAGCGGCCCTTTGACCTGCGGTGTGTTCACGCCCGTGGCACTCGTTCCGTTGTTTTGCCGGAACGTCGAGACCACGTTTAGCCCGATTTGTGCGTTGCCGTAAATGTTCGCGGTTCCCACCGCAAATTGCAGCGACGAATAGCTCGGACTCGTCGGATTCACCGAAGTGATCGCAGGCCCGCTCGTTGCGTTCCCGCCGCACCCCGCGACTGCGATTAAAGCGAACGCGCTAAGCGCGCCGGTTACGCGTTGAATTGTCATGTTCTCCCTTACGGCAACTTGCCGAGATTGAATTGGAGATATGCGCGGACCGAGCGCCCAGGAACGTAGAGTTCCGTGTACGGGAGCCAATATTGGTTGAATGCCGGGTAGTTGCGTCCGCCGGCGAGATACAGCGGATTTTGCACGAGCTGGCCATTTTGAATGCCGCTGTACGGATTTGCGCCTGCAAATTGTCCCGTCTGAGCGCCGCCGACGCCGGTCGCTACCGGCTGCCACGCTTGATTGACACTCGGCTGGGCACGATAGTTATCGAACAGATTCGTAACGTACACGCCGTAAGTCACGCCGTGATGCACGTATTGCAAATTCAAATCCGCATAGAGGCGTGGACGCGTAAGCGTCTGTCCCGCAAGCGTCGATTCGCTGTCGCCGCGGCACGCGAAGTACTTCGGATTCTGATATTTTCCGGCAAATGCCGGATCGTAGTAGCAAAGAGCATTGTAGGGTTGCAGGGGTTGACCCGGACCGGCGTATGGTAAGCCGGCTCCGATGTTGCCGGTTGGAATCTGAAAGAGTTGTCCGTTGATGAACCCAAACGAAGTCGTTCCGACGCCAAACGGGATGCCGCCGTTCGCAGTGAAGATCGGATTGATCGTGATGCCGTTCCTCATCGCGTACTGAATGCCGGCGACAGCTGAGAGCGGAGGGAGATACGACGCGTGGAACAGCGCGCCGGTTTGATATAAGAACTGCGCAACCGCCGGAATACTGTCGGAGTTCGAAACCGGCGGCGTGGTCGTAAGCGCGTTGACATAGTTGATGGTCAGGAATCCGCTCCACCCAATCGGCTGATCCGGAGTCGTCAACATGTACTCGATTCCATATGTCTTTGTCGTTCCGACTTGACGTTCTTGGAACGAGCCTGCCGTCTGTTGACCGGTAACGGGATCAGGCGGACCGGCGTTGAGCAACACTGTTTGATACGTGTCGTAGCCGCGCCGGAAATATCCCGTCAGCTTCATGCCCCAACCGCTCTTGAACAGATGGCTGTACGCAAGATCGTAGTTGTTGTACGTCGCGACGGTTTGACCGCCGATGTCCGGCGCCGCAAAGTTTTGATCGAACGCCCAATAGACTGATTGCGCATAGTTCGAACATTGGAAGTAATTGCCGACGGTTCCGACTGTCCCGGCGCCCGACCAGACGACGTTCGGATTCGGAACGTAGTTGCCGTTGGCGCCCTGGCCCGGCGGATGCCATCCGCTGCCGCACGTGGGACCTGCGCCGGTGAGATTCGCATACGGTGTGTAGTACGGATTGCTCGGATTGTCTTTTGCCGGAATCTCCCACAAGATCGGGTCGACGCTGCTGATGTTCGTCGGCGTGCCGGCGGTTTGTCCAAAGAAGAAACTTGCGGACCGTCCGTAGGAGAACCGCACACTATCGCGTGGCGTCAAGATGTAATTGAGGGCTATGCGCGGCTCGATCACGCGCGGGTAGAGATAGCTGTTCGAGAGCGTGGCGTAACCCGTTCCGATATCGGCGGTGTTGTTCAAGTCCTTGTTGAGCGCCGTGTTGCCTGCCCACTTGAGATTCTGTCCGTCCAAACGAACACCGTAGTCGAGGGTAAGCCGCGCATTCGGCGTCCACTGATCGCGCAATCCGATACCGAATTGCTGGAAGTCCGCGCTCATATAGTCAAAGCCGGTCGGCGGAATGATCGGCAACGCTCCCTTCCACAACCCATGCGAGAACATGTAGTTGTAGAGGTAGCAGCCCTCATTCGTCGGCGCATTCGCGCTGTAGCTGTTATCGAGGGCCGGTCCGATACACGGATTTGCACCGGTTGCGTTCGTCATCGCTTGCCCTGGGTTGACCGGTAAGTACCAATCTTCGACGCGCGGGCCAACCGGCGCGTAACAGTTTGACGTGACCGGCGTCGTGAGCGTGTAGTTGCATGGATTACTCGCGGCCTCGTCGACGTTGCGGCCGCCGATGAATCCCTGCCAGGTGTTGCCGTAGTTCTGTTGGTTCCAATACGGGAACCCGTTCTCGAACTTCCCAACGAGCGTCAACGTGTGTTTGTCGCTGGCCACCGTCGTAGCTTGTGCCTGAAATCCCACTTTGCGACCACCGGCGAAGTTGTATCCGGGCAGAAAAGAGCCAAGCGTCAGATCCGAGCTCGATCCCGTTACATTGTTTGCGACCAATCCGCCCCAGTTGTAAAAGAACGTGTTGAGCGACGTCTCATTGCCGAGAGGACGCGTGTAACCGATCTTCAGCAAGTTGGTCGGACCGATGACGTATTGTTCAGGTGAAAGCGGACGCGGAACGTTCGCGCACGGAAACGTGGTGCAACCAGGCACGTGCGCCGCATACGGAATTACCGATTGATACCAGCCTTCGCCGGTCGGATCGTTCGTCGTATTAGGCCACATCGCGTTTCCTGCGCCGTCGCTCGTAAAATTTGCTTGCGAGAACGGGTCGTAGGGATAGTAGTTTGCAAACGAGAGTCCACCCGCATTTGCCCACGCGCGGTGATCGATCCAGTCGGTGAGAACCTGGACCTGTTGGTTTCCGTTCTTGCCGAACCGGTAGTAAAAATTGTTGAGGACGTCGTCGTCGTAATTGAACGACGTGCCGTAGTATTGAGATATATCCGCAACGTTGACGCCGTAGGGCGCGTACTGCGGAGCGGAACGGGTGGAGCGGAACGACACGAAGTCGGAGAGGCGGCCGTTCGGCGTTGCGTACCCGTATTGACCCGCCATCGAGTGGTCGTACCACGGGCCACCGACGTCAAAGCTGATGAATCCGTTGCCGGGGTAGGTTCCGCGGCCGGGCACGATGTTGACGACGCCGGCACCGATGCCGCCTTGCGTTGCATCGCCGGCGCCGCTTACTACTTGCAGCGAACCAGCACCACCGCCAACGCCGTTCAAATACGATTGGCTTGGATTTTCATCGAAGAACGAACCGCGATAATCGACGCCGTCGAATTGATAGCCGATCTCGACGCTAGCGGAACCGCGAATCGTAAAGGCGTTGCTGCTGTTCCCAGGCCCCGGCATGTAATTCGTGTTCTGGATCACGCCCGGTGCTGAGAGTACCAGCTGATTGAAATCCGTCGATCCGCGTTCGCCCAACGCCTGGTCGATGCGCTGGCCTTGGAACGTGGTGACGTCGATCGTTTGATTCGGCTGAAACGCAGAGTTCGTGTTGCGCGTCTTCACCGACGCAATCGTTTTTAGCCCTTTGTTGAGTTTGATCACGCCGACGTTCTGTGTCTCGTCGCCGAAAACGGTAATACCGGCGATGGCGTCATCGTCGTAGTTTTTCGCGGAAACGCGCACCGTATACGTATCCGGCGGCACATCGAGGAACGTGAAATTGCCGCGCGCATCGGTCGTTGCACGCAGGGTTCCGGAACCCGCTCGCGCCTCGACCGTGGCGCCCGGTATTGGGGCGTTCGATGCAGCGTCGACGACGGTTCCGCGCATCGTGCCTGTGACTCCGCCGGCAGATAATGCGATCCCGCTCGTTGTTCCAACGAAGGCGATCAGGGCGACCAGAGCTAGTAAATTCCGTGCCATCGAAAACCCCCTCACATTGAAGAATCAGGAGTCTTCGCTATGGCGTGAACCGCGAGAGACGGATCACGTGAACGCTAGCGAGGTGCGCGTCACCTCGCGTTAAGTCTATTAAATTTTCTCTAAGGATGCGTTGTCCTTCGACTCCGTTGCGCGAGGCTCGCCAAGCGATTCGCTAAAGTCCAGCGCAACCGGAGCCGTTCGGAATCCACGCGTCACCACTGCGAGATAAGCGAACCCAATGGCGAGCCAGATTCCGCCGACGATTTTCGCGAGCGGATTCAAGTTCCACCAAATTGCCGCGCAAAAGATGAATCCCACGAGCGGCAGCACCGTGTCCAGCAGCGGGTTGCGTTTGTACCCCGGCTGCGGATGAAACGTGAACTGCCAGAGCGTCGCGAGGTTCACCCCCATGAACGCCAGGAATGCGCCGAAATTCAGAATTTCGCCCGCGTGCTCGTATGCGTTGCCGTAGTAGTTCAGCAAGACGGCGCCGGCGAGTGTAAGCGCACCGATGATGAGTAGGTTATACGTCGGAGTGTGATCGCTCGTGATATGACCGAAGACCCGACGCGGTAACACGTTGTCGCGCCCCATCCCGAAAAGCAGTTTCGCCGCGCCGAGGCCGCCGGTGAGCGCGCTGCCGAACGCCGCGATGATCAGAATGACGCCCATCGCGTTGAAGAGCCACGGACCGCCGACACGGCTCGCAACGTCCATGAATGCCGTCTCGAGGTTCGTGAACAAATGCCAGTTCGGCCACACGAGCGAGCCGAGGTAGGCGAGAAATCCGCCGAAAACACCCGTGAACGCACACACGAGAACCGTTGCGAGCAAGATATTGCGCTTGGGGTTGATCGCGTCTTCTGCGAGCGTGGTGATCCCGTCGAAGCCGATGTAGGTGAGCGCGGCAAACGACGTTGCGCCCCAAATCCGCCCCCAATTGAAGGTCTGGGGATCGTAGAACGGCTTCGTCGAGAAGAGGCTCGACACGCCGCCGCTCTGGACCAAAAAGCGCACCGCGAACACGACGAACACCGCGACGACGACGATCATAGCCGCGAGCAAAATGCGATTCGCAAGTGCCGAGGTCTTGATTCCGCGTAAGTTGAGGATCGTGAAAATCACCGCAAGCAGCAACGCCCAGACTTCGAAGGGTAGCTTCGGAACGTAATGGACGTTCGGCGCCCGCAGTGCAGCAGAGATCCACACGGTATTGATGAGCGGCTGGAGCAGGTAGTCCATGAACATAGCCCAGCCAACCAGAAAGCCGAGATGCACGTTCAAGCCGCGGCCGACATACGTGTATGCCGAACCCGCAGACGGATAGAGTGCCGCCATGCGACCGTAGCTAACAGCGGTGATCATCATCGCGAACATTGCGATGAGGATGATGGTCGCGAAGTGGCCGTTGGAGAGTTGCTGAGCGACACCGTAGAGCGGCACGGGCGCGATCGGCTGAATCAGGACGATGCCGTAAAAGATCAAGTCCCAAAGGGTCAGTGCTCGCCGCGGCCCGTTCACTCGGTAATCACCGCCTTCGTCAGCCCGCGGGGCGCGTCGCTATCAATGCCGCGAGCGCGAGCGGTGTAGAGCGCGAGCATTTGGATGGTCACGAGCCACGCAAGGGTGTTGAACGGGTCGGGCACCAACGGGCCGAGACGCTCGACACCTTCGACGGTCGTCGTTCCAACCGCGTAGCGTAGCGCACCGGTCGCTGCGATTTCACGTAAAGGGCGCGCGACCACGCGAAGCGCGTCTTCGTCCATGATGCCGATTATAACGCTCGTAATGTCGACCATCGCGGCGCTTCCGTGCCGGAATTCACCGGCATCGAAGCCCTCCGCGTGCATGTAGGTCGCTTCTTTGAACTTCAGGGCCGCTTCGCGCGCAACGGGTGCGCCGTAATCCGTCCCAAGAATCACAACGTCGCGTCGCGCTGCGATTTGTCGCGCGGCAGCCTTCACCGCTTCGATTGCGGCGGAATCATCGAGCCACGCGCGAATCGTCTGCGCGGTATCGATGAGCGTTTGCGCATCGCGCGAACGTTCGCCGCCGAGCAGCGTCGCTGCCGAGAGGAGGATCGCGATCGTGGCCGAGACGCTTTTGGTCGCCGGAATGGCTACTTCGCTGCCCGCCTCGACGTCGATCGTGCAATCGGCACGCGCACCGAGCGGCGAAGCGGCGGTGTTGGTCAATGCGATCGTTCGGCGCGGCTGCAGAGCGTCGAGCGCTTCGAGTACGTCCGTCGAACGCCCACTTTGCGAAACGGCAATGACGATGCGGTTGTGGTACGCGCGGTTGTCACCGCGCGCCTCGGTCGCCGCAAGTGCGTGTGCACTGATGCCGCGCCGTCGAAACGCGATCGCGCCGAGTTGGCTTGCGAAGAGCGAACTGCCGCTGCCCACGAGGATGACGTCGCCGTCGATCGCCGCTGCGAGACGCGCAGGCGCGTCGGAGTTTGCGAGCCGTTCCCACACGTCGGGTTGCTCGCGGATTTCGCGATCGAAGTTGTGGCTGAGCTCCACGGCGGCTCTCGTTGCGCTTGTGAGCCTCAGCATCCTTGCGCCCGCGACCGTCCGCGCGCAATCGCTCGTTCCGCAACCGCACGCCGTGACGGCATCCGGTGGGGTCTACACGTTACCGGCGAGCGCATCGGCTACTAGCGCTTCTCTTCTCTTCGCGCACGCGCGCGAGAGCGCGCTCGGCGTCCTTCGCACTCACGGGGTTGGTGCATCAATCGCGTTTGGCCAAGACGCGTCACTCGGAGGCGAAGGCTACCGCCTCGATGTCACCACGACGGGGATCACGATCGCAGCGGCTACGCCGGCCGGTGCGTATTACGCGGTGCAAACGCTTGATGAGCTGCTTCCCTACGGCGGGGCCGGCGCAACAATCCCGTCGGTTTCAATCGTCGATTCGCCTGCGTATGCTTGGCGCGGCATCCATCTCGACGTAAGCCGTCACTTCTTTCCGGTTTCGGTCGTCGAGCGGTACATCGACGTCGCCTCGCACTTTAAACTCAACGTCTTTCACTGGCACCTCACCGACGATCAAGGGTGGCGCATTCAAATCAAGCATTACCCGCGTCTGACCAGTGTCGGCTCCTGTCGCGCGGGCACGATGCGCGACCACGATGCAACCGATATCGACCCGCAGCGCTACTGTGGCTTCTATACGCAGGCGCAAATTCGGGACGTTGTCGCGTACGCAAAGGCGCGCTATGTGACGATCGTTCCGGAGATCGAAATGCCGGGACATTCCGATGCGGCCATTGCCGCGTATCCCTGGCTGTCGTGCGGAAACGACCGGATTTCCGTGCGCGAAACCTGGGGTGTTAGCGAGCATATCTTCTGTCCCACGGATCGCACATTTACGTTTCTCGAAAACGTGCTGACCGAAGTGATGACGCTCTTCCCATCGACGTACATTCACACCGGCGGCGACGAAGTTCCGAAGACGGAGTGGCAGCGGAGCGCTGCCGTGCACCAATTGATGGCGCGCGAGCACCTAGCGACTTACGACGCCGTGCAGGGTTACTTCGATCGACGGATCGAGGCGTTTCTGCGCGCGCACGGGCGGCGAATGATTGGCTGGGATGAGATTCTCGACGGCGGCGTGACGCAGTCGGCCGCGATCATGGCGTGGCAGAGCACGGAGCGCGGGATCAAGGCAATCGCAGCCGGGCACCCGACCGTGATGAGTCCGGATGGATTACTGTACTTCGATGCGCTGCAAGGCGACGAGAACGATGAACCCGAGGCCATCGGCGGGCTCACAACACCGCAAATGGTCTACGGAGTTGTTCCGCCTTCGGGCGCAATCGGTGTGCAAGGAAATTTGTGGACGGAGTACATTCCGACGTCCGATCAGCTCTTCTACATGTTGCTTCCGCGCATGATGGCGCTCGCCGACATCGCGTGGAGCGATGCGCGTCCGCGGGATTGGACGACGTACGCGCAACGAGCCGGCGCTCAATACACCTGGCTCACGCATCACGGCTATCCCTTCCGCATCCCCAACCCAACGTTTACCGTAGCGTCCGACGCACCGGTTTCGTACGCAAACGTCTCCTCGAGCGTACGCACGGTTTCAGCGTCGACGACTGCCGCGCAAGTTAAGGTCACAATTGCAGACGATGTTCCGGGCGCCACGATTCGGTATACGCTCGATGGATCGGTGCCCACAAAAAAGTCGCCGGTGTTCAGCGGACCACTCACCATACCCCTTGACGCTGCGCATCCGAACGATATCAGCGCTGTGGCGATCCTTCCAGGCGGGAGGATCAGTACACTGAGCGTCCTTCATCTGGAACGGCAATAAGTCTCTATTGTCCACATTCGCTACAATCAGGGTGCAATGGTCAACTATGTCATCGTCGATGTTTTCACGGATACACCGTTTCAAGGTAATCCGCTCGCAGTTGTACCGAAGGCTGACAGCCTCTCCGAGACGCAGATGCAGCAAATCGCAGCAGAGTTCAATCTTTCCGAGACCGCATTTCTCTCATCGCCGACGAACGGCGAAGCGGCTGCTAAAGCGCGCATCTTTACGCCGCGTCGCGAACTTCCCTTTGCGGGTCATCCGACGATTGGCGCCGCATCGGTCCTGAGCGCAGAGAAGAACCTCGGAGCAGCGTTCTTCATTGAAGAGCAAGTTGGCCTCGTTGCAATCGAGCACAATGGCAAGCTCTTTTGGCTTACCACGCCGCCGATCACGTTCTACGAAACCCTCGATCCCAAGTTTTGTGCGCACCTCCTCGCTCTCGATCCGGATGACATGCAAGCGGGTATTACACCGTGTTTCGTGTCGGCAGGGAGTCCGCTATTGTGCATCTGCTTGCGATCGCCCGAAGCAGTCGATAGCGCGCAACTGCAGCAGGCGCTTCTTCCACAGGCGCTGGGGTCCGCAAATTCCGTTGCAACGTTCGTCTTCGCTCGAAAGGACTTCGAATCGAAAACAAACTTCGATGTGTACTCGCGTATGTTCGCGCCTCAAACCGGAATTGCAGAAGACCCCGCGACCGGCGGCGCGACCGGTCCGCTCGCAGCATACATGATGCGCTACGGACTACTTCCGAAGGACAAACCCATCGCGTTCGTAAGCGAGCAAGGCGTAAAAATGGGCCGGCGGAGCTTGCTGCACGTACGCACGGATCCGAAAGATTCGAGCATCAAGGTCGGAGGCGAAACCGTAGCCATCGCCTCCGGCACGTTGATACTTTAGGGGCGAGACGTCGGCTTCGGCGAGGCCATCATGTGGCCGCTGTTCTTCATCGAATTCGACTTCATGTGATCGCTTTTCATCGAAGAGCCTGATTTCATGTGGTCGTTTTTCATCGATGAACCCTTCATCGAAGAGTGCATCGCACCGGTCGGCTTCGGCGAAGCGCCGCTCATCTGATCGGCCATTGCCGCACCGGAAGCGGCAAGGAACGCCGCAGCCACCAAGAGTGATGTAAAACGCATACGGGATTAACCTCCAATACAGGAAGACGGTATATCCCTGATACGCCGCGCGGCTACGAGCGGATGACGGGACTATGAAGTCGCGTGCTTGTAGCCTTTGCTATTGGCAGCTGCTTGGCACATGTACTCGCCACCCTTGACGTGACCGTACTTGCTTTCGCCCTTCATGTAGTAAATGTGCTCGGCGGGAACGGCATACACCGTCGCTCCTTTGCACGACGGCATCGATGATTTCGCGTCGA
>JAMXLG010000322.1 GCA_024281135.1 Vulcanimicrobiia bacterium | reverse complement strand
CCGGAGAACGCACAAGCCCTCTACAATCAGCGTAAAGGATGGCACCGCCATCTTTCCGAGTGCATGATGATCCATCGCAAGATGCTCTTCGGAAGCGGCAGCTGGTTCAGCTGGGTGACGATGCCGTACTTGTTTTTCTTCGAGTGGCTCGCTCCGCTCGTGGTCATTTTCGGAATCTCGTTCAGTATCGTTGCCGCGATTTTTGGATTCCTTGATTGGACCTCGCAGGTGTGGCTGATGCTGCTCGTTCTGCTGCTCGCGACGCTCGGCTCGATCATCTCGATTCTGCTAGACGAAATCTCGTTTACCGCATACGAACTGAGCGCTGTCGGACCGCTGTTCATCGCGACATTGCTCGAAAATTTTGGCTACCGCCAGTTCGTGCTCATCGCGAACTTCATGGGCTTGATAGCGTGGCTGTTCCGGCGTCCGGCGCGCGGCACCGCAAAATACCCCGGGTTGTTCGTCAAAGCGTGGCGTCCGAAGCTCGAAGATTAAAAAAGTGTGAACTCGGATCGCGGAGAGCCCCAGCCCGTAGCCTAATCCCCGGGCGAGAGTCCCCGAGAACGAGTTGTGAAGGTCTATTCCTCGGCGATTCGCGCTCGCGGTGCTACGCTCGTTGAATGCAGCTTCTCAACAACTTCATAGCCTTTCTCATTCGCGGCGGCCCGGCAATGCTTGCGTTGCTTGTATGCTCGGTTCTCGTCGTTGCAATCATTTTTGAACGCGTCGTCTTTCTGAACCGCCAGCGAGCCGATGCGGAGCAGCTCGTCGACGCGATCAAGCAGCGACTTGACGCGGGTGACATTTCAGGCGCGATTGCTGAGTGCGACCGCAAGCAGACAGCGCTCTCCAAGATCCTCAAAGCGGGCCTCGAGCGAGAACCCACAACCAAGACCGAGCTGAACGACACGCTTTCGGTCGCCGTGCGCAAATATCTGCGGCCGTTCGAGCAGAATCTCGCGGTCATCGGAACGATCGCGGTCATTGCGCCGTTCATCGGACTCTTCGGAACGGTGCTCGGAATTATTCGTGCCTTCGACGACATTGCGTTGCGTGGCAATTCCAGCCCCGCAATCGTCGCCGCCGGTGTGAGCGAAGCGCTCATAACGACGGCTGCGGGCTTATTCGTTGCCGTTACGGCCGTCATTTTCTTCAATTTCTTCAAGAACCAGAATCGCGTGTATCGGGAAGACGCGATCTGGGCTGCGGAAGAGCTCGCCGAACTTCTTTCGCGCCGGCAACGGGTCGCAAGCGGCTAGCGACGTGCGTAAGATCTTCCTCTGGGGTCTTGCGTTCTCGCTGCTCGTTCACCTCATCATCGGCGCGATCGTCGCTTCATACCGGCCGCCGCGCGTCGAGCAACCGGAGCGGTTGATCGTTGCACGCGTGCACGCCGTGACGATCGCGAAGGCAACGCCTAAACCGACGCCGCGTCCCACGCCGAAGCCCGTCGCAACGCCTCGACCGACGTCGACGCCGCACGAATCCAAAGCCGCGCCTCCGTTGCGGTTGAACGTGCCGAAGGCGACCGCACTGAATCCGAAAATGCGCACCGAACGCCGTTATATTCCGCCGCCGCGCGGAACGGAGAACGGCGCACCGCACGCAAACGGCAAGACGCAGGGCAATGGTTCGGGTACGCGCGGCAACGGCTCAGGTTCGGCGTGCGCAAATCCGAATGTTCCCGCGCACGTGATTGCGGCCGTCGATCCGGTCTATCCCGATGCCGCAGCGAAGGACCAGATTTACGGAACGGTGCTTGTCGCCGTCACGCTTTCGGACACCGGAGCTGTCGTTTCTACCGTCATTTCGAAGTCGTCGGGAAACCAGGCTCTGGATGCTGCGGCGCTACACGCCGCGCAAGCTTCGGAATATGCGCCCGACTATGTCAATTGCCGTCCCATGGGCGGAACCTATATTTTCCGCGCGATCTTCGAACCCGACTAAAACAAAGAAGCAAGCACGGGTTGTGGAGGACTGTGCTCGCTTCTCTATCGACCGAGGGCTATCAAGTCGATGGTGCAGCGTTGTATCCACGGGTCTTCGTTACCGTTCGTTTGTGCAAACGTTGGCAGCGATAATAATTATTGATGGGACTTGCGCGGACCGATCGTGTGCCGAAGTTCGTCGATGCGTGGAATCTCTTGAAACGCCGGATGCCGGAGAATAAAGACGCTCCACGGATCCCGGCGCTCGATGCCCGCACGAAGAAGATCGCGCGCGCGGTCAAAGTCGCCCAGACCTACGAAGGCGAAAGCGAGGTTCACCGGTGAGGCATATGCCCATCGCTGCTGGTCTTCTAATTCCGCGATGAGTCGATTGGCGCATTCGCGCTCCCCGGATCGCGCGGCGGCAAATGCTGCGATCGCGGCGGTCTGTTGCCGGTACGGATCACCGTGTGCCGACTCGTAGACGTTGATTGCTTCACGATAACGGCCCGAAAGCACAAGCCCCGTCATGAGATAGTAGCGCATGAGGCCGTGCGACGGGTCGAGCGAAAGCACGGCTTCGGACATGTCGATCAAGGTCGTGAAGTCTTCGTGAAGCATTGCAACGGCGGCCAAGGTCGTCATCGCTCGCAGTGAAAACGGCTCGCGCGCGAGGACCGATTCGATTTCAGAACTCGCGGCTTCGTAGTTTCCGACGATTCCCAAGAACCACGCTTTATACAGCCGGCTCGATGAGTTTGCGGGATCGAGCCACGTCGCGCGTTCTAGTGCTTCGTAGGCCGCGACGAAATCCCAGTCCGCAAAAAGATGAACGTCACCGAGCGCACTATGCGCCTCGACGTTGTCGGGGTCGAGTACGATTGCTTGCTGCGCCATCGCGCGCGCACGGTCGAAGGCGGGCGCAGGTTCCGTGAACAGATATTCTGCGGCGAGTACGCTCGCCTCAGCAATTCCCGCGCACGCTGCTGCGTGCATCGCGTCGTCACCGAGAGTGCGTTCGAATGCAGCAACAGCTCGCCGCAGAGACTCGGCCGTGCGCTCTTCGGTGTGAAAGCGGCCTTCGACGTACGACTTCCACGACGGACCGCGTGCCGGCGCTTTACGCGTAGCGGTCTGAACCGGGGCCACGAAACGGTACCCTTGGCGTGAAGTCGTAGCGATGAACGTCTCCCCGGGCGAATACGTCGTGAACGCTTGGCGCAGAAGAAAAACGTGCTGCGCAAGATTCGCTTCAATGACGTCTTCATCGCGCCAAAGGGTATCAAGGAGTTCGGATTTCGTGATGACACGATGGGGATGTTGCAAAAAGTAGTGCAGGAGCGCGGCCGTCTTTGGTTTGAGTGGAATGTCAACGCCGTAACACTGCAACTTCCCGCGTTTCGCGTCGTAGGTGAACGAACCGAACGCGTAGTGCATCGCGGCGCCCATCCGATAGGCTTCCGAAGTGTCGCCGCTCATCTCGCGATCGGCATTGACGGCTCGGTGATACCTGAGAGCTGGAGCGCGACGCGCAGTTGATGCGCGAACTCGGTGCGTTCGCTTTGCGGAAGCACCATAGTGCTGCCGAGCAAGATGACCGCAGTGATGTCGGCGGCATTGCGCACGAATTGCGCGAACCGTCGCGGTACGGATTGCTTGAACGCGGCAGTCGCCGCCATCAAGATGCTGAGTCCCTCTCCGCGTGCGAAGCGCAACAACGCTTCGAGGTACGTGCAGAGCGCGGGATCCGAACCCGGTACGCCGCCCACTTCGAGCGGATAGCCGATGTCGATGCGCTCGGCAAGCGCCGCTGCCACCATGCGCAGGTCTTCGAACGGACCGAACTCGCGTTGCGCGAGACCTGGGATTGCGAACATGTGCATCGCGTCGAGTACGTTTCCGTTCGCGGCAGAAACCGAGAGCGCGTGACGATACCAGCGTTGCGCGGCGTCGGTCGTGCCCCGCGCGTCAAGTGCCGCGCCGAGTGTCGCTGCAGCGAGGCCGGCTACGGCGTTATATTCACGAACCGATGCGATCGTCAGCGCCTCTTCGGCCATCGCTTCCGCCCGAGCGATCTCGCCTTCGTCGAGGAGATGACGCGCTACCCAGACGAGAATCAGCGTACGATCCCACGCGAAGCGAGGGCGGGCAGCCATAATATCTTGCGCCGACCACGGGCGATGGGTATGTAACGAAATTTCACCCGTTATCGCGCGGGCGATTGAGGCGTCGGGATGAACGTGCGAGAGCGCTGCATCGGCGAGTAAGGCCGACGTCTGCGCATCTTCGACCGAGCCCGTACGCAGGCCGAGCAATGCGTCAAACATCCTGCACCATGCGACGCTGCGAAGGTCGCTGGCCTGAAGCGCGATCGACTCGAGTGCGGTAGCATCGCGGCGCGCGTCCTCAATCCGTCCTTCGCTCAGCTCCGTTTCGACCATGGCACGTTCGGCACGCGACGAGAAGCGAGAACGCGAAGGGGCAAGTCGCCGCATGCGCTCGGCCGCGCTGCGCATACCATGGACGTAGCCTCGAATACGCGCGCGTATAAAGTTGTGAAACTCGAGTTCGAAACGGACCTCGCCATCGTCGCTTGCATGACCCATCGTGCGCAATTCGGATAGCGTTGCGGTAGATTCACTTTCTTCGCCGGCGATCGTTTGCGATTGCGCAGCAAGTGCTAACGCAACCGCGCGATGCTCTTGCGGCGCGTCCATGGCGCTAGCAAGCGCGATGTATTCACCGGAATCCAGCCGTGCGCGGAAGAGGGCAGCGGTGTGGCGCTGCTTCGTTTGCGTATCGAGAACCGGATAGAGCCGCAACACTGTTTCCGGCTCCGTTTCGGAGATCGCATTTTCGACCAGGACATCCGCTCCACGCGCGGGTTGCGCGGAAACATCGACGCCCCGTAGAAGCTCGCGCACGCGATGGGCGATCGAACGTACGGCCAGCGCGCGCCTACGGAAGAACTGACGCCGGGAGAGACCGTATTGCTTCGAGAGTCCATCTTGCGTCATCGTTGCGTCGAGGTCACAGGCGCGCACGAGCTCATATAACTGGCGGTCGCCTGGATTAGGACCAAACGACATCTCAGCAAGCATGCGCACCATCGCGATCGGATGCTCCTCGTCGAGCGCGGCGCACAGCGGCGTGACGACCGGCAACATCGACAGCCGCTCGAGATTGCGTGCGCGCCGAAGCATCGCGCGAACGTACCTTTCAGTGGTTGGAAGGTCGAGTGTCAACACCATGTGGCACCTATGTAATGAACATTACCGCGGAAAAGTAACGCTAGGTTTCAAAAAAGCCGTGAAATTATGATCACATCGCGTATCTTAGCGCGCCGCGTTATAAATTAAAATTAACGGTGCCAACTATCCGTCGTTTTCATAAGATAGGAAAGGTTGCTTCCCGCTCTTGCGTGGAGTCCGTCTGTGAGCCGACGGGTGTCGGCTTTGTCACTCACACTTCACTTGAGAGGATCCCAACGCATGAAGCGATACGCGTTCCGGCATCCTTTACTAGCGCTGATGTTGACCATCGTTTTTGCAAGCCAGGGAACATGGGCACTGGCGGGCACGACCGGTGGCATCACCGGCACAGTGACGGATGAATCGGGAGCTCCTGTCGCCGGGGCGGCTGTTAGAATCGTCTCGGCTTCACAAAGTGCGTCCTCAACAACGGACGCAGGAGGAAAGTTCAACTTCCTTTCCTTGGCACCGGATACATATACGGTGTCGATCGAAAAGGACGGATACACCCCGCTTTCATACGCGGGCGTTACCGTTTTCGCAGACAACCAACTGACGCTGTCCTTCCGCTTACAGAAGGCACTGAAAACGATTGCCAAAGTGTCGGCAACCTCTGCCGGCAATTTGGTGAAGTCAGGCGTCGGTTCGGATATCTACAGTGTCAACTCTCAAGCAATCACCACGTCGAGTGCCCTCGGCGGCGGTGGTAACTTGAACAGTGCCTACTCGGCTATTTCGTCGGTTCCCGGCGCACTCGTCCCTGCGGGGGGCATGGGCTGGAACCAATCAACATACGTGCGCGGTTCGCAGTCGTTCTTTACCGGATTCGAGTATGACGGTATTCCGGTAAACCGCGCGTTCGACAATTACAACTCTTCGACCGAGTCGAACCTCGGATTGCAAGAGCTGCAAGTCTACACCGGCGGCGGTCCGTCGTCGTCGGCTTCTTCGGGTACTTCGGGATTCATCAACCAGGTCTTCAAGACCGGTACGTATCCTGGGTATCTCGATCTCTCCGGTGGCGTCGGCGCACCGACGTACTACCACCAAGCGAAAGTTGAGGCGGGCGGCGCGACGCCGGATCGCCGCTTCAGCTACTATGTCGGCTTGAGCGGATACAACCAAGGTTTCCGTCCGCTAAACAATGACAACGGCGGTACCTGGACAAACGATCCGAACGGCGTTTATACCGGTCAGAGCAACGTCGCAAGAGGCACGTTTGGATCCGGAATACCCTCTATTGCCGATTCATGTACGCCTGGAACAACGTTGGATCCAAACCCGCTCTGGGGCGGCGGAGTGCTACCGGCGGTAGGTCCGGCAACGTACTATCAAGCCGATCTTATTAGCGGAACAACCGGCGCCGTTCAGCCGAATTGTTACATTCCTTACCCCGGAATCGTGGTGCCGAACGGGATCAACGTTGCGCAAATCGCCAACCGCGAAAACGTCGCGAACTTCCACTTCCGTATCCCTCAAAAGAACGGGACGTCGGATGACATCCAACTTCTCGGTAGCTCGTCGATGCTGAACACGCAGTACTATAGCTCGTTCAACGACATCGGCGGATACGGAATTTCCACACTCACCATGTTTGGGAGCCAGTACTGCAACCCGCAGACAAGCACCCAATTAAACGGCGCTGCATGTACGCCGACGCCGAATAGCAACTTCCCCGCGTATGTCGACGCGGTCGTGTACAACGCACCGTTCGGAACGCCGATCGCGGGACTGACGACACAGAACTACTTCCAGCCGGATAGTAATCCAAACCGTCAGCCCAATGCCGAAATTCCTGCAGATAATCGCGACGGCATCTTCAATAACACGGGCATCATCAAACTGCAGTACACGCACCAGTTCTCGAGCAATGCGTTTGCGCGCATCTTCGGGTACACGTTCTTCTCAGACTGGACCCAATCGGGTGCCCAAAATTCCTTGCAAACATACGTCTTGGGCTGCGTAGGTCCGTGTCCCGGCGCGGGCGCAATCGCCGCGAATTACGACCTGATCACCCATACCGGCGGCGGACAGATCGAGCTGGTCGACCAGATTAACAGCAAGCATCTGTTGCAGTTGACGGCGAATTACACGCAAGCGAACGTCGTGCGCTTCAACAATACCGGCTTCACCACCGGCGCCTCACCGATCGGTCTCATTAGCGAGAGTGGCGGCACGTTTTCGTGCTGGGATCCCACAACCGGTCAGCTTGCCGTAAACAAGTCGGGATTTACGTCCAACTGCGCGCCTGGCGGCTCATATCAAAGCAGCTCAGTTGCCGGCCCCACGAATGCAACCCCAGCTAACCCAACCGGCGCACCTCCTGCGGGAAGTCCTGCGGCATTAGCCGGTGCGCAATGGGCCACGCTGTGGAACGGCAACGCGAGCGGTACGTACAATACCGTCAAACCGAAGTTCACGTTTGTCGCTCTGAGCGATCAATGGCGTCCCAGCGATCGTTTCCTCATCAACGGGCAACTTCGCTATGAAAACTACGAGTACGATCTCGTAGCAAATCCAGGCATTGCAACGGATTTCTACGCGCAAATCGTATCGAGCAGCGTTTGCACGAATTCGTCGGGAGCAGTACTCACCAAGGCACTGTTGCCGGGGCAGCCTCCGCCCGCGCCGGTGATCTACACGCCGTCGTGCGCGGCGGGAACGCCGTTACCGAAGTCCGACAACTATCCGGCCGGCATCCCGGCGGGGTATGCGCATCCGTCGTTCTCGGCCACGTCGCCCTCGCAGTACACGATCGCAGACCTCTCTCCGCGTATCTCAATGACCTACACGGAGTCACCTGATACCGTGTTTCGCGCATCGATCGGACGCTTCACGCAGCCGCCAATCTCGGCATCGGTACAGTACCTGAACATCTCAGGTAATTCGTTGAATACTTGGAACGCTACATTGCCACTAGGCTTCACCTCGCCGTTCCATCCCATCCCAGCGATGAGTGCCACGCAAGCCGATATCTCGTGGGAGCACCATCTTCGAGGAACGGATATGAGCGTGAAGCTCACCCCGTTCTACAACTGGACATATGGCTATCAAGAGCAATCGTACCTCGGTCCGAACTTCGTCACGCAAGCGCCTGTCGGCAACTTCCGTTCCGAAGGTGCAGAGTTCGCCTTTACCAAGGGCGACTTTGCAAAAGACGGTCTCTCGACGCAGCTAGCCATCACCTATACGTTCGCGCGCGTTCAATACCAGAACTGGTTCGGTAACAATCAATTGAACGCGGTAAACCAAGCCATTGCGAATTATAACGTGTTGACAAAGGGCGGCGGCGGTTCGCCGTTCTACTGCTCCGGTGGCGCCGACGCTGCGGGCAACCCAAGCCCGGGTGTTGCGGCACCGGCTGCCTGCGCAGCGTTGCCGACACCGGGAACGCCGATCACCAATCCGTATTTCAACAATTCGACCCAAGGACTACTCAATA
>JAMXLG010000321.1 GCA_024281135.1 Vulcanimicrobiia bacterium | reverse complement strand
CGCTTCCCAAAAGCAGCAGGCCGCCGGAAAGACGCATACGTTCGCGCGCGACCGCAACTGCGTGATAACGCGGCACCGTATCTTGCTTGTACGATGTTTCGTGCGCTTCGTCGATCACAAGGAGCCGCACGTCGGTTAGCGGCGCAAAGACTGCGCTTCGAGCGCCGACAACCACGTCGATTTCCCCGCGCATGCAAGCCTGCCACGCCTCGAAACGCTCGCGCTCGGAAAGCGCCGAATGCAGCACGGCGACGCGATCGCCAAAGGCATCTTCGAAACGACGCGCGGTTTGCGGCGTGAGCGAGATTTCCGGCACAAGCACGATCGCGCGTCCGCCCTCGCGCACGACTCGTTTAATCGCCTCAACGTACACGTAGGTTTTGCCGCTGCCCGTGACGCCGTGAATCAGTGCTTCCGCAAACGCCCCGGCATCAAGCCATGCGTGGATACGCCGCAACGCATCGGCTTGCTCGTTCGTCGGCGCGAACGGAGCGTCGGGAATCACGGTCCGCGCGCGCGCGTGTGCGGGTGACACTTCGCGTTCTTCCACTGCGCCGGCTTTGACGGCTCGCGCGATCACGGCATTGGAAAATCCGGCGAGCAACGCATCGGCGCGCGGAACGCCCGGCGCCTCCTTTACGAAGTCGAGCAGCGCCTGCGCTTTCGACCCACGAATTGCGCCGTCGAGCGGGTAGAGGACGCGAATCCGGTATTCTTGCGTTTTCGGATCGACTAAACGCCGCTCCCGACGCAATTCACCGCTGCGCACCAGCGTTTGTACGTGGCGCAACAGCGCGCTCCGGTCGCCGGCTCGTCGCGCGTCTGGATGACGCAATAGCGCCTCGAGGACAAAACCATCCTGCAGATCTTCCCAGACGAGCCGGACGAGACGCGCCGGCACAGAGGGATACCGCTGCGGGTTCGGCTGAGCTACAGTGCGTGCGAAAGAGTCGACCATTCGCGGTACAGCTGCAGATAACACGACCGCGGAAAGTGCCTCGCCGAGCGTAGCGAGGTAATAGTCCGCAATGAACCGCGCGAGATACAACCCGGTCTCGTCGAACGCGCGCGGAACGTCGGGTTTCTCGATGACCGGTTTCACCTTCGCATCTAGTGCTACATCGCGCACGTCGGACACCACGAAGGCGACGACTTCGCGATTCCCAAGCGGAACGCGGACAACGTCGCCGATCCGGAGCGGAAGATCGCGCGCGTCGTAAGTTAGTGGGAGATCGAAACGCGGCGAGCGAATCGCCGCCAGTGCATCTACGACACGCATTTAACCGAAGGATTCGGGTGAATGCTGCAGTCGCGTCAGCACACTCTTGACGAATCTGTCGGGAACCTCTACGCCGTATTCGACGTCGCCGATCGCACGTGGCAGTACGAAACGCAGTTTTCCGTGGCGCTTCTTCTTGTCGCTTTGCATCGCCGCAAATGCATCGTCTGCATCGACCGACGTCGATAGCGGCATCCCGAGCAGCGCCATCGTCGCAAGCACGCGCAGATGTTCTTCTTCCGAAAACCGCCCCGTACGCATCGCAAGCAATCCCGCAGCGCGCAGCCCGAGGGCCACGGCGACGCCGTGCGAAACGCGATAATTACTCGCCGTCTCGAGCCCATGGCCAAACGTGTGCCCGAGGTTGAGCAGCGCACGCATGCCGGCCTCTTCACGATCGTCGGCGACGATCATCGTTTTGACTTTCACAGCCTGGGCTACAATCTCGAGCCAAGGCCAGCGCCAGAACGGATGCGGTGCGAGCGTTTCGATCGACTCGTAAAACGCGTCACCCTCGATCACTGCAGCTTTCAGTACTTCGGCGAGACCTTCGCGTAGTTGCCGGTATGGGAGCGTCTGCAACGCATCGATGTGCGCGAAGACGGCGACGGGATCGCGAAAGAGCCCTGCGATGTTCTTTCCACCGCGCAGATCAACGCCGGTCTTCCCGCCGATCGCAGCATCAACCATTGCTACGAGCGTCGTCGCAACGTGCACATAAGGTACGCCGCGCATATAGGTCGCAGCAGCAAATCCGAACAGATCGCTTGCGACGCCTCCGCCGACCCCGATCACCAGCGTCCCGCGATCCGCACCTGCTTCCAGCAGCGCCTCGTGTACGTGTTCGACCGTCGATAGCCGCTTACGCGATTCCCCGAGTGGGAACGTGCGGAGGCCCCGCGAGCCTTTCACGCGCGCGATATCTTGCGCGAGCCGCACGACGTTCGGATTCGCGTCCGCGACGACAATGCACGGCTGCTCGCGATGTTCCAAGAACGTCGCGATCGCCGGGCGCGCGTCGTAGCCGATGCAGACCGGATAGCCTAGATCGGTGTTGACAATTAAATCTCGATCTTCTTCTTGTGCAGCCACTCGACGATCGTATCGACGATTTGGGTAGTCGACATGCCGTCCGCCTCCACCACGAAATCCGAGTGCGCGTATTGCGGCATGCGCTTTGTATAGAGTTCTTTGATCTTCGAGAGGGCCGGCGTCGGGCCGAGAAGAGGACGGATGCGCGGACTGTTGCGGATACGCTCCGCGGCCTTTTCCGGCGAAACCTTGATGAACACGCAATAAGCTCGCTTCTTCAACAGCTTCGACGTCGGCTCGTGGGTGAGCGCTCCGCCACCAAGCGCGACAACGCCTGGTTCGCCGTCATCGAACACGTGTGAGACGGCATCGAGCTCGTATGAGCGGAACGCCTTTTCACCTTCGTTGTAAAAGATATCCGAGACGTCGCCGTGTTCTTTGACGATGATCTCGTCGGTATCAAAGAAAGCAACCTTCAACTTTCGCGCAAGTTTCTTGCCGATCGTCGACTTGCCCGCAGCCATGAATCCTACGAGCGCAAGGTGCTGTTTCATACGCCCTCCTGGTGCATCGCGAAAAGCGCCGCAGCCT
>JAMXLG010000320.1 GCA_024281135.1 Vulcanimicrobiia bacterium | reverse complement strand
CCCCTGGGCTATCTATAAGGAAGCCGTCGCCCATGCGATACAAGCGAGCAGCCGACGTGGTCTGACGGCCGAGGCCATAACGAGAGACCTCTCCGACGCTCGCGTCGCCGCCCAGGGCTTTGAAGATCGAACTCTTTCCGACGCCGGAGATACCGGAAAGCAACGCGTGGCGTCCGTCGATCGCAGCGCGCAGTCCCGCGATATTTTCGCCGGCTTTCGGATTGACGACGATCGTTTGATAGCCGAGCTTTTCGTAGAGCGAGACGAGTTCATCGCGTGTGGACTCGGAAGCCAAATCAGGTTTTGTGAGTACCACCACTGCGGCGATGTTCTCCAGTTCCGCGAAGGCAAGAAGCTGATCGAGCGTGACGAGACGCGGCGGCGGATCGGCAAGGGCAGTGACAGTGACGAGCGTGTCGACGTTCGCGGCCATGATTTTCGAACGTCCTTCGCTCGTGCGGCGTTCGAGCGTGAACGTACGCCGTTCGATGCGATCGACAACCGTTTTTTCGTCTTCGAGAATCCGCACGAACACCACGTCACCCGGCACCGGCATGAAGCGCTTACCGGTCTGGCGGCGTAGTTGGGCCAGCCGCGGCACGATTTCGCCATCCAATGAAACCCAAGCTGCGTTCTTGCCGGTAGAGACGACTAGGGCGCGGCGCAATTCGCTCATTACAAAGAATGGGCGGCGTTCGCGTGTAACGATGTTAGGAGGATCGTGCCGGCTTTCACCGTTCGCTACAACTCCATCGCAGGCGAGGACAGACGTTCATCGCTCGGCGATTTCGCGCGTCGTAACGGCGCCGGCGTCACCTGGCAGGACAGTAGTGCCTTCAATCGCTCGTATGCGTTGATCGAAGGCACGAGCGCAGAATCGCTCGAGACGCAAGCCGGGGCAACGGTCTTTGAAACACCGGTCATTGCTCTTGCCATACGCCCGAACGTTGCCGAAGCCTTGCCCGCCATCGCGGACGCCCTCGGTGGACCGGGCCGCCCTGCGGGCATCCTTTCCTGCGAAACGATCCTTGAAGCGGTCGTCGTCGAGTGGAATCTCGACCGGTCTCCCGCCGATATTATCCTTGCCTTGATTGATGTGGAACTTGCGCGATTCGGTGCCGAGCGCGTGAACGAATTGCTGTCGCCATTGCCGCTTCCGTGGTGGACCGCGATCGCAAGCGCCGGACTACGTGCGCCCGAGATCGCGCCGGACCGCGTGCTCGAGGCGCTGATCGAGAAGCATCATGTCGCTCCTTAATACGATCCATTCGTACGTCGGCATCACTGACATAATCGACGTTGCCGCGACGACGGTGCTGATCTACTACGTGCTGTTGTTGATCCGCGGAACGCGTGCGGTGCAGATTCTTACCGGCGTGCTCGTGCTCGTCGGTTTGCTCGGTATTGCCAAACTGCTGCAACTCTATTTGCTCGGCACCATTCTGAATCTGCTCGTCATCGGCGCAGCAGTGACGCTTCCGATTGTCTTTCAACCGGAGTTGCGCCGCGCGCTCGAACAAATCGGTCGCGGCGGATTGCTTCACATCGGCGAAGACACCGCCGACCGGAACCGTTCCGAAGATAAGGGCATTGCAACGCTTGCGCGTACGGCATTCTTACTCTCGCGCAACAAACTGGGCGCGTTGATCGTCATCGAGCAACAAAGCGGCTTGAAAGAGTTCATCGAGAGCGGCACCGCGATCGGCGGTCAACTCTCCGCGGAACTGTTGCTCGCTGTCTTTAATCCGCGCTCACCGCTGCACGACGGTGCGGTCATCGTCAGCGAAAATACCATCGAAGCGGCTGGGTGTTTTCTTCCGCTTGCGGAGCAAGTACTCTCCGAACGGCGCATCGGTACGCGCCATCGCGCTGCCGTCGGATTGACGGAGCAAACCGACGCAGTAGTAATCGTCGTCTCCGAAGAGACCGGCGCAATCTCGATCGCCCGCGACGGCAAACTCACGCGGCCCGTCGAGGAAGAGGCGCGCCTGGTGAAGATGCTTCTCGCCGTCACGCGAGCACCGCGTGACCGCCGACGCTTCGTCAATAACGATCTCGTTTCACATTTGCGCGGGCGTCTCGCCCCAGCGCGCACATCCGAGGGCAACGTCCGTGGTGATAATCCGAAAGAACTTCGGACTTAAAATTCTTTCGCTCGCGCTCGCAATCGTCGGCTGGGCGTATTTTCGTTTTGCCGCGAATCCCGCACTCGCGCATTTCGATCAACAGATTACCGTCCCGATCACCGCTGTGAATTTACCGATGGGAGAAATCGCGCATTTCACCGACAAAGAAGCGATCGTTACGGTTGCGGCAAAGCGTGGCGAACCACCCGTCAACCCGCAGGAAGTCAA
Source organism: Vulcanimicrobiia bacterium (assembly GCA_024281135.1). The sequence continues at coordinate 4,983 of JAMXLG010000320.1, read as the reverse complement.
AGCGGTACTCGATCTCGCGTATAAGGGCGCCGGTGTCTATAACGTACCGATTCAACTCGTCGCACCGAACATCGTCGTGAAGAGCTTGAGCCCCGCATCGGAAAGTTTGTCAATCGAACGCATCGAGGCGCATAACTTCTCGCTCTCGATGCACTACTCGGGAAATGCGGGCACCGACATCGTCGTTAGCGATGCCCAACAACAACCTGCGGATGTCGCTGTCCATGGTCCAACCAGCTTGCTGTCGCAAGTGAGCGCCGTCGTCCTCGACGTCCCGCTCGCGCAAACTCCGTCGGTGCTTGATGCAATGGTCCGTCCGGTTCCCGTGAACTCGCTTGGGCAAGAAGTGGCGGGGCTTGAGGTCGCACCGGATTTAGTACGCGTTCGCGTGCATTTTGTCAAAGGAATGGGAGCATCCAAAAAACCGTGAGTCGACTCTTTGGAACCGACGGCGTGCGTGGTGTGGCCAACACCGAGTTGACGCCTGAACTCGCCTTTCGTATCGGACGCGCCGGCGCAACGGTGCTCGCGCATTCGAGCGATCGTCACCGTCCCGTCATCGTTGGACGCGACACGCGGCTCTCGGGGACGATGCTCGAAGCGGCAATAACCGCGGGCATTACGTCAGTCGGACGCGATGTGGTTTCAATCGGGATCGTTCCGACGCCGGCTATCGCGCGCGTCACCGTTGCAGAGAACGCTGCGGCGGGCGTCATGATCAGCGCGTCGCACAACCCCATCGCCGACAACGGCATCAAATTCTTCGGTCCCGACGGGTTCAAGCTCTCCGATGAAAGCGAAGAAGAGATCGAGCAACTCGTCATTAGCGAAACGCTCGCGCGCCCGACCGGGATCGACATCGGCGTTGCACGACTATCCCAAAACATCGCAAAGCACTATTATGAAGAGCTTTACAGCACCGGCGCGCAGCTCGGCGGATTGCACGTGGTCGTCGACGGCGGCAACGGAGCTGCATATGCAATTGCACCGTACGCGTTTCGGAAGATGGGTGCGACCGTCACCGAAATCAACTGCGAAAACGACGGATCGCGCATCAACGTCGAATGCGGGGCAACACATCTGCATGGACTGCAAGCAAAGGTTCGCGAGCTTATTGCTTCAGGCGAGAAAAGTGTAATCGGCGTCGCGTTTGACGGGGACGCCGACCGGGCATTGTTTGTGGATGAGGAAGGCGAGGTCGTTTCCGGCGATCACGTCATGTACGCCATCGGGCGCGATCTCCATGCGCAAGGCGAATTACCAGGCGACACCATCGTTGGTACCGTGATGAGCAACATCGGCTTCGAACGAGCGCTTGAAAAACACGGAATGCACCTGCTTCGCGCAGCTGTCGGCGATCGCTACGTTCTCGAACAAATGCGCGCCGGTGGATTCGTTCTCGGTGGCGAGCAGTCCGGACACGTCATAGATATGCGGCGCAACACAACCGGTGATGGACCGATGACGGCAATGACGCTTTTCGGGATAGTCGCAGATTCAAAGACACGATTGCACGATCTCATAGCGGATGTGGTCGTTGCACCGCAGATTCTCGTCAACGTCCGCACACCGCACAAGGATGTGCTGAAGCACGACGACGTGCTGGCAGCCATTTCCGCCGCGGAGCTTGCTCTCCAGGGCTCCGGGCGACTACTGATTCGTCCGTCGGGAACCGAACCCCTAATAAGGGTCATGGCTGAGGGCGACGATCGGGCTCAGATTGAGGCGGTCGCGAATCGGTTGGCAAGCGAAATCGAGCAAGCTGCCGCACGTTTGTAACAGCAGTGTAAGAACGTGGAAGGAGATGAGAAGATTTCGATAAACCTTATGGCCCATAACAAACGGCTTTGTACAGTAAAGCTTAATCTTTTTTAATCTTCTTACTGTACTTAGGCCGTAACTACGCCTGCACAAGATCACTGAATCCGGCTTAGCGTGCCGGAGCGGGGGACTCCCAAGGTAGGGGTGAGTGGACCGGTCGGTCCTAGGGCGATCTTTCAGCCCGAACCCGTCAGCTAACCTCGTAAGTGAGTGAAAGAGGAGCATTTTCTTGCGTCAAGCGTTAGCTGCAGGGGTTTTCGCCCTTTTGCTCGCCGGCTCTGGCTTCGCCATAGCGCGTGCCGATGAATCCCCGGCGAATATCCAGGACACGCAGACTACCGTTTCTGATTCCGCCGTTCAGAGCCCCGATGTGGCAGAGTGGACGGCTCACTTGATCGTTACCAGCTCGAAGAACGAACACGGCGAGAAGAGCGGTGAGATCCGGTCGTTTGCGGGCGGCGTGCTCGCGCGGACCACGAAGATCGCGCGGCAGCTCACGAAGAGCGCCCTCCGGTTTATCGGCGTCCCGTACGTCTTCGGTGGGACCTCGACGAGCGGCTTCGACTGCTCTGGGTACGTCCAGCACGTGTTCGCCATGCTCGGCATCTCGCTTCCGCGCACCGCGGACGCTCAGTACGATGCCGGCCACCGTATCGTCGGCGGCATGAAACCTGGTGACCTCGTATTCTTCCAAACCTACGCACCAGGTCCGTCGCACGTTGGAATCTATCTCGGTCATAATAAGTTCGTCAGCGCGAGCTCGAGCCAAGGTGTCTCGATCTCGAGCCTAAACGACCCTTACTGGCACACGCGCTACATCGGCGCGAAGCGCCTGATCGCTGCCCGATAGAAACCCCAGCATCCCGCGTCGTCGCGGAACCGCAGGTCGTTTCTGTCGCCTACCTCGTCTGGCCGCTCGCTATCTACGCTCGCATCGCACCCCGGCCTGACGCCTCGACCTGGTACCAGTATCACCTTCGCCAAGCGCTGTGGTTCGGCAATCTCGCCGTTCTCACGGCGCTTGTCGCGTTAGTGTGGCCGTTAGTCATCAGTCTCTTGGTGACCAACGTGGTCGCGACGATTTGGATCTACGTCCTCGCGATGCTCATCGATGTTGCGCTCTTCGTCCTATGGCTCGTCTTCGCAATACGGTATAGTCAGCGAGCCGCTCGCGGAGAGCTCTTCGAAATCCCCGCCGTCTCCAAAATTACTGGAGGCTTAACAGGGACCCGAAACTAGGCGTAGTATCGTAGGCGGCTGTGCCACGCTAACGTTGGCCCAAAACCAATGGGGTGTAGCCAAGCGGTAAGGCAGCGGACTTTGACTCCGCCATGCGTTGGTTCGAATCCAGCCACCCCAGAAAAACCTGCGAGATTTTCCCGGACTCGGCGTCGCCTCGGGCCTCACGGACTGTAGTCCGCTTCGGCGCCTCGGCTCCTTGATTCCGGAAAAATCTCGCAGGTTTTTTACTTGTGCCGAGCTGCGGACCCGAGTTACTGAGAAGAGTCGTCCATTTTTTGGTGGGCGTTGGAGGCTATGCCCCAGCCTACGGGTTCGGCTAGGATTGGGCGGCCGGTGATGGGGATTGCGTGGACGTTTGTGCCGTTTACGATGATGAGTTTTTGGCCGGCGATGATTGGTGGCGTTACGCTGAAGGGCTCTTTGAACGAGCGCAACTCGAGAACGTTGCCGTTCGATGCATCGAGTGTGTAGAAGATGCCGGCCGTGTCGCCGATATAGACTCGACCGTTCTCGATCACGGGACTCATTTTGGCGGGTCCGGCGGTGTGAAACGACCAGCGCACGTTTCCCGTCGATGCGTCAAACGCGATCAGCTCGTCTGTGAACGGCGTCGCTTGATAGTACGTACCGTTCGCATACGCTCCCGCGACAGCGGCTTCTTCTGAACCGACAATGCTCCAAAGTCCCTGCCTCGCAGCACGATACGTCCAGAACGGTTTTCCGGTTTTGGGATCGAGCGCCGCGACGAGGGGCCGGCCTTGCAGCCAAGTATCGCCCGGTGAAACGTCAGAGACGAAAACTTTGCCGCCTGCGTACGTCGGTGTCGCATCGCAATGGCCGTATTGCGAGCGCCAAAGAATCTTGCCGGTGGAAGAATCCAAGGCGACGGAGCTGCTGTCGCGCATTCCGTCGGCACAGACTCCTACGACGACGGCTTCACCTGTGCTTACCGCATTCGACATGGTGGAAATGGCGCCGATGTCGGTCGACCAGAGCAACGCTCCGGTGTCCGCGCGAAGTGCATACGCGTGCGAATCACCGTTCGCGAAAATCAAACGCCCGTTATCGTAGACCGGCGACGGCATGTCCTCACCAACGGTGTGATACGTCCAGCGCGGCGCGCCGGTTCGTAGATCGAATGCTGCGATTTCGTCACCGGCCGGCACTCCCCACACGCGTTCACGTGGAAAGCGCAGCTTCACCATTAGGGTGCGCGGAAGCACGCCGTTTTTTCCGGTCCCGATGTATACCGTGCTACCGGCCACGATCGGCGTCGACATCGCGATATTGGGTACTTGCGCTTGCCAGAGCTCGTGACCGTTGCGCACGTCGATGGCCACCAGTTTGCGCGAGAACGTCGTGAAGAGCAGCTTGTTGCCGACGAGAGCGAATCCGCTGTTGATCTTGGCCTTGGCGTTATACGACCAATCGTGGGCGATACTGTAGTTTTGGAAGACGGCGTTGCGGTCGGAGGAATGCTGATAGGTTCCCCACGAGACATTCTCCGGATGCAGCGTGGGAGCGGTTGCCGGCTTCGGCGCGCACGCCGCCGCCAATAGGCCAACGCCCAGCATGGCGAACGTCCGTGCGGTACTCATGGGTAGAGCATAGAACGTCTATCCGAGTTGTTAAAGAGAGGCAGGGCTCGCGAGGGCTTGACCCATTCGGCCTAATGGTGCACCGAACGGCAGGGGCAGTGAACGCAGAACAGCGCGTCCCTACTATTTGAGCGAAGCGCGAAAGCGAACGAGGCGCTCGATTAAATCTTCGGGCACCGGATCCGAATAACGGAAGCGAATCGTGCTGCCGTCGACGTCTTGCGTCGACAACTCGTCCTTGAACTCCGCGCGAACGGCGTCGTTCATTGCATAGAGAGCGTAGTGCTGCTTCCATGAGGCAAAATGCACGAATCGCTTACCG
>JAMXLG010000319.1 GCA_024281135.1 Vulcanimicrobiia bacterium | reverse complement strand
TCATTGCCACCTCGAAGGTGCGCTTCGGGCGGAGACTTTTGTCGAACTCGCTCGCCGCTACCGGATTTCGACGCGATATCGGCCAGGTGGGGACATTCCCGGCCCGACGGATCCGAACGAGGTCTACCGCTTTGCGGATTTCGGCGAGTTCTTGCTCACGTTTGCGGCGGTCAGTCGAGCGCTCGCGTCGCCGGACGACTACGCGCGCCTTGCACGTGAGTTCGTTGCGGACGCACTAAAACAAAACGTTGTCTACGGCGAGCTCTTCGTTTCGCCGTCGGTCTGGTCGTATTTCAATCCGAATCTCGATGTGCCGGCGACGATACGTTCCATCGTGGCGGAACTTAACGCGGTTCATGGGTCGACGTTTTCGCTCATCGTCGACGTGACGCGGAACTTCGGTGCCGAATCGGCGATGCGTACGGCGCGTATTGCAGTGGACCTTGCGGGTGGGGGCGTCATCGGTATCGGGCTTGGTGGTGACGAAGCGCGCCATCCCGCGCCGCTTTTTGAAGAAGTCTTTGCGTTTTCGCGCGCGCAAGGGTTGAACGTGGTTGCGCATGCGGGTGAAGCCGCGGGTGCGCAAAGCGTGCGCGATGCGGTTGAAGTGCTCGGTGCTCAGCGTATCGGCCACGGCATCCGGGCGCTCGAGGATCCGGCGGTCATGGAGTTGCTGCGCGACCGGCGGATTCCGCTCGAAGTCTGTCCGACGTCGAATTTCCTCACGGGAGTCGCGTCGCGCGAGCAGCCGCACCCCCTTCGGGAGCTGGATGCCGCGGGACTTATCATCGCGATCGATGCCGACGATCCGACGCTTTTCAGAACGTCAATCACCGAAGAATATGCCTATGTCGCGAGGGAGATGGGGATGGACGCGTTGCATCGGTTCGTACATCAGGCCGTCGACATAACGTTCTTGGACCCTATCGCAAAGCAAGCGTTGCACGGGCGGATCGGCACGGAACCCGCGTCGCCGTTCGCGAAGTCCTAGGTAACGATGTCGGGACACAGCCATTTCGCGGAATCCATCGAGGAATATCTCGAGGCCGTCTACCGATTGGAACGAGAAGGGCCGGGCGTAACAACGTCAGGCCTTGCTTCGTCGCTCGGCGTCGCGCCCGCATCGGTTTCAGGCATGTTGAAGAAGCTCGCGAAGGACGGCTTCGTCGAGCAGGTCGGACGCGGCGAAGTGAAATTAACGCGTAAGGGTCTTGAAGTTGGGGTTCGCGTGTTGCGCCGGCACCGGCTCGCGGAACGTTTGCTCACCGATGTGCTCGGCATGCCCTGGGATGAGGTGCATACGGAAGCTTGCATGCTCGAACACGCAATTTCCGATCGGGTCGAAACGCGGCTGATGGAATTGCTCGAGAATCCGAACACGTGCCCGCACGGCCAGCCGATTCCACCGCGCGACTTGACCGATCCGCCGGCGTTCGGTGAACCGCTTGCGCAGATGCCTGAAGGCACGCATGCGCGTATCGAGAGCGTCACGGAAGAATTGCCGGAGATCCTACGCTATCTTGCCGACATCGGCATCCGCCCCGGAGTGGAAGTCTCCGTCGAGCACAAAGCGCCGCTCGGTGGTCCCGTCACCGTTCGCGTCAACGGATCTTCCCACGCGATTTCACTCGAACTCGCGAGAATGGTGACGGTCCGCGTAGCGTGATCACCCGATCTCTGGTCTTCGTCAACGTCATTGCGTACCTGTGGGAGGTTTCAATCGCGGGCTCCGCTGCGTTCAATGGTGGCGATGCGATGGAGCTCGTATTGCAACGTGGGGCGCTGTGGCCCGACGCCGTGCTAGTAAACCATCAATGGTGGCGCATTATCACCGCAGCGTTCCTGCACGGCAGCTTATTGCACATCTTCGTGAACATGATCTCGCTTTGGTCGCTCGGGCGTTTCATCGAGTACATAGCGGGCAGTTTGCGGATGTCGATCATTTACTTCTTGTCGATGATCGCATCCGGCCTTGGCGTCGTCTTCCTAAGCGCGCATGACGTTCCGACGCTCGGGGCAAGCGGCGCGATCTTCGGACTCTTTGGTGCGCTCTTCGCAATCGGTATCAAACTCGGACGCCCGGGAATGCAGCTGGTGCGCGACAATATCGGCATCCTGATTCTCAATCTCTTCATCACGTTCACCGTGCCTGCGATTTCATGGCAAGCGCACGTGAGTGGCCTGCTCTGCGGTTTTGTCGTGACGCTGCTGATTTATTTTCCGCCGCGGCGTGTTGCGCCGACCGTGGTCGACACGACAACCGGCAACGCGTACGAAACGGAATATCAGGCACCCCAGCAACATCCATGACGTCGACCACTATCGAGCATGTCTTCTCTCCGGAAGGCCCGCTAGAGCGCGCATTGCCCGGCTTCGAGGCGCGTCCCGGTCAGGTTCAAATGGCGCAGCTGGTCGAGCGCGGGATCCTCGAAGGCATGCATACGATCGTCGAAGCGGGTACGGGCGTCGGAAAGTCGCTTGCGTATCTCGTGCCTGCCGTACGCAGCGGAAAGAAGATCGTGCTTTCTACCGGCACGATCGCGTTGCAAGAGCAACTCGTTCGTAAGGATCTGCCACTCGTGGAACGCGCGCTGGGTGTTCCGCTGCGCGTGACACTGCTGAAAGGTCGCAATCACTATCTCTGCAAGCAGAAGTATGAACGAATGCGCGCGGATCGATTGGTGCCGTCGTCGCGCAGCATGCAAGAGATTTGGGCTTGGGCCGCGCGCACAACGACCGGCGATCGTGCCGAGCTGACGTTCGTCCCGGGCGGGGATGAGTGGGAACAGCTCGACGCCGACGCCGACGACTGCACGGGTGAATTCTGCGAACACTTTCGCGATTGTTACTTCTTCAAAAAACGTGACGAGGCCAAGTACGCGGACATCATCGTCGTCAATCACGCGCTCTTCTTTTTAGACCTCGCCGTCGGCGGCGGACTCATTCCGCCGTACGACGTTGCGATTCTCGATGAAGCGCATCAGTGTGAACGCTGGGCCACGGATGCGCTCACCGCGACGCTTTCACGTGCAACGGTAGGCCGGATGCTGCGGAAGTTGCATCGCAACTACAACGTTCCCGGGCATTTCGACGGCGAGTTCGATGAAGGTATCCGGGGGCTCGAGTCGGTGCTTGCGACTGTTCCCGGCGAACGGTACCCGCTATCGGCAAACGAAGCGGCGTGGCCCGCGCTCGAGCTCGTTCGCACGTCACTCTACAAGCTCGAGAACTGGTTGTACGCGAATTGGCATTCCGCGCTGAAGAAGAAGGCCGAGAACGACGCTGAAGCCGAGCGGCGTCGCGATCTCGCGATGCGTGCGATTCTCGCGCATCAAGCGGCGATCGATCGCGCGGAGATGCCGAGCGACGAAGCGATCGCGTGGGTCGAGCGTTCCGATGCCGACGGGCGATTCGAAGTCAACAGCGCACCATTCGACGTTGCGGAATTTCTACGAGCGACGCTGTTCACGCGCACTCAGAGCGTTGTGCTGACCAGCGCAACGATTTCCGTAAATCAATCGTCGTTCGAATTCCTGAAACGCTCGCTGGGCATCGAAGACGCGCAAGAACTGGTCGCGCCCTCCCCGTTCGACTACGAAAAACAGGCGAGGCTCTTTATCGCGCCGCCAAAGCTCAATCCGAAGGCCGTAGATTTCTCGCGCCGTGCGGCACCAATCGTTGAAGAATGCCTCGATCGCACGCGAGGCCGTGCTTTCGTGCTCTTCACGTCGTATGCACGTCTTCGGGAAGTCTATGCGCTCGTGCGCGAACGCGTTCCGTTTCCGATCAAACTGCAAGGCGAGTTGCCGCGGGCGCAGCTCTTGCACTGGTTCCGCACGACGCCGAATGCAGTGCTCTTTGCCACTGGCACGTTTTGGGAAGGCATTGATGTCGTTGGCGAGGCGCTCTCATGCGTCATCATCGACCGTTTGCCTTTCCCGTCGCCCGCAGATCCGCTTGTTGCAGCGCGGGTTCGGGCGTTGGAAGCGCGCGGCCGCGACGGATTCGAGAATTACATGATTCCTGCTGCAATCGTGCGGTTGAAGCAGGGCTTCGGTCGTCTCATCCGTAGCATGAACGACAAAGGTGTTGTCGCACTACTCGATGGACGCGCGGCGTCGACGCGTTATGGAGCGACGATCCTTTCGGCGTTACCACCTGCAACTCGAATCACGCATCTCGACGAATTAACGGAGTTTTTCGCTTGATTAAACGCGGGGGACGCAGCAAGCCGTCGAGTTTACGACCGCGTAATCGGGCCGCAGCGCGACGATGTTCCGCGATCTGGTCGCGCTTGCATGGGAGGATAGCCTGAACCAAAGTGTCGGATACCCTGAAGTTCCCGTTCGCGACATTCTTTCCGGAAAGGTGGTACCGACGAATGCAAGCGATTAAAGCACTCATCTTGGGGGTGGCCCTCGCAAGTACGCTGACTGTGGCGGTCGACGCGAAATCATCGATGCCGTCGTGCAAAGGAGCGACGGTGTATGCCGTTCCCGCCGAGCACATTTACTACATGAAGGGCGAAAGCAAGTACGGTCACGTCAAGGGTGGCGAGTACATGTGCCA
>JAMXLG010000318.1 GCA_024281135.1 Vulcanimicrobiia bacterium | reverse complement strand
GTTGCAAACGGCGACCTTTCGAAGAAGATCACCGTCGACGTTCGCGGCGAAATTTTGGAGCTGAAAAACACGATCAACACGATGGTCGACCAGCTCAACGGCTTTGCGTCGGAAGTCACGCGTGTCGCGCGTGAAGTTGGTTCCGAAGGTATTCTCGGCGGTCAAGCGCAGGTGGCTGGTGTCTCGGGTACGTGGAAAGACTTGACCGATTCGGTGAACTTCATGGCGTCGAACCTGACGTCGCAGGTGCGTAATATCGCCGAAGTCACGACCGCCGTTGCAAACGGCGACCTTTCGAAGAAGATCACGGTTCCGGTTCGTGGCGAAATTCTCGAACTCAAGAACACGATCAACGTCATGGTCGACCAGTTGAACGCCTTCGCGTCGGAAGTCACGCGCGTCGCGCGCGAAGTCGGCTCCGAAGGTAAGCTCGGCGGTCAGGCGGACGTAAAAGGCGTCAGCGGTACGTGGAAAGACCTCACGGACTCCGTGAACTTCATGGCGTCGAACTTGACGTCGCAAGTGCGTAACATCGCCGACGTTACGACCGCTGTAGCTAACGGCGACCTTTCGAAGAAGATTACGGTCGACGTTCGCGGCGAAATTCTCGAGCTGAAGAACACAATCAACACGATGGTCGATCAGCTGAACGCCTTCGCTTCCGAAGTTACGCGCGTCGCTCGTGAAGTCGGTTCCGAAGGTAAGCTCGGCGGTCAGGCCGACGTTAAAGGCGTCAGCGGCACGTGGAAAGACCTCACCGACTCGGTGAACGTCATGGCCTCGAACCTGACGTCTCAGGTGCGTAACATCGCCGACGTTACGACAGCCGTTGCAAACGGCGACCTCTCGAAGAAGATCACTGTCGACGTTCGCGGCGAAATCGCGGAACTCAAGAACACCATCAATACGATGGTCGACCAGTTGAATGCGTTCGCATCCGAAGTCACGCGCGTCGCTCGTGAAGTGGGTTCCGAAGGTATTCTCGGCGGTCAAGCGCAGGTGGCCGGTGTTTCCGGTACGTGGAAAGACTTGACCGACTCCGTGAACTTCATGGCGTCGAACCTCACGTCGCAAGTGCGCAACATCGCGAAGGTCACGACCGCCGTCGCAAACGGCGACCTTTCGAAGAAGATCACCGTCAATGTCCGCGGCGAAATCGCCGAGCTCAAAGACACGATCAACGTCATGCTCGACCAGCTGAACGCCTTCGCATGGGAAGTCACGCGTGTTGCTCGTGAAGTCGGTTCCGAAGGCGTGCTCGGCGGTCAAGCGCACGTGCAAGGTGTCAGCGGCGTCTGGAAGGACCTCACCGACAACGTCAACTCGATGGCCGCGAACCTCACGAACCAAGTTCGTGGTATCGCCGAGGTCGTCACCGGTGTTGCCAACGGTGATCTAAAACGCAAGTTGACGCTGCAAGCGCGCGGCGAAATCGCGCAACTCGCTGAGACGATCAACGGGATGATCGACACGCTCGCCACGTTCGCCGACCAAGTTACGACGGTTGCGCGCGAAGTCGGTTTCGAAGGAAAACTCGGCGGCCAGGCCGCCGTTCCGGGTGCCGCCGGTCTGTGGCGCGACCTCACGGATAACGTGAACCAGCTCGCCGCGCAGCTGACGAACCAGATTCGAGCGATCTCCGAAGTCTCGACCGCTGTTACGAAAGGAGACCTCTCACGAGCGATCGACATCGAAGCGCGCGGCGAAGTCGGCGAGCTCACGCGTAACGTGAATGAGATGATTCAGAATCTTCGCGACACGACGCGTAAGAATACCGAACAAGACTGGTTCAAGACGAACCTCGCCCGCTTCACGTCGATGCTTCAAGGTCAGCGCGACATCACGGCCGTCACGCAGCTCATCATGTCGGAGCTCGCGCCGCTCGTGAATGCGCAAGCCGGCGGCTTCTACATGTCCGACGCCAGCGAGGGTGATGCGTGCCTGCGTTTGATCGCGAGCTACGCGCTGCCCCGTCATCGCCGCCAGATGAAGGCGATTCCGTTCGGCGAGGGTCTCGTCGGGCAGGTTGCAATCGAGAAGCAGCGCGTGCTGCTCACTGAAGTACCCGGTGAATACTTGCGCATCGGATCCGGGCTCGGCGCGCTCAACGCGGTCAGCGTCGTCGTACTGCCGGTCACGTTCGAAGGTGAAATCAAGGCGGTCATCGAGCTTGCATCGCTCGAACGGTTCAGCGAAATCCATTTGCTCTTTCTCGACCAATTGATGCAGTCGATCGGCGTCATGTTGAACACGATCACGGCGTCGATGCGTACGGAAGAGCTGCTCAAACAATCGCAATCACTGACGGCTGAATTGCAGAGTCAGCAGCTCGAACTCAAGCAGACGAACGACGAACTCGAAGAGAAGGCGCGCTTGTTGCAAGAGCGCAACGCCGAAGTCGAGCGTCGTACGCGTGAAATCGAAGAAGCGCGAACCGAGCTCGAGAAGAAGGCCGAGCAGCTTTCGCTTACGTCGAAATATAAATCGCAGTTCCTTGCGAACATGTCACACGAGTTGCGCACACCGCTCAACTCGCTCTTGATTCTCTCGAAACAGCTCTCCGAGAATCCGCAAGGCAATATGACTCCGAAGCAAGTCGAATTCGCGCAGACGATTCGCTCCGCGGGTACCGACCTGCTCACGCTGATCAATGACATCCTCGACCTTTCGAAGATCGAATCCGGCACCACCGCGATCGATCTCACCGAAGTCACGATGGACGAGATCGAGGGCGAAGTCAAACGCACGTTCAGTCAGATCGCGGCCGACAAGAGCTTGCGGTTCATCGTTGCGCGCGATCAGGACGTGCCCAAGAGCATCGTCACCGATCCGACGCGTCTGCAGCAAGTCTTGAAGAACTTGCTCTCAAACGCGTTCAAGTTCACGAGCGAAGGCGCGGTCACGCTGCATATCAGCATGGTGAACGATCGTCGTCTGCCGGTTCCTGGACCTGCGGTCGCGTTCGCGGTAACGGACACGGGCATCGGCATCCCGCAAGATAAGTTCAACGTCATCTTTGAGGCGTTCCAACAAGCCGATATGGGAACGTCGCGCAAGTTCGGCGGCACGGGACTCGGTCTTGCGATCAGCCGCGAAATCGCGGGTCTGCTCGGCGGCGAAATCGGCGTGGAGAGCGCGGTCGGTGTAGGAAGCACGTTTACGCTCTTCCACCCGGCGCAGCGCGCTGCAACGCAACGCGGCGACGCTTTGATTCATGCGGCACGAGCGGAAGCCGCGGCGCATCTTCACGAGACGACCGAACAATTGCAACGCCGCATCGCGGCAGCGCAAGCGCCGGTTATCGACGATCGCGAAGGCATCACGCCGGAGGATCGTACGTTGCTTGTGATCGAGGACGATCCGACGTTCGCGAAGCTCTTGGCCGCATTCGCGCACGAACGCGGGTTCAAGACGATTGTGGCGCACAACGGCCGCGAAGCGATCGAACTTTCAAACAGGTACGTGCCCGATGCGATCACGCTCGATGTCGGACTGCCCGACCTCGATGGATGGCAGGTGCTCGACACGATCAAACGCGGATCTGCAACGTCGCACATTCCGGTGCACGTCATCTCCGGCGACGAACATCAGCAACGTGCGCTGCAGGCCGGCGCGGTCGCGCATTTGCAAAAACCGGTGTCCGAAGAAGCACTCATGGAGACGTTCGACCGGCTTCTCGGATTCGCCGAAAATCGTGGCAAGAACGTCTTGGTCGTGGAAGACGACATCACCCAGCTCAACGCGATGGTGGGTCTCATCGGCACGGGGGAGATGCAGGTGACGGCGGTGTCCTCCGCCGACGCAGCGCTTTCAGCGGCGACCCAGCAGAAGTTCGACTGCATCGTCATCGACCTCGGCTTACCGGATATGGCCGGCGATCGTCTCATCGAAGCGCTCCGCGCGCGGCCGGGGAGCGATACCGTGCCGATCATCGTCTACACTGGACAGGAATTGACGCGTGATGATGAAGCGCGCCTGCGCCGCCTGTCGTCGACGATCATCGTGAAAGACGGACACGCGCCGGAACGATTGCTCGATGAGCTGAACTTCTTCTTGCACCGGGTCGAAGCCGATCTCGGTCCGACGAAGAAGCTCACCGGCGGTGATTTCAACGGCACGTCCTTGCTCTCCAAACGCGTTCTCGTCGTCGATGACGACGCGCGTAACATCTTTGCATTGGAAGCTGTGCTACGGTCGTACGGGATGGATGTCTTGAGCGCCGAGAGCGGCATGCAAGGTATCGAGATCCTGCGCTCGCGCAACGATATCGATATCGTGCTCATGGACATCATGATGCCGGAGATGGACGGGTACGAAACCATTCGCCGCATCCGCGCGGAGCACCGGATCTCCGATATTCCGATCATCGCACTAACCGCGAAAGCAATGAAGGGCGACCGGGACGCTTGCATTGCCGCAGGCGCATCAGAATACGTGAGTAAACCTGTTGATATCGATCAGCTCACGTCCTTGCTCAAAATATGGTTGACCAAGTAGGGGCAATCGACGCCGCGGTACCGGCGTTGAATCTTCGGCGGGAAGAGCTTGCAGATATTGAGCTGCAGCTCTTCCTTGATGCCCTCTTACGCTACGGTGGCTACGATTTCCGTAATTACAACCAGTCGGCGCTCCGGCGGCGAATCGCCGACGCCATGCGCGCCGAAAATATTGCGACGATCTCGGGCTTGCAAGACCGCCTTTTGCACGATGAACGCGCGCTTGCGACGTTCCTCGTGGCGATGAGCGGCGGCACGTCTCAGCTGTTTCACGATCCGCTCTTCCTGCAATCATTTGCAACCAACGTGATTCCGCTTCTGCATACCTATTCGTTCATTCGCCTCTGGGTGCCGGGCAGCGGAACAGGCGGTGACGCGTATAGCCTCGCGGCGCTGCTCAAAGAGAGCGGACTTCTCGAGAAGACTATCATCTACGCGACGTGCGTGAACGACGTGACGACCGCCGTTGCAAAGGCTGGCTTTTACGAACACCGCGCGGAAGCCGATTTTATTGCGCTAGCACGGCGCGCCGGAATCGTCGAACCGCTCTCCCGCTACTTCGAGGTGCACGAAACATACGCGACTCCGCTCGAGGAACTGCGCTCCAGCGTGATGTTCGCACGTCACAACCCGGTGGAAGACGGCTCAATCAACGAGTTTCACGCGATCGTCGCGCGCGGATTGTTGCCCCTCTTCAACGGTGCGGTGCAATATCGTTTGCACAAATTATTTTTCGATAGCCTCATGCACCTCGGGTTCCTTAGCCTCGGACAGCATGAGTCGCTCTCAAATACCGTGCACGAACGGGCCTTCCGTCAGGTGGTCCCGGATCAGCCGATTTTCCGCCGGATGCGCTAAGCCGACGTCGTCGACTTCCAGCTGACGTTTCCGCGGAAGTCGAGTATCCGCAGAAGCAGCCGCGCGTGCTGATGCGGATGGGCGCGCATCCATGCTGCTCGCCAATCGCGTACGGCCTCGGCGCGCATCGCGTCTTCCGTGGCGTCGTCCATTTGAATTTCTTCATTCAGGTCGACGGAGACATCGGCCGACGTTCCGTGAAAATCAAAGCCCATCACGACGTCGGGATAGTGTGTCTTGAGCGGTTGCATCGCGGTACGTTCAGTTGTTTCGATTTGCTCTTCCGGCGTCGGCTGCGAACTGCAAGCCGCGAGGGAGACCAGTACTGCGGCGATGAGAAAACGGCGCTGCACCATGACGCTCCCTTCGGCTGCAACCGAGCATCTGCCTGGGGTTTGCCGCGATGAAGCGGGTACGAGCTTAACGCTGCGTTCCAGCAAACGCCGGCGGAAGCCACGCCGGGTGAACGAACACGAGCGTGCTCCAAACCAGCAAGACGGCGCCTGCAACCGGGACTGCACGAAGTCCGCGCGGCGCCGTCTTTTCGTATGTCATCAGCGCGGTGAGCGCCACCATCCACCACAGACTCGCAAAACCGGCAGCAAAGGCAACGAGCATGAGTGCCCAACAGCAACCGACGCAGAATAGCCCGTGACGATAGCCCAATTCAAATGCAGCACGCGTGCCGCGGCGGTAGTGATGCATCAGGAACATTCCCGGCAGGCGACACGCGCGCAGACACTGATCTTTGAGCGGCGTGAATTGGAAGATGCCTGCGATTGCTAGCACACCGGCCGCAATCAGCCACGGATGCGATTGCAGCCATGGCGTGACGTCAACCGTGCGATGCAGCACGATGTCCCCGGCAAACGCGGCAAAGCCGAACGCAAACCAAACGACCGCGTAGCCGAATACGATTGCGCCGACCGCGAGGCGGGGTTTTTCTTGATTCGCCGCTGCGCTAACAAAAAGTCGAAAAAGCGGCCAGCTTGATGGGAGCATCATCGCGGCGATCATGATGCTCCACGCAAACGTAAAGAGAAGGAGCGCAATCCCTAGCGGCGGGCCGCGCTCGATCAACGTGTCATGATGCAGCAGCGTCGCCGAGCCGCTGAATTGTGCGTACGCGGCGACCGCCCATGCAAGTGCGATCGCTGCCGGGATGACGACCGGCAGCGGCGTTCGGCGCG
>JAMXLG010000317.1 GCA_024281135.1 Vulcanimicrobiia bacterium | reverse complement strand
TCGCGTCGCTAGCGGACGATCTTGCACTGGCGCTTGCCGCAACGAGCGTGCGCATCGAAGCTCCGATTCCCGGGAAGTCGGCGGTCGGCATCGAGGTTCCGAATCAAACGGTGTCCGTCGTTGCGATTCGCGAGATCCTCGACGCGCTGCCCAACCGCGGAACCGTGCCGCCGCTGTGGATGGCTCTCGGCAAAGACATCACCGGCCGTCCGGTCTTCGGCGATCTCGGAAAGATGCCGCACTTGCTGGTGGCAGGCGCAACCGGTTCCGGAAAATCCGTCTGCTTGAACACGATCATTGCATCGTTGCTCGTTTCGGCCACGCCCGATCAAGTGCAGATGCTGATGATCGATCCGAAGCGCGTCGAGTTGACCGTCTACAACGGCATCCCGCACCTCATTAAAGAAGTGATCACCGACGCGCGTCTCGCCGCCGGTGCGCTCTTCGAGATGACGAAGGAGATGGACACGCGCTATGAACGCTTCGCGAAAGCCGGCGTTCGTAAGATCGAAGAGTACAACGCGAAGTTTCCCGACGAGAAGTTGCCCTATGTGGTGATCATCATCGACGAACTCGCGGACCTGATGCTCGTTGCACCGGCGAAGGTCGAAACGACGATCATGCGGCTCGCACAGCTCGCGCGCGCGACAGGCATTCACTTGATCGTTGCTACCCAGCGTCCGTCCGTCGACGTCATAACCGGCTTGATCAAAGCGAACATCCCGTCACGCATCGCATTCGCTGTAAGCTCTCAGGTTGATTCGCGCACGATTCTCGATATGGCCGGTGCGGAACGACTGCTTGGCCGCGGCGACATGCTCTATTTACCGATCGACGCGCCAAAGCCGATTCGCGCACAAGGCGCGCTCATCACCGGAAACGAGGTTAACCGTCTCGTTGACTTCTGGGCGAAGCAGTCGCGTCCGGAAAATCTGCTTGACGTCGAGGTCGTGCCCGTGTCCGATGACGACAACGGAAAGAAAGACGCCGATCCACTCTGTTACGACGCGGCACAATTCATCATCGAAAGCAACTACGCATCAACGGCGCAGCTGCAGTCGCAATTTTCGATCGGCCACCCCCGTGCGGTTCGTTTGATGAAGCAACTCGAAGAGTTCAAAGTCGTCGGCCCGCATGAAGGCACGAAGCCTCGCAAAATTCTCATTGGTCTCGCAGAGCTTGAAGTCATCGCGCCACGCCTCGGCAAGTCCGAGGATGCGCAACAGGATCTGTTCGGCTCTTGAACCGGCGAATCGTCGCGGCGCTCATTGCCGTCGTCGCATTCGTGATTTTTATTCTACTGGGGCGTAGCGTAGATCATCAACCTGATCCCGCGTGGCTGCTGACGATCGAAGCGTCTTGGGTGAATCACTCCACGCTTGTCGCATGGTGGTTCACGTGGCTCGGTTACGTGTACATCCTCGCGCCCTTATGCGTCGTTCTCATCATCGTTGCGGTCCGCTATCCGCAGTGGCGCTGGCGTGCGGCGTTCGCGATCGTTGCGCTACTCTTGGCATGGCAAGGTGCCGACTTCTTTCAACACGTCTTTGCGCGGCCTCGGCGGCTGGACTGGGTCGTGAAGCACGAGACGGCGTTTTCCTATCCCAGTTCGCACGCTGCGATCGCGACGGGATTCTACATGTTGTTGGGAGTCTTTGCGTGGCAAAGAACCCGCATCGTAGGCGCGCTTCTCGTTATCCTTGGAATTGCCATCATGTGGTCGCGGCTGGCGCTCGGCGCGCATTACCTGACCGACCTGCTTGGCGGCTTTCTTTGGGGTGTCACCGTTGTGGCTGTGCTTGCTGCCGTTGTCCCGATAAACGTCTTCGAGGGGCCCAAAGCCGCATCTTTAGAATAGAGCGGCAATGGCATACGCAATGGATCCCGTGCTCGTCGAGATCGAGCGCAAAGTCGATGCGGGCGTTCCGCTTTCCATGGAAGACGGACTGGCGCTTTACCGGACGCACGACCTGCACAACCTCGGACGCATCGCGCGCGCTCAGAAGGAACGTAAAAGCGGCAAAAAAGTCTTCTACGTCCTGAACCGCTACATCAACTCGACCAACGTATGCTACGCGAATTGCAAATTCTGCTCGTTCGCTGCGGATGAATTCAAGGAGCCTGAACGCATCTTCCGCATGACCGCCGATCAGGTCTTTGCGAAGGCGATGGAAACGGGCAACAACTTCAACCAGATTCACATCGTCGGAGGACACGATCCGCGCCAGCTTTCGCTCGACTATTGGCTGCCGCTGATGCGCCGCTTCAAGGAAGCGTTGCCGCACGTACAGCTGTCGCTCTTTACGGCGGCGGAAATCGAATACATGGCGAAGCGCCACCGTATGAGCTTCCCTGACATCTTGAGGACGCTCAAAGAGGCGGGTCTCGATAATGTCAACGGCGGCGCGGCTGAAATTCTCGGCGAGCCGACGCGTTCGAAGATCTGCGCGAACAAAGTTTCCGGCGATAACTGGCTCGAGATCCACGAAGAGCTGCACCGGCAAGGCGTTGCGTCGAACGCGACGATGCTTTACGGTCACATAGAATCGCTCGAGGATCGCGTCGATCACTTCATTCGCTTGCGCGAATCGCAAGAGCGCTCGCCGGGCTTCAACGCGTTCATTCCCCTCGCGTTTCACCCCGACGGCAACGAGCTCTCCGATTGTGGATGGACGAGCGGTCTCGACGATCTCAAGACGTTTGCCGTCGCCCGTTTGATGCTGAACAACTTCGATCACATCAAGGCCTATTGGATGATTCAAGGCCTGAAGATTTGCCAGGTCGCGCTGCAATTCGGCGCCGACGACATGGACGGCACGCACGGCTCCACGGACGAAGAGATGATCTATCACTCGGCCGGGACGCAATCGGGACAGTACGTCGACGATCGTGAGTTCCGCCGCTTGATCGAAGACGCCGGCTATATTCCCGTACGCCGCAATTCCACGTACAACGAGTTCCCATACGATTGGACGCCGCCTGCTCCTGAAAAGGAACTGGTGCACGCGTAGTGTCTTTACGTTGCGGCCGCATCATCTACACCAACGACCTTCCGATCTACGCCGCATTCGATGCGGGTGTGATTCGGTATCCCGGCACACTGCACGCCGACGTTCCGGCGAAGCTCAACGCGATGTTACTCGGCGGTGAACTGGACTTGAGTCCGATCAGCGCTTTCGCGTGGGCGCAGCACAGCGATGAGTTGGTGTTGCTCCCCGATCTGTGCATCGGCGCTCGCGACGAAGTGGTTTCCGTCGTGCTTGTCTCGCAGACCCCGCCGGCACTACTCGACGGCAAGCACATTGCGCTTACCGGTGAATCGGCGAGCGGACGGAATTTGCTGCGGGTCGTGCTCGAGCGCCGCTACGGCGTGCACCCGCACTACGCAGAATCGGCCAATCCGCTGGAAGAAGCTGAGGCTGGTGAACCGGCGCTGCTCATCGGCGACTCTGCGATCGATGCGCTCGAACGTTTTCCGCGCGAGCACGTGTACGATCTCGGTACGCTGTGGCACGAATGGACGCAGGCGCAGACCGTCTTTGCCGTGTGGGCTGCGCGACGCGATGCTTACGAGCGTGATGCCGAAGCGATTCGCGAGTGCATGCACGCGCTTACCGATGCGTATACCTGGTCGCGGTCGCACATGAACGAGGTGATCGCCGAGGCGCAGCGGCTGCATCCGCGCTCGAATGGATTCTACGACCATTACTACGGCAAGTTGAACTTCACGTTCCACTCGGCCGCGCAAGCCGGCCTTGCTGCCTACTGTCGCGAACTGTATGCGATCGGCGCGATCGAACACGTGCCGTCATCACTTCCGGAGGTCATTGGTGTCGTCTCTCGCTAGTCTGCTCGACCGCGCTGCCGCGGGAGGACGCCTCTCGTTTGATGAAGGCGTGCGGCTCTATCGCGAGGCTGATCTCCATCAACTCGGGATGGCCGCGCACGCGCGACGCATGGCGTTGCATGCGCCCGACACCGTCACGTACGTCATCGACA
This sequence comes from Vulcanimicrobiia bacterium, assembly GCA_024281135.1. The sequence goes on along the minus strand of JAMXLG010000317.1, from coordinate 15,680 downwards.
CCACGATCGATTACACCAACGTTTGCAACGTGCACTGCACGTTCTGCGCGTTCTTCCGTCCCGAACATCATAAGGAGGGGCGCACGCTCTCGCACGATCAGGTGATCGCGCGCGTAAAAAAGGCCGCGGATCTCGGTGCGACGCAGATCATGATTCAGGGCGGCGTGAATCCGGATCTTGGTTTGACATGGTTCGAGGAACTTTTCGACCGCGTGCGTCACGAGTTTCCGAACGTCGATATCCATTCGCTTTCGGTGTCGGAAGTGACCGGGCTTGCGAAGATCGAGAACCTGACCCCGCGCGAAGTACTCGTCCGTCTGAAGGCGGCGGGACTAAAATCGCTGCCGGGCGCCGGTGCTGAAATTCTCGTCGAACGCGTGCGTAAACGCATTTCTGCGCGTAAGGTCACTCCGGTCGAGTGGCTCGACGTTATGCGCCAGGCGCACCACCTCGGCATGCCGGCGACGGCGACGATGATGTACGGTTCTATCGAAACGGTCGAGGAGCGCATCGAACACATGCACGTGCTGCGCGAACTTCAGGATGAAACGGGTGGGTTCACCGCGTTCATTCCGTGGTTCTATGTGCCATTCAAAACGCCGCTGCGAGGTAAAGAAGCAACGGCACTCGAGTACCTGCGCGTGCTTGCCGTCTCACGGTTGTATTTAGATAATTTCGCCCACCTGCAGGCTTCGTGGTTGACCCCGGGATTGAAGCTCGGCCAGCTCGCGTTGTTCTATGGCTGCGACGACATGGGCGGTGTCATCATTGAAGATCGAGTCGTCCGCGACGCCGGCGCGAACAACGACGCAACGCGACGCGATCTCGAGAACGTGATCGTCGGCGCCGGTTTTAAACCGGTTATCCGCGACACGTACTGGAACGTGCGCAACGATATGGCGCTCGCTACGGCGTAGACGCTTTTCGCTCTTCTTCGATTGCCGCGCGGTAGTACATGAAAAGATCGCGCAAACTCTGTTCGATCGGAAAGCGCGCCGCAAAACCGAGCAAGCGAAGTCTTGTAATATCCGCGTAGGTTCGCGGTGTGTCCGACGGGCGTTGGTAGGTGTTATCGATCGTAATTGCACCGTCCAGATTTGCCGTGTGGAGCAACGAGTCGAGCACTTCCTGAATAGAGTGCTCGATGCCGCTGGCGATGTTGTACGTCTCATTCGGCGCGTCGGGATGTGCGATTGCGATCAGTCCGCCCGCGGTATCTCGTACGTCGATAAAGTCTCTCGTCGGGGTCAAATCTCCGACGACAATCTTCGGTTCGGACGTTCCGGAACTCACGGCTGAAATTTGCGCGCAGAACCGTCCCGCCGCATGGCGCTCGTCTTGCCCGGGACCGACCACGTTAAAGATTCGTCCGATACGTAACGGTAAAGATCGTTCGCGAGCAACAATGCGCGACACGTGCTCTTGCGCTAACTTGCAAACCGCGTAAAAATCGCGTGGTTCGCACGCTTGCGTTTCGCTGATGGGAAGATGCTCGGGCAGTCCATAGACGGATCCGCTCGAGGCAATGACGACCGCTTGCGGCACCGCAGGCGCGTCGGCTGCGGCGTTAAGTAGCGCAATCGTGCCTTCAACGCCGGTTGAGAATAGGTGTTCGGGTGAATCGTCACGCAGCCCCGAAGCGAGGTGATAAACGTACTGCGGTGCGTACTGCTCGAAGATTCGATAGACTTGCGTCGCGTCGCGCAGATCGGCTTGCCGGTAGTGATAGCGGCCAGAATCGATCGATCGTTGCAATTCGGCCGGCAATGGCGCCCGAATGCGAATGTCACCGATCGTGATGTCGTGCGTAAAGGTCGTCGTTGCTTCCGAGCGGCCTATTCCGATGACTTCTAAAGCTGGATCGCTCGCCAGCAGTTCGGCAATGAGGTAACGGCCGACGAAGCCTTGTGCGCCCGTAACGAGCGCGACGCGATGGCGCGCCACCTTCACGCGCCGCGAAGTCCCGCGAAAGCAGCAGCGTGCGCCCGCACCAGTGATTCTGCCCGCGCAATCGTCGCGAGGTCATTGACGTCGATCCAAGGCGCATCATGATGATACGCGCCGACTCTTTCGCCCTTCGCTCGGAGCAGAGAGAAGAGCTGGTTTGCAGCCGTTGGAACATTCGGAGGTATCGTCTCGCACGCGTGCCTTGAGAGCACGCACGTTCCGCTCGAGACCTGAACGCGAAGCGTCGGCTTTTCGACGTAATCAGTGACTTCATCGCCGTCGACGATCAATTCGCCAAACGGAATCGCCCATGGCTCCCGGTGCGTTGCAATTGTCATTGCTCGTCCGCTCCGAACGTGCGTATTGACGAGTTCGCGAAGATCGATCGCCGCGAGATTGTCGACATACATCACGAGCAGTGCATCGGCGTTCCCGACGGTTTCACGCGCGGCTCCAATATTGCCGAGTGCAACCGGTTCTTCATACAGGGTAACGCTGCTTCGAAGCCGCTGGGCCGTTTCGAGCACTGCGTCGTGAAGTTCCGGACGGCCCGCGCTTACCGCCACGGCAATGTCGTTGAATCCGAACTCGAGCAATTGGCGCAGATTCCACTCGAGAAGCGTCAAACCGTCGACTCGGACGAGCGCTTTGTGCGTACCACAGCCGCTGGCACGCATGCGCTCTGATTTTCCTCCTGCCATCACGAGCGCGCGCGTTTTCACGAAATCTACGCGGCCGACCGTATCGTTGCCGCGCCTAAGACCTCGTTGCCGTGGAGATCGAAGAGCGCGACGAGCTGTCCCGGTGTAACCGCGCGCAACGGTTCATTGAACTGCAGCGCCACCGTGTCGCCGTCGAGCGTCGCGCGAGCAAGCGCCGGCGTCGCACGATAACGAACCATCGCGCGGACCGGTGCATCCGCGTCTGCGAAGTATTCCGGACGGATGACGTTCACTTCGTCGGCGACGAGCGATGTTGCGAGCAATTCGTCCTCGCGCCCGATCACGATCGTATTCGTCAATGCGTCGATGCGTGTCACGTACCGGGCGCCGTCGTTGTGCGCCGGAAGCTTCGCACGCTGTCCGACGGTATAGTTCGCGATACCGGCGTGCGCGCCGACGAGTTCGCCCGCCTCCGTCCGGATTTCGCCTTCGCGATTGATTTCCGGACGCAAACGATTGAGCACGTCGCGATAGTCGCCGCCTTCGACGAAGCAGATATCTTGAGACTCCGTCTTCTCGTGGACAGGCAGTCCCATCCGCTTTGCATGTGCGCGGGTCGTCGGCTTGTCGAATTCACCGAGTGGAAGCAAGAGCGTCGAGAGTTGGCGCGGCGTTAATTGCGCGAGCGCGTACGATTGATCTTTCGCATTGGCCGTGCGGTAGAGATGAGGACCGTCTTCACGGTGTTCGAGCCGAGCGTAATGGCCTGTCGCGACGTACTGCGCGCCGAGTCGATTCGCGTATTGAGACAGTGTTCCGAGCTTGACGAAGTTGTTGCAGGAAACGCACGGATTCGGGGTGCGTCCGCCGGCGTAGTCGTCCGCGAAGCGCTCCATGACGTTTTTGCGGAACGTTTCTTCGAAATTGAGTACGTAATGCGGAATGCCGAGCGCCGCCGCGCTGCGTCGCGCGTCGTCAAAATCGTCAATGCCGCAGCAGCTCTTCGCGTGCGGCGCTTTCGTCGGCGAATACATCTTCATCGTCACGCCGACAACGTCGTATCCGGCTTCTACGAGAAGTCCGGCTGCGACCGCAGAGTCGACGCCGCCGCTCATTGCAGCGATCACTCGGGGTTTGGGGCTCATACCGTTGCACAGGATAACAGGGTTGAGGGCATAACTCCACCCCTCAATGGCAGCATTGGGCGAACGGTTTCGCGCCGCACGCGAGGCACGCGGCCTCTCCCTATCCGATGTTGCCGAGCAGATCCGCATTCGTTCGGTCTACCTCGGCGCCATCGAAGATGAGAACTGGTCTGCAATTGGCGCTCCGGTTTATACGCGGGGCTTCCTTCGCACGTATGCCCGCTTTCTTGGATTGGACCCCGAAGAGGTCGTCAGCGAGTTCAACCAGATAACCGCCTCGGCACCCGCCGCCCCCCACGCGCCCGCATCGACACCGTCGGTTTCGGTTTCTCGCCTCCATGAGGCCCGGCCGCGGAATTTGTCGCCGCTCATTTGGATCGCGACCCTCGTCGCGGTTGCGCTCGTGGCATTTGTCTTCTACAACGAGTTCACGTTGCACGCGCGGCAGACGCGGACCGCGGCCCTTCCTTCTAATACCAAAGCAAGCCCGGCGGCAGCCGCCGCGGACGGTTCCCCGGTACCCGGGGCTTCAGCGAACGTGCTTACCGCACCGACCGCTTCCCCCATCCCTCAAACCAAGACGCTCGAGCTACGCCTCTCACAAGCCTCTTGGATTAGGGTGGCGGTTGACGGCAGTGTTAGCATGGAGGGTACGTTTCCGGCCGGGACAGCCCGCAGGTTCCACGGAAAAAATGCCGTCGTTCGCCTTGGGAATGCCGGTGGCGTCGACGTGTTCGTCGACGGAAAGCATGTCGGCAAGCTGGGGGCGGAAGGCGACGTAGTGGAGCGCAGCTTCACTCTGTAGCGGCCGCAGCCGGACGAGCAATTTAGGGTAGAGGACGAATTCATGGCGAGCGAAGCGTCGTTCGATATCGTGTCGCGCATCGATCAGCAAGAGTTGGATAATGCGCTCAACCAGGCGCGTAAGGAAATCGAGAACCGATTCGATTTCAAGAACTCGAAGACTTCGATTGAGAGTGACTCCAAAAAGATCACCGTCGTTTCCGACGACGAGCTGAAGATGAAGAACGTCATCGACGTCATCGAAGGCAAGGCGGTCAAGCGTGGCATCGACATTAAAGCGTTCGATATCGGCGAGATCGAGCCGGCGGCGGGCGGAACGGTCCGTCGCGTAATCACCCTTCGCAACGGCATTCCGAAAGACAAGAGCAAGCCCTTGATGGAGAAGATCAAGGCGCTCAAGCTCAAAGTCAACGCGCAGTATCAGGACGAGCAGATTCGCGTCACAGGCAAGAGCCGTGACGAACTCCAGAAAGTCATCGCCGAACTCAAAGCGATGAACTTCGAGCTCCCTCTTCAGTTCACGAATTACAGGTAGACGCGTGCCGTCAGTTTCGTTCGTTAGTTTAGGCTGCGCCAAAAATCTCGTTGACACCGAAGTCATGATCGCGAAGCTTGGTGCGGCGGGGTACGAACTCGCTCCCGACGCGGATGATGCCGACACGGTCGTCATCAATACGTGCGCGTTCATCGACCCCGCGAAGGCGGAGTCGACGGAAGTCATTCTCGAACACGCGCAACGTAAAGTGCCGGGTCAACAGCTCGTCGTCGCGGGATGTCTGGCGCAGCGCTACGGCGAGCAGCTGCAAGCGCTTATTCCCGAGGTCGACGGCGTTGTCGGAACCGGTGCGTACGGAAGCATCGTCGAGTTGCTCGACGACGTGCACGCAGGTCGAAAGCCGGTTCGTTTGGATTTTGAAGCGGAGCCCGAGCACGATTTTCTTCCGCGTTTGATCACGACGCCTCAAGCGACGGCCTACCTGAAGGTGGCTGAAGGGTGCGATCATCCGTGCACCTTCTGCATCATCCCGAAGCTGCGCGGTGGCTTTCGCAGCCGCAGCATCGAGTCCATCGTCAAAGAAGCGCGCGCCCTCGCGGCCGGAGGCACAAGAGAACTGATTCTGATCGCGCAAGACACGTCGATGTACGGACGCGATCGGGGCACGCGCCGCGGCGGTCTCGCAGCGCTTCTCGAGGAGCTGCACGAGATCGACGGGATCGAGTGGATTCGGTTGCTCTATCTCTACCCGGCGACCGTCGATCGCGAATTGATCGATACGATGGCGCGTCTGCCGAAGGTCTGCAAGTACATGGACATGCCGCTGCAGCACGCCCACCCCGAAGTGCTGCGCGCAATGCTTCGCCCGAGCAACGGCGAGCGGTACCTCGAAATCATCAACGACTTCCGCGAACGCGTCGGCGGTATTACCATGCGCTCGACGTTCATCGTCGGTTTCCCAGGCGAGACCGAGGAACACGTGCGATACCTCGAGGAGTGGATCGGGCGAGCGGAGCTCGACCGCGTCGGGTTCTTCGAGTACAGCGCCGAGGAAGGGACGCCTGGGGCAGAACTCGCCGGGAAAGTTCCGGCGCGCGAACGGCGCAAGCGGCTCGTGCGGCTGCGCGAAGCGCAGCGTCTCGCATCGGAACGCGCGCGCAGTAAGCGAGTCGGCTCGACGGTGCGCGTGCTCGTCGAAGAACGGCGGAGATTGCGCAAGACCGATCCGTTCCGCGCCGCGCTCGGTGAACCCGAGGCGTGGTTCGGACGTTCGGAAGGCGAAGCACCCGGCGTCGACGGCGGAATCTATTTCACCGGCGATGCGCAGATCGGCGACTTCCTCGAGATCACGTTGGATGGTCACGGACCGTTCGACTTCTACGGGCGCGTCGCAGCCGATATAAAGGAGCCTGTTTCGGTTGGGTAAGCATATGGAGCAGCCGCCGGTTCTCACAGAAAAACCGGAACGTCGCACGCCGCTGTGGGTCCGGCGCGCGGCACTTATTGCCGGCCTCGTTCTCGTCGGCGTCGGTTCCGCTCTCGCGGGATTCTCGATGTTCAAGCACGAGAACCCGGTGCAGTTCATCGCTCAAGCATTCGTACCGTCGCCGCAGCAAGTTTTCGGCAGACCGAACCTGCTTGTGCTGATGGAAGGGCTCGATTACGACTATACCGACAACGACGTCGAGTTCTCGAAAAACTCGCGCAGCGACGTGATCAAGGCGGTCAACCTCGACTTCATCAACAAAGGCGTCTACGTCGTCTCGGTTCCCCGCGATATGTTGGCGACGCTTCCGGACGGCAAACAATACAAGATCAATCAAGCGCAGTCTGAAGGCGGCGTCAAAGAAGCGCAACAGGTCATTTCTCAGTTTCTCGGCATTCCGGGTTTCGACCGGTACGTCGTTTTACGAATCGATGCCACGAAGGATCTGATCAATGCGATCGGCGGTGTTGATGTCTACGTCAAAACATCCGACTGTTTGATGAATCACACGGGATGTACGGGTGGACGTCTCGATTACGACGACACTTGGGGCCATCTGCACATACATCTCACGGAAGGCGTGCACCATCTCGATGGTCCGGCAGCAGTCGGATACGGCCGCTTCCGTCATGACTGGTGCAGCGACCCGTGCCGTATCATGCGTCAGAATCAAATCATCACGGCCGTGCTCGATAAGATCAAGGGCGACAAAATGAACACCTTGATTCACGCGGGCAACATTCTCGCCGTGATCCGCCGCGATATTGACACGAACTTCACCCAAAACGAAATGTTCACGCTTGCCTCATACTTCTCGAGCTTCTCGCCGAAGGGCGTGCATTATTCGCAAATCCCCTACACCTCTGACGTGCAAATGCCGGATGGCGACGATTTGGTTCCCGATAAAACGCAACTTGCGAGCATCGTACAAGACAACTTGATCGCACCGCCGACACCGGAAGTCTCGCCCGATGCGATGGCGCTTGCCGCCATTGCGCCGGCGACAGTTCGTGTTGATATCGAAAATGCGAGTGGTATGGCCGGCGCTGCACGTGCAGTTGCGGATAGCCTGAAAAAGGCAGGCTTCACGATAGGTGACATTGGTAATGCCGACGTGAGCGATCAGGAGAAGACGGAAATCCAAGAACACTCGACGGTAACGTTTGCCGGCGCAAAAGTACGATCGGCGCTACCGTCATCCGTGCAATCGACGCCGATTACCGGCTCCCGCGTCCTCACCAGTAGTCCGCCAGCCACCGCAACCGCCGCGCCGAGCGACGTAACGGTGTTCGTCGGTCGCGATTTAGCGAACGCCGTCGTTGCGAAGCGGACCGTCCCGTCCGCAACGCCCCTTTAGTGAGACGCCGCATGCAAACAATAATCGCGGCGGCGCTCGCGCTTGCAGTGCTACTCCTCGGTGCGCGAGAGTTCAAACACGTCACGGAACCGACTGCAGCGGTCGTCACGCCGCAGATGAATGCGGATGACCAAGTCGGGACCGGCTTTAGCGCGCGCGTTCATCGTTTTATCGACTCGCATTCGCATGCCACGGTGGAGCACCCGAAGCTCATCGCGTTGACGTTCGACGACGGCCCGTACCCGATGTTCACGCCGCTCTTGCTCGATGAACTTCACGCGCTCAAGGTGCCGGCCACGTTCTTTTTGATCGGCCGCGACGCCGAGCAATGGCCGGAACTCGCCCAACGCATCGAGGCCCAAGGGAACGAGGTCGCCGATCACACCTATTCGCATCCGAATCTGGATGAAGAGTCACCGCAACAGGTTCGCGACGAGTTGACGCACGGACGCGACGTCTTGTGGAATCTCGTGCACGATCCGTCGGTTCGGACATTCATGCGTCCCCCACACGGACGTTATACGGTCGAGACGTTGCAGACGGCCCAAGAGCTCGGATATGCAGTTGTGCTATGGACCGATGACACCGGTGACTGGCGCACGGTCACGTCCGAGAATATTACGAACGGCGTGCTAAGGAATGCGACAAGCCCGGATATCGTTCTCATGCACAGCGGGAAACTCGCGACGATTGAGGCGCTGCCGGCCATCGTCGACCACTTCCGCCGTTCCGGGTACACGTTCGTCACGGCTGGGGAACTGCTCCGGCGTGTTGCGCCCTATGCCGTGAACCACGCCGTCCACGACAAGAGCGTACAGTCGTCGTAGAATCCCCTAAAAGGATATCCTTGTGCCTCGACAGATCATCGACACCGAGTCCAGCAAGCCAGCCTATCATCGGCGGCTTGCGATTCGTTGGATCGTCACGGTCGTCCTGATCGTGATCGTTGCATTTATCGCGTTCGAGCTCTGGAAAACGTCGCATCACGCGACCCCAGTCGGCTTGATTGCTCCAGGAAATGCGACGCGCCTATCCAACCTGGGACTGCTTTCCTCATCTTAGGAGAAAACATGCTACGTAGGCTTGCCGTTGGTCTTGCGGGGCTTGCCGCCACTGCGGTTACGATCGCAGGGTGCGCATCCGGCGGTACCAATCAAACCCTTTCCGTTGGTCCCTCGTTCGCGCCGGAGAGTTTGTACGCGACAAACTCGACGCAGAACGGGATCAGCATTTATACGAGTACAACCGGCGGCGGCCCATCGTACCAAATCTCGACCGGCGGCTCGACATCCGGACTCAACGGTCCGCAGTATCTGACGTTTGATTCGAGTTCGGACATCTTCACGACAAACTGGCAGCCGAGTTTGAAAGTCGGTGGCATCGTCGAGATCAAAGCCGCGGCAACGGGCAACGTGCTTCCGTTCAACTCGTTTAGTTTCGGTACGACGCATCCGCGCGGCATTGCAGATTACATGGCGACGACGCCGACGAGTTTGACGACGCCCGTTGATGTTCTCGTCGCAGCCGTTGTCGACCCGACACAGCCGCTCGCGTTTTCGAGCCAACTCCAGTTCTTCGTTGCATCGATTCTGGGTAGTTCGTTCAGAGTCATCGCGGGACCGAATACCGGATTGAATGTCCCGAGCGGCGTCGCTGTGGATTCAAGCAAGAACATTTACGTGACGAACTTGCAGGGCTCGTCTGTCGAGGTATTCAGCGCGCCCTCGCCGACGCCATCACCGTCGCCAACGGCAACGGCCTCGCCGACAGTGACTCCGTCCCCGACAGCCACGCCGACGGGTGCGACGGCAAGTCCCTCACCCACGCCTTCGCCGACAGCAACGCCGGTGAACATTTCGCCTGTGGAGACGCTCACCACGGACGTTGGCCAACCGACCGGAATCGCGTTGGACAGTAGCGGCAACATCTACGTCAGCGACCAAGCGTCGAAAGCCTGCTCGCCCGCTTGTCCGGCGATTCTGAAATTCGCTAAGGGCGCCACGACGCCAACCGTAATTGCCGGATCCTCTACAAAGCTGTTCGCGCCGACCGATGTTAAGCTTGATAGCTCTGGAAAGATCTACGTCGCGGATTCGACCTCGGCCGGTGCAGGCATCGTTTATGTCTTTGCCCCGGGTGCGACCGGAAACGTGGCACCTGCAACTTCGTTCACGTCACCCGGCACCGTGATCGGACTCGGCTTAACGCCGTAAAGCGAGGAAGAACCGTTCGAACGCACGTCGACCGCCTAAGCGCACTGGCGAATCTCGCCGATGCGTCGACGCCGCAAGCAAAGGCGTCGGCGGTCGCGCGCGGAGCTTTGGCGTGCGTGTCGCGAGCGACCGCGACGGCGCTGCTCTTTATCGACGACACCGTCGTTAGCGCTACTGAGCCGGAGGCTTCTCCAGGATTCGCCTTGCGCGACGGATCTGTAGAGTTGCGCCGGCTCTTTCTTCACGCGCTCGCGCGCTTCGGTGAGGGAAACCTCTCGTACGTGCCGAGAGACCAGCAACGCGCCTTTGTCGGCGTGAGCACGTCGATCGGTGAACGCGACGTACTTTTTGCGCCGATGATTGCCGGCGGCAGAACGCTCGGCGTCGTCGCGTTGATGGTCGACCGCGAACCGGACGAAGAAGAACGCCGCGATCTTTCGGCGTTCTGTGACGTTGCGACGCGTATGCTCGACACGGAGCGCGCGCTCACAGCGGCGCGCCGTCAGTCGCGCGACAGTCAGTTGCTCGCGATGGTCAACGAACGTCTGCACAAGTCGCTCGATCGCCGTGACGTGCTTTTCGGCATCGTTGAAGGCGTGCGCGCGGCATTTTCAGCGGATCGCTGTTTCGTCTACGAACGGATGGCGGACGGCGAACATGCCGTCGTTGTTGCCGCTGCCGCGCGAAGCGCTACGACCGGCGCTCCCAAACGCGCCGTTCCGCTCGATGCCGATCTCCGAAAAGTCTTCGGCGGACTTACCGTTCGACGCGACGAGCTCGAGGGTTCCGAGATCTACGGAAGCACCGCGCGCAGCGCGATGGCGCTTCCGTTCGTCGTCGACGGGCGCGTGGAAGATGCGCTCATTCTCTCATTCGATCGCCCGCGCGGTTTCGACGACGCCGATATCGCCGCGCTGCGTTCGCTTGCGTTTCACGTCGGTCTCGCGCTCTCGAATGCACGTCTTTACGAGCGGGAACGCGCGCGCCGCGCGCAAGCTGAATCACTCGAACGCGTTGTGCGCATCCTGAGGGATACGCAGTACGTCGATGAAGTTGCGCTCGTGTTCACCGTCACGGTGTCGCACGAACTACCGCTGGATTGCGCAGCGTATGCGCTCGAAGGTGACGCGCTCGTGCGCCGCGCGATGCGCATCCGGGAGCCGCGCGGATTCGAACCGGCGGTTACAGTGGACCGCGGCATTCTGGAACCATTTCTCGTTGTCGACGAGCCTTCCGATGCATCGCTCTTGCCTCGTATCGCGCGCGACGCGCTCTTCGACGGGCGAGAAGGCGTCATTATTCCGATCCGGCTCGAAGGCGCGCTGTGGGGATGCTTCATCGTTCGCGGCGCTGACGGCGGTCTCGATTGGCCGGCGGAGGAGCGGGCAACGTTTTTCCGCACGCTCGGCTCACATTTGGAAATTGCGCTTGCAAACGCGCACGCCTACGAGCGCGAGCTCCGTCGCGCGCAGGAACGCGAAATGCTTGCAGAAGCTGCTCGCACGATTCTCAGTCACACGGCGATTGGCTCCCTTGCCGACGTCATGTCGCGTCTTGCGGGTGCGCTCGTTCACGCCGAGCGCGCGTGCGTGCTGCGCTGGAACGGCGAACGCTATGCGATCGTCGGCGAGTTCGGCGACGGCATCGAAGAAACGATCGAAGCGAGCGGTATCGATCTGGTGCATCGGGCGGAGCGTCTTGCAACGCTCGTTCGCGATGAACGCCGCGTTCAGCGTTTGATCGACGGCCCGGGATACGTCGTCATTCCGCTGACGCAAACGGCCGCCGGTAGCGGTGAAGCAATCGACGCGTTTTTACTCGTTGGACGCAGCGCAGGCGTACGCTTCAATCGCGACGAGTTGCGCATGATGCAGGAACTCGGCGCGCTGCTCTCACTTGCGTTGCGAAACCTCGAACTCTACGAAGCGATGAGCCACGCAAATAGAGCGTTGCAAGAATCGAGTTCGTTCAAAGACGATCTGCTCGCGATGCTCGCGCACGATTTCAAGGGGCCGCTGACGGTCATTCTCGGATACTGCGAATTGTTGTTGGAAACGACCGACCAGTATCGCGAAGAGATCGACACGGTCTTTTCGCAAACGAAGCGCCTCGTGCGCCTTTCCGAGGATGCGCTCGTTCTTGCCCAGACGCAGGCGGAAGGCTTCTCGCTTGCCCGTACCGTTGTCGACCTCGGAACGTTCGTCGCCGAATGCTGCAACGCAACCGCGCCAAACAATCCGCGGTTGCAAGTAGCCGTGGCGCCGGAGCCCATCCCGGTGGACCTCGACCCACATCGATTCCGCCACGTCATGGACAACCTCGTCTCTAACGCGCTGAAGTACTCTGACGACAAAGTCGAGGTGCGCGTGTATAAAGACGGCGATCGCGGCATTATCGAGGTCAGCGACCACGGCATTGGCATCCCGGAGGCCGAACAAGACGCGCTCTTCACTCGGTTCGGCCGGGCGAGCAATGCCCGGGACAAAGGCATCACGGGGTCCGGCATCGGTCTCTACGTGGCGCGCAAGATCGTCGAGGTCCATCGTGGTACGATCTCGGTGCGGTCTAGAGAAAATGAAGGGTCGACCTTTATTGTCTCACTTCCGCTCCCCGGCGAATAATAGAAGAAACACCTGAACTCGGAGAACGTTACGTACCAGTATGGCATTCCTCAAGGCGCTTTTTGACGGCAACGAGCGCGAAATTTCCCGGCTGCGCCGCACCGCCGAGCGAGTTAACGCGCTTGAATCGCAGACAGAAGCGCTTTCCGATGAAGAGATGCGTGCAAAAACCGACGAGTTTCGCGGGCGTCTAGCCGCGGGCGAGTCGCTCGAAGACTTATTGCCCGAAGCATTCGCCGTCGTTCGTGAAGCCGGTAAACGCGTGCTCGGCATGCGTCATTTTGACGTGCAGATCATGGGCGGCCAGGTGCTCTACGAAGGCCGTATCGCCGAGATGAAAACCGGCGAAGGAAAGACGCTCGTCGCAACGTTGCCGGTGTATGCGCGCGCGCTCGAAGGGCGCGGCGTGCACGTCGTCACCGTCAACGACTATCTTGCGCGTCGTGACGCGGAGTGGATGGGCCCGCTCTATCAATTCTTAGGCCTGACCGTCGGCGTCATTCAGCACGGACTTACGCCGCCCGAACGGCGCGAGCAATACGCCTGCGACGTCACGTACGTGACGAACAACGAAGTCGGCTTCGACTATCTGCGCGACAACATGGCGTGGCAAATGGAAGATCTCGTCCAGCGCGAGCTCTACTTCGCGCTCGTCGACGAAGTCGACTCGATTCTGGTCGACGAAGCCCGCACGCCGCTTATTATCAGCGGCCCGTCGCAAGAGTCGACGGAGCTCTATGAAAAATTCGCGCAGATCATTCCGCGCCTGAAAAAAGAAGAGGACTACACGGTCGATCAGAAGGCGCACGCGGTTCCGATCACCGAAGCGGGCGTCACGAAGGTCGAGAAGATGCTCGGCATCACGAACCTCTACGATCAGCGCAACATCGAGCTCGCGCACCAGTTGAACGCGGCGCTGAAGGCCTGGAATCTCTTCCACAAAGACCAGCAGTACATCGTCAAAGACGGTGAAGTGATAATCGTCGATGAATTCACCGGCCGTTTGATGCATGGACGCCGTTATTCCGACGGCATCCACCAGGCGATCGAGGCGAAGGAAGGTATCAACGTTCGTGGCGAGGATCAAACGCTCGCGACGATCACGTTCCAGAATCTCTTCCGACTCTACGATCATCTCGCCGGTATGACAGGTACGGCCAAGACCGAAGAGCGCGAGTTCCGCGACATCTACGGCCTCGACGTCGTCGTGATTCCGACGAATCGTCCGATGGCGCGCAGAGACAACTCCGACATCGTCTATAAGTCGGAGAAAGCGAAGTTCGACGCGGTCGTCAACGAGATCATCGAGGAGCATAGCAAAGGCCGCCCGGTTCTCGTTGGCACGCGTTCGATCGAAAAGAGCGAACTGCTCGCCGCGATGTTGCGGCGTAAAGGCGTTGAGTGCAACGTGCTCAACGCGAAGTATCACGAGCAGGAAGCCGAGATCGTCAAAGACGCCGGTCAAGACAGCCAGGTGACGATCGCGACCAACATGGCGGGCCGCGGTACCGACATCAAACTCGGGCAAGGCGTCGCAGGGAAGGGCGGCTTGCACATCATCGGCACGGAGCGTCACGAGTCGCGCCGTATCGACAATCAGCTGCGCGGCCGTTCAGGCCGTCAAGGCGATCCGGGTTCGACGCGTTTCTACGTCTCGCTCGAAGATGAAGTGATGCGTCTCTTCGGCGGCGATCGCATGTCGAACATCATGAATGCCGTCGGCTTCACCGACGAGCAGCCGATCGAATCGGGGCTCGTCACGAAGTCGATCGAACGCGCGCAGAGCAAAGTCGAAAATCACAACTACGAGATCCGCAAACACGTCCTCGAGTACGACGACGTGATGAACAAACAGCGCGAGATCATCTATTCGGACCGCCGAGCGATTCTCGAAGGTAACTTCGATTCGCGCACGTTCATGCAGCAGTCCCTCGAAGCGAAGGTCGACGAAGCCGTCGACAACAACGCGCCCGAGAATGCGCATCCGAGCGAATGGGATCACGACGAGATGCTCTCGATGCTCGACCAGATCTGGCCGGTCAAGCAACAGCTGAGTGCTGACGACCTGCGCGGAAAAGATCGCGAGGAAATTCGCCGCGCGCTCAACGAGAACGCGGTTGGCGCATACGAAGCAAAAGAGCAAGAAGTGACGCCGGAGATTCTCCGCCTCGTCGAGCAGCGTTATCTGCTGCTTCCGATCATCGATCGTCAGTGGGTGGACCATCTCTACGTGATGGATCACCTCAAGACCGGTATCGGCTTGCGCGGATACGGCCAAAAAGACCCGCGCGTCGAGTACGAAAAAGAAGCGTACGAAATCTTCGAGTCGCTCAAGAACAACATCGCGGATGAAGCCGTCAAAGGCGTCTTCCGCGTTGTGATCGAGCATGGACCGCCGCCGGATCAACTCCAGCAGCAACCGCCGCAGCAGCAGATGCCGCAATTCGAACCGATTCCCGCGGGCGCGATGGTTCCGCAAGCTGCGCCCGAAGGCCGATTGTCGGCGCACGAAGCGGAACAGTTACTCGGGCCGATGCCCGGCGTAAACCGGCGTCCGCAACAAATGCACACGAACCTCGGTGACGGCGAACCGGCAAAACCGGTACGTCACGCGGAGAAAGTCGGACGTAACGATCTCTGCCCATGCGGCAGCGGCAAGAAATACAAAAAGTGCCACGGCGCCTAGAAGCAATGTGGGGCGGCCCCCCTGGGCCGCCGCCGGCCCCCTGGCCGGCGCTGCCGCGTAGAGGCCGGATCTTTCCGGCCCATCGCTCCAACCATGAAACCTAAAGCAATACTTCCGATCCCATGAAACTCCCCGCCCTCCTCCTCACACCCCTCCTCCTCTCCGCCGCCATCCTTCCCGACACCATCGGCCCCTACCACCGCACCGCCGTGTCCCAACCCGCCCTCACCGACCGCCAGCTCTGGAACGAATACGGTCTCCAA
>JAMXLG010000316.1 GCA_024281135.1 Vulcanimicrobiia bacterium | reverse complement strand
CGGTTGCCAAGGCTGCATCGGCGTTATCGGCATCCGCTTGGGCTTTCGCCAAATCTGCCTGCGCTTGTGCGACAGCAACTGACGCGCGAACTTGATCCAAACGCGGAACGTCGCCATTCTTATAGCGTAGCTGCGCCGCACGCAGATCCCCTTGCGCCCCTTCGAGCGCAACGCGGCGCGCCTCGAGCGTTGCACGGGCAGTCAGCGCAGTGTAATACAGGTCGATGACGTTGATGCGTTCGGTTCGCTGCACGTTTTCAAGATCGAACTGCGCCGAACGCAGCGATGCGTTCGTTTCCGCGACGACCGGCGAATATGCGATGAGATCGCCGAGCGTCACCTCCGCGCCGACCGTCGTAAGACGTTGGATCACCGTTTGGTTTTGGTTTCCGGCCTGCGGACTCGTCGCATAGGTTCCGAGCAGCGCGGGTCCGTAACTCGCGCGCGCTGCATTGAAGAGCGCCTGCTGCTCCGCCACCTTACTATTCGCAACGGCGACGTCCGGAGAATGTCCGAGCGCTTCCGTTTGCGCTTGATCGAGCGAGAGTCCCGCGAATGTTTGGAGCATGATCGCCGCCGCGAGGATAAGGCTCATGCCGCGGCCTCCCGTTGCGCGACGACCCGTTCTTTACCGGAGAATCCGGCGTAGAGTACCGGAATCACGAGGAGTGTGAACGCGGTTGCCGTGGAGAGACCGCCGATGACCGCGATCGCGAGCGGCTTCTCCATTGCAGCGCCTGAGCCGATACCGAGCGCGAGCGGTAAGAGACCGCCGATAGCCGCGAAGGTCGTCATCAGGATTGGGCGCAAACGCGTCCGTCCTGCCGCGACCAACGCATCTTCGATCGAATCACCGGCGAGTCGCCGCTGATTCGCAACGTCGATCAAAAGAATGCCGTTCTTCACGACGATGCCGACGAGCAGTAGCAGACCCATGAACGACGAGACGTTGAACGGTGTTCGGGTTAGGAACAATCCGAGCGCAACACCGATCAATGCGAGCGGAATGGCCGTAAGAATCACAAGCGGCAATCGGTACGAATGGAACGTCGCGAGCATCACAGCGAAGACGAGCGATACGGCAATCGCGATCACGATGGCGAATTCGCGGAACGAGCTCTGCTGCGCGGCGTATTCGCCTCCGATTGTGGTCCGGTACCCCGGTGGCAGGTGCGCGTCGGCAATCGCCTTCTGCACGCCGGCCACGACGCTCGAGAGATTCGCCCCTGAAATCGTTGCCGTAACGAGCATTTCGCGCTGTCCGTTGTTTTCGAAGATCGTCGTCGAGAGCCGCGCGGGCGCAATGCGCGCAAGGGTCGGCAGCGCAACGGGGCCGTTCGGGGTATTTACCGCGTTCTCGTTGAGCGACGACGACGCCGTACCGACGGCAATCCGAACCGGCACGAGCATGTTGGCGCCGGGAACGTTCGTCGCAACCGAACCTTGCGTTTGCGCGGCCAGCGAATTCGCGAGCGACGACGATTGAATACCAAGTTGCGCGAGACGGCGCTGATCCGGCGAAATGCGAATCGTCGGATCCGTGTAGACGACGCCGGAGAACGTGTCCGTTACACCCTTGACCTTGCCGATGTTGTCCGTGATGATGTCCGCGTATTTCACGAGCGTCGCTTGATCGGGGCCCTGCAATTCGATCTCGAGCGGCGCGGGTGCACCGCTAACGTCGTTGATCATGTCTTCGAGAATTTGGTGGAAGTCGAACTGCGCGCCCGGAAATGCCGATGAGAGCACGCCGCGCAGGCGATCGCTCACCCTTTCATAGCCGGCGCGTTCATTCGCGGGTTTGAGGCGAACCCGGAGGATGCCCTGACTTTGAGGGATCGGCGAAATGCCGTTGGTATCGATCCCGGTCCAGCGTCCGACGGACACGACGGCCGGATCGCGCATAACGAGCTCTTCCATCCGCTGCGCCGCATCGGATGAAGCCGCGAGGCTCGTTCCAACCGGCAAGGTGTAAGCAACTTCGAATTGTCCCTCGTCGAGCTTTGGAAGAAAGTCACTCGGCAGCGCGCTCAGCAATGCGACGGTTACAGCAAGTACTACGACGGACCCGATGTAGATTGCGGCGCGGTGCCGGAGACTCCAACGTAACAAGGGTTCGTATCGCTCGAGCACACGGCTGATGAAATCGCCTCGGCCTTCATGGTCCTGATCTTGCTGACGGATCAACCATTTCGCCAGCACTGGTGCGAGAAACAACGCCAGCGCAAGCGATACGATGAGGGCAGATGCGAGCGTCAACGCGAGCGAGCGAAAGAAAAATCCGCTGACACCCGAGAGTAGCCCCAGCGGAATGAACACGACGACCGTCGTCGTTGACGCCGCCATCGCGCCGCCGATCTGCGACATCGCATAGCGAATCACTTCCGGCGTCGGCATGTTCGGACGCTCGTGGTGGTTGCGCGCGATATTTTCGATGACGACGATGGCATCGTCGATGATCAGCCCGACGGCAATAGCGAGGCCGCCGACCGACATCAGATTGAGCGTCTCTCCGGTCTCGCCGATGACGAAGATCGCGATCGACATCGCAATTGGAATGACGATCGCAGCAACGAGCGTCATGCGAAGATTGCGCAAGAACACGAAAATGACGAGGATCGCGAGCACGGCGCCGACGAGGATCGCATCACGAAGCGACGCCTGCGATTCCTTGACCAGCACCGTCTGATCCCAGAAGCGCGTGAGCCTCGTTCCAGCCGGCAATGCGCGCGAAAGCGCATTCGCGCGGGTTGCAACGTTGTCCGCCATCTTCACCGCGTCCGCACCGGGCAGCGCATAGAAGCTCATGATGACTGATGGTTGTGCATCGTAGCTAACGTCGTTGGCCTTCGGCGCCACGCCGAGCGCGACGGTGCCGAGCGCGCTAATCGGAACGGCGCCGTTTTTCTTCGTCGGGACCGTGATGCGTGCGAGATCCTGCGCAGTCCGGATGTTCGCATCAACGACGACGACATTGCGCACGTAATGAGAAATTTGCAAACCGACGGGGGTGACTTGCGTTGCCTGCGTGAGCGCAGTGTCCACGTCGTCGGCGGTCAGCCCGTACTGGGCGAGCGCGCTCGGACTCAAATTGACGTGGAACTCACGATTGGGACCGCCGGTGACGGAGACGCGCGCGAGACCGGGTGCGCCGTAGAAACGAGGAACCATCGATTGCTGCGCCAGTTCCCGCAGCAGGGTCTGCGACATCGTCGACGACGTCAACGCGTAGGAAA
>JAMXLG010000315.1 GCA_024281135.1 Vulcanimicrobiia bacterium | reverse complement strand
TGACGTTTTCCGATGCACCGCCGTCGATCATCATGATGGTCGGACTCCAGGGTTCCGGTAAGACGACGACGGCCGGTAAACTTGCGCTGCGTTTGAAAGAGCAAGGGCGTCGCACGATGCTCGTTGCTGCGGACGTCTATCGTCCCGCTGCAATCGATCAGCTCAAGACGCTCGGTAAGCAAATCGATCTGCCGGTCTTTGATGAAGGCACTGGCGATCCGGTCAAGATCGCACGCGACGGCGTAAATGAAGCCAAGCGGCTCGGTCTCTCGACGGTCATCATCGATACCGCAGGCCGTCTCGAGATCGACGATCAGTTGATGGTCGAACTCGAGAAGATCAAAGCTGCCGTCAATCCGAAGGAAATTCTCTTCGTTGCCGACGCGATGACCGGTCAAGCCGCAACGCAAGTTGCGAAGGGCTTCAACGATCGTATCGGCATCACGGGCGTGATCCTCACGAAGATGGATGGCGATACGCGTGGTGGCGCCGCGCTTTCGATTTTCAAAGAAACCGGCGCGCCGATCAAGTTCGTCGGTATGGGCGAGAAACTCGCGGCGCTCGAGCCGTTCTATCCGGATCGTCTCGCGCAGCGTATTCTCGGCATGGGCGACGTGCTCACACTCATCGAGAAAACGCAGAGCGTCTACACCGAAGAGCAGGCGAAAAAACTCGAGCAGAAGCTACAAAAGAATGCTTTCACGCTCGACGATTTTCTCGAGCAGATGCGCCAGATGAAGAAGATCGGCTCGATGGCGGACATCATGAAAATGATCCCGGGTCTTTCGCGCGCGCTACCCAAAGATTTCGATATTCCTGAATCCGAAGTGAAGCGTGTTGAAGCGATCATCTCATCGATGACACGCGCCGAACGCCGCAATCCGCATATTCTCAACGGCTCGCGTCGTAAGCGGATCGCGATCGGATCGGGAACGCAAGTCAGCGACGTCAACAAGTTGATCAAGAACTTCGAAGGCGCGCAGAAGATGATGAAGCAACTCGGCGGCGCGAAGGGCGGAAAGCGTCCGCGCCCGCCTGCTGGTATGTTTCGCTAAATACAACGAATTCGGCCCGGGCAATGCGGAAAAGTCCGGAAGCCGTAGCTCTCTAGCCGGTCGCGTGCTTTAATCGCGTCTTTTCGCAAAAGAAGAAAGACACGTAACAGAACACCATGGTGAAGATCAGACTGCGCCGCATGGGCGCAAAGAAACAACCGACGTACCGCTTCGTGGTCGCCGATTCGCGCGCACCGCGTGACGGTCGTTTCATTGAGATCCTCGGGCATTACAATCCGCGCACCGAGCCGAAGACGCTCGAAGTGAATGCGGATAAGGCGAAGGAATGGCTGGCCAAGGGTGCACAGCCGACCGAGACCGTTCGCCGCCTCTTCGCAGAGAAGGGCATTATGGAGCGCGGTCCGATTCCGACGACCAAACGCGCTCCGCGCAAAGGCGCTGAGTAATGTCCTCGTTTGATGACGAATTCGGTCTGTTCGGGGAAGACTCCGACGAGGCCGAGCGTCGTCCTACGCTCGGCGCGCGCAGAATCGCGTCGAACGAAACGATCATCGACGACGTAGAGCCAGAAGAAGAGCGTCCGGCGCGCGCGGAACGTCCGCCGCGTACGGGCGGCGGCAAGCCACGCCGCGATTACGGTGGCGGCGGCGGACGCCGCGGTGGCTACGAGCGTCGCGATCGTCAACCTAGTGATCCGTGGGCGTCACAACGACGCGCCAGCGAACTGCTCGATTTTATTGCAAAGAAGCTCGTGCAAAAGCCCGAGGACACGAGCGTCGAGCTGTTCACGGATGAAGAAGGCAAACCAGTGATCGAACTGGTTGTCGACCCTGAAGACTTAGGTAAAGTGATTGGCCGTAACGGCCGTGTGGCGCAAGCGCTCCGCACGATCGTGCGCGCAACGGCAGAAGGCCGCATCTCCGTCGACATTCTAGACACCGAAGAAGCTGCGGCTGCCGACGAGGCCGGCACTGAACAATAACGAGTTTCCGATCGGCCGCATCGCCGGCACATTCGGAATTCGTGGAGAACTCAAGTGCGACCCGACTAGTTCGGGTCGCGCACTCTTTTCCGCCGGCGCAGAACTCCAATGCGACGTCAAAGGCCGACGCGAAACCGTCCACCTGGAGAGCGTCCGCGAACACAAAGGCCGGCTGTTGATTGCGCTCGACGAAGCACCGGATGCAACGAGCGCGGAAAAATACGTCGGCGCAACGTTCTTTGCTCCGCGTGAAGCGCTGGACGTAAGCGAAGGCGAGTACCTTGACGTCGATCTCGTCGGTTGCAACGTCGTGAATGAAGCGGGCAAACAGTATGGCACCGTTTCTGGCGTTGAACACTACCCTGCGAGCGACATGCTAATCGTCGGCAAACACATGCTGCCGATGGTCGGCGCCTTCATAAAGACCGTCGACACCGCAAAGAAAACGATCGTCGTCGACGTCCCGCCAGGTTTACTCGACGACGATTCCGTGTCATCCTGAGCGAAGCGGTTTCCCGCTCATGAATGGAACGCTGTACGACTTCGTCAACCGTTCCGCCGAACAGCGCCTGCTCGCGCCGCTGCGGCGCAGTTTGCTGTCCCATCTTCACGGCGATATCGTCGACGTGGGTGCAGGCACGGGAGCAAACTTTCAATACTATCCGGCCGGATCCAGTGTGCTTGCACTTGAACCAAGTGCTTCCATGGCGCAGCGAGCTCGCAAGAAAATGGCGAGCTCGTCAGCCCGGATTCAACTTGAGGGAAGCGACGATCGGTATCTTGACACGATAGAGCCTGCGAGTGTCGATGTCGTTGTAATCTCTTTGGTTCTCTGTAGTGTAGTGGACCCCGAAACCACGTTGCGGCGTGCGAGGCGCCTGCTCAAACCCAATGGTAGCCTGATCCTCATTGAGCACGTGCGCGCAGACGGCGCTGCAGGACGCGTTCAAGATTTCCTCACGCCGCTATGGCGTCACATATCGGGATGCCACCTCAACCGCGACACCGGAGCCACCGCAGCACGTGCCGGCTTTGACACAAGAACGATCGAAATAAAGTTGATTCCGGGGCTTAATCCAGCGCAAAAACTTATTTACGGATCCATGCCCCTGTCATTGCGATAATATATCACCATGGCGCTCTTTAATGGACTGCCATTGAACGTTCTCGAAGAGCGGCTCGGACCGCCCTATTCACGTCGCGTCTACGGCTCCGATTCCGATGGCCACGTCCGCTGGCTTATGTGGGCTTGTAATGGTGAGGACAATCTCGTCGACAGTTGTCGCGCCATTAGCCGCGGTGAGGACTCGACCACTGATCCTGAAGAAGGTTGGCAGCTGACAACGTGCTCGCGTCACGGCGAGACGTTTTCGGATTTTCCGCTAGTTGATGAGACGTAGCGGTCCTTCGACAAGCTCAGGATGACACTGGGATTTGCTCAGGATGACGGTGGGATTACTTCGGTAGTGTCACGATGAAGCCGTTGATGTAGCGGACGACGTCGTCGGGGTTTGAGATGAAGATGAAGTGATTTGCATCTGGAATGCGGATCACTCTTGCATTCGGTAGGCCGAGTTCAAAATCGTTTGCGATGGCGTCGGTCTCTTTCTTGTCTCTGGCCTCAACGGCTGCGAGCAGCGACGGCGGAACTTCTCCGCGCGCGTCGTGGGGATCGGCGAAGATCGCGAGGATCGGAACGTTGATCGGACCGGAAAATACGTGCTTTTCGCCACTGAGAATCGCTTTGCCGACCGGCGGCATCGGCGGCACACCGGGCGGTGGGGTTTGAACCGGTGGCGGTGTTCCGCCGCCACGCTG
>JAMXLG010000314.1 GCA_024281135.1 Vulcanimicrobiia bacterium | reverse complement strand
ACTGACGGCGCCGAACGCGGTTCCGGTGCTGGCCGGCGCAAACCTTGCAACGCTTGGACGGAGTTTTCGGTTCGACCGAATTGAAATGGTAGGATGTGACGTTGTGTTGAGCGGGCTCTTCGATGTTTAGCGGATTGATCGGGTATCGCGGAACGATCGTATCTAGCGAAACGCTAAAAGACGGCGGAATGACGCTCGTGATCGAAAGCGAAGGCGTAGCGGGCGAGAAACCCGAGGTCAAGGATTCGATTGCAATCAACGGCGTCTGTCTTACGGCGACGGCGGTAGAGGGCGATCGCATTCGCTTCGACGTTATTCCCGAGACGATCGCACGCAGCAATTTCTCCGCGCTCCAACCGGGCGAACGCGTAAATCTCGAATATTCGCTGCGCATCGGCGATCGCATGGGCGGACATTTCGTGTACGGACATGTCGATGCCGTTGCGCGTATCCTCGCGCGAACGCCGGAAGGACAAGGCGAACGCGTTCGCGTTGAACGTCCGGCTTCGCTCGCGCCGATGATTGTCGACAAAGCGTTTATCTCGGTGGACGGAGTGAGCCTTACGGTTGCAGCCGCAGGCAACGGCTGGTTCGAGTTGGCGTTGATTCCGGAAACGTTGGCGCGAACGACACTCGGTGAACGTAAGGTAGGATCGCTCGTTAACCTCGAAGTCGACCCGATGGCGCGCTACGCCGCTAGTGTCATCCTGAGCTTGTCGAAGGATGCTCGCACGTGACGCGATTCAAAGATACGCTTCCTGACAACTCGCGCGTTTTCGAAGCGCGGTTGCCCGTGCAGTGGGCCGACGTCGATATCGCAGGCATCATGTACTTCCCAACGTATTGGCGATTCGCCGAGTACGCGGAAATGGAAATGTTCCGCGAACTTGGTTTCTCCTACGATCGCGTGTTTGAAGAGCTGGACTTCTGGTTGCCTCGTGTACGCGCCGAAGCCGAGTATCACGCGCCCGCGTTGATGGGTGATTGGTTGCGGATGCGCACGCATCTCGAAAAAGTCGGCGGATCTAGCGTGCGCTGGAAGACCGTGATTTTCAACGAGCGCACGCAGCAAGCGACGGCCGTGATGTCACTGACCGTCGCATGCATGGACCGGGAAACGAAGAAGAGCAAGCCGCTGCCGCCGGCTCTACGTCAGGCTTTACTCAAAGCAGCTGAACGCCTGACGAGATAATACTACGGCCAAAAGTGATCGGTTCGACGCATCGCGTTGCGCAGCGAATGCGCTCGACGAATGCGCTGCAGCATTCTCGTAAGATCGCTCTCACTGGGCTGCTGCGCAGTTACCGACGCCGCAACGTTAGATACGCCGCCATTCTGCTCGCCAGCGATGGGTTCGAGCACAAACGCATGCCCTTTGGCGCTCCACTCGGAACGCGAAACGCCGCGTGGTACGGCGACGCCCGCAATTTCTCCACGACTATTGATTGCGAACGCGTTGATCAGTTCCAGCGGGGAGTTCTCGGGGATTAGTGCGTTGAGGTCGACCATAGCACCATTCTTCCAGCGAAATGCGCGTAAATCGCTTCCGTCGCAGGCGTACGTCTCGCCAACGATGACGCCGCTGTTGTTGATCGCGTGAGCTTCGCTGAAACAATCGCCGAGTGTTCCTAGTGCCTTGATCGCCCCATTTTCCCAGAGAAATGCTTGGTACGTGGGACCGATCAACGTACCACCCGCGATTTCCGCCTTGTCATTAATGGCCCATGCGAGCGTATCGTAATTTTTAGGAGCGTGGTAGAGATCGATCAATCTGCCGTGTGTCCAGACGAAGGCATCGACGATGCAGCCGCCCGAAGCGCAACCAAGATCGCCACGAAAGCTCGATTCACCGATCACATCTCCTTGATTGTTCAGACCCGAGATCATGTCCAACGACCCGAGCCCCGCTAGCGTTCCACCCAGCGTGCCGAGGTCGGTCATCTTTCCGTGATCCCAGAGAAATGGATGCACGGTTGGAATCCCGGTAGTAGGATTGATCTTTGAACCCGTGTAGGAGTAACCGGCGATTTGGCCACGCTCATTGATATACTCGGCATACGCATCGGGACCGCCGAGCGTGCCGAGGTCATGCGTGGTCCCGTTTTCCCAAAGAACCGCTCGTTGCTGCGTCCCGTTTGTCAATCCGCCGATCACAAAATACAAAAGCGACACAGGGTCTGCGATGTTGTTTACCGCACCTCCGACAATTTGGCCGCGATCGTTAATGCCGCTCGCACCACTCCAACGTCCGCCGAGGGTTCCTAAATCTTCGATAGACCCGCCGCGCCACAGTACAGCGTGCTGCTCCTTGAAACCGGCAATAGGATCGATTTGCCCGTCTTCGGAAAAGCCGATAATCGATCCGCCCGCATTACTCGCAACAGCATTGCTACAGTTATTCCGGCTTGGCGGAAGCGCGCCTAGGTCTCGAACGACATCGTCGCGCGCCGCGAAACCATGAGAAACAAAGGGCACTACCATATCCCCGACTCGCGCGTAACCTCCACCGTTGCAGACGCTCGTGGGGTCAATGGAGACCGGCGTATCCGATGCACCAACGGTTAGTGATTGATTGCTCACCGCCGGTACTGAGTTGTAAGGTTGGTTGATGAAGCTTGCCGGACCGCCGAAGGTCCCGAGATCGAACACTCTGTACAGCACATGGTGATGCGATTGCTCGGATGATAGTTGCGCGGTTGCCTCTCCGCCGGTAGTGGCCGGGAGTTGCGAATTGACCGAGCTACCGCCGTTGCATGCTGCTAGCAGCAGCCCTAAGATAATCGCTCCAATGAACACTGATACATGTCGTAGCAACATAAAGATAAACCCCCGAAATAAAGCGATCGAATCACTAACCTTGGCTGGCTCGTATTGCCGACATAAATGTTGCCGAACGATAGGCTCGTCGGTGTGAACGTAACAGCGGGGAAACCGGCATTGGGCCTGGCGACTTCGAGAGGCAGTACTCGCGAAGCGTCCGTGACATGCGACCCGCCACTGCACGCCGCTATCAATGCGGCTGTCGCGAGTGCAGTTATGCTTATCGCGAATGACCGGTGTTGGAACATGGAATCCACCTCCGATTCGCCGGAGGGCCGATCGCACGACAAAAAAAGGGGGACGAGAAGTTGCAGCGTTACGATTAGCGTCCCGCAAAATGCGGACGCGCCCTTCAATGCACTTTGTAGTGTAACGCTCAAATTGCTAATGAAACAGTTGCAGCCGCTTCCCCGTAAAGAAACCAGCGACCCTCGGGAGGTGGCTTATGTCCGTTGCGTTTACCGAAGCTTCCCCACGTCGTACGGCACGCATTTGCGGCGTGTTGTATCTGATAACGATTATCACCGGCATCTTCGCGGAGTTTTTTGTACGCGGCAGCGCCATCGTGTCGGGCGACGCGGCCGCGACATCGCGGAATATCGTATCGTCCGAGGAGATGTGGCGGTTGGGATTTGCGGCCGATATAGTCGGCGCTCTCGCGTACGTCGGCGTTACATTTTTACTTTATGAGTTACTCAAGCCCGTCAGCCGCGGTATTTCATTGTGTGCTGCGTTCTTCAGTCTTGTCGGATGTGCAATCGGTGGCGCAAGTTCGCTCTTTCACCTCGCGCCGCTGTACTGGCTGAGCGGCGCGCCGTATCTCGCGGCGTTTACTCCTGAGCAACTGCAAGCGCTCGCATATTGGTCGATCCGGTTGCACTCGCAAGGCTACATCATTAGTCTTCCATTCTTTGGCGTCTATTGCTCGGTGATCGGTTATCTGATCTACCGCTCGACGTTTATGCCTCGAACGGTCGGTGTGCTCATGATGCTTGCCGGAGTTTGCTGGTTGCTGACGGCGTTTTCAAACTTCACTGCGCCCGCGTTCTGGCGCGCATATGGCGAATATTTGAGTCTGCCGTGCCTACTCGGCGAGGGAGGTTTAACGCTGTGGCTCTTGGCATTTGGCGTAAATCCGATACGCTGGAAGCAACAGGAGGCGACGCTCTCGTATGCCCGATAACGCCGCG
>JAMXLG010000313.1 GCA_024281135.1 Vulcanimicrobiia bacterium | reverse complement strand
CCAACCGCGCGGCCTTACCATGGAACCCAGAGCAAACTCGCCTACGACCTAGGAGTATGCCCAGGATGGCCCGTCCAGCAGCCTTCGCGGTTGCAGCCCTCGCAGGTTTCCTCCTTGCCGGCTGTTTCGGTCCAGCCGGGCTGTCGCTGCCTGCCGGGAACGACGGCGTACAAACGGTAAGCGACGCCGCCGACGCCCTCGACGTTCATCGCAGCACCGGCTCGGAGAATGCGAAGTCGGCGATCGCCGTCACGGACGCCCTCGGCTCGTTCGTTCGCGACATCAGTGCGGACCAACGCGCCCTGACGCTCTCGCAGAAGGCGGGCAGTCGTGCCCTTTCGTCGGTCCGTCACTATATGGTCGAGCGGGACGGCAAACGGATCTTCTCGGGTTCCGAGCTGATCATGCACGAGAGTGCCGGTCTCTCCGGCTACTGCCAAAGCTCCGCCGGATACAGCATCAGCGGAATTCCCTCCCTCGACGAGACCTTCGGATGGGAGAGCGGCGCGCTGAGCGACGGCCGGCGAGCCGCCGACACTCGTGGTTTGGCGCTTTGGTCGGCGCATGCAAGCGGCGCCGTCGTTCAAGGCGCGATCGGCAGCCTCTCCATCGTCCGCAACGACGCTAGTGCGACCTGCCCGATGAGGGCCCCCGCTTTTGTCCTTAAGGGCGGCACCTCCGCAAACGCGTTTGAAATTCCGATCGCGATGGCGTTCCGCCACGGCCAGCTCTTCAATCTTAGTGTAGCCGACGGCACGTTCGCGAGCGGCGACACGCTCGACGTGACGACGACAAACCGTCAGCCGGTCCAAGTGAACGGCGTTATCGCAAGCGGACGCAGGCACCTTGCGACATTTCGCACCGACGCATCGGGTAACGGCAGGCTAACGATTACGAGCACCGGCGCCCAATACGTCGTCGCCGACTGGATCGTCTCCGGCACGTAATCTAGCGGCAGCGCCTCGGCTTAGGCTCGAGGTGTCCTTGCTGTCCCGGCGTCGCAATCGCGTACGGCGCTCGCGCGAACGTCACTTCTCGAGGCCCATCGATCGTCGCGCAGGCGAGCAACGTTCCGTTCTGCGGAAGCGGCACACCGTTCCACGTCATCCAGTCGACGTTCGGAACTGCACCGTGCAGTTGAGTTAGATCGTACGTGACGCCGTCTTGGTCGATCGCGTCGACGCGCGTCATCTCGACGTTCCCAAAGTCGTCGAGCGTATTGGGCCAGTGCGGATTGTCGCTGCTGTAAAAGGTGGCTTCAGTCATCCACTCGACGGTGTTGCCGAAAAGCGTAGCCGGCCGGTGGAACGGCGTTCCGCAATCAACGCAACCGGAGCGAAACGTCCTCGGCGGCAGCGCGAAACCGGTCGTCTCGTCAACAAACCAAAGCGTCGCCTGCTGCCACGCGCGCGGACCAGTTGTCGTCGCCGCAATGCGTACGTAAATCTTGTCGCCGGCGTGGAGCGGCAAGTTTGTTTCGTGCTTGTTGACCCTGATGTTTCTGACCCCCGCCCATTCGATCCAGAAATACGCGGTCGTTTTGTATTTCTCAATCGGTCCGCCGTTGTAGCACGGCACGTCAGATTCCGAGCCGGCTTGCAGAATGTCGGTCGAAGGATACGTATACCACTTACCATTCTTTCGCTTGGCGTGGGCCTTGAAGGTTGCGCTCCAGCCGTCGATCGCGATCCAAAGCGACGATCCGTCGGTGGGCTCGTGCCGGTCGGAGCAGTTGATCGTCGGCTTCGCCTTTGGGACGGTCCACTCGCCCTCAACGGCGCAGAAACGATGAACGGGGATTTGCAGCGGCACTTGATTGGGGGCGAACAATACGGGGCCGGCCCAATCGGGTTGATAGACCCGTCGTATTGCAGCGGCCTCCAACGACCCGACCGCATTGCCCGGTGCCGCATCGCAGCCGGACGCAGCAACCCCGAGGCTTTCAACCGGCGCGACCGCGTTATTTCCGTTGCAGGCTACGAGCGACGTGATGAAACCGGCAAAAGACAACGTAAGAGCGAGGGGCGTAAGACGCTTACGTTCGCATTCTCTCATCATCCACGGACCTCCAAGCAGCTTAGAATTCAAGCATGCTCGGCGACGGCGCAGACGAGATTGAGAGCGCCTTAAACCCAGACTAGGCGCGGATTAAGGTGTAAATGAAGCGTTCGGGATTAGTCGGGCGCCACGCAGGCGACGCGACTGAGTGATGCGAGCGTTACGTGCTTTGCCGCGACGGTATTCTTGAGGGCATTCACGGTTGCGGTCGCACTCTTCCCTCCGCTCGAAAACGTGACCACCTGCGCGCTGGGATTTTCTGCGTCAATATCGGAATCGACGCCCGGCCCCTCGGAGACGCGCACATGCCCTAGCGACAGCGAGATCGCGCCGAGCGTCTCCGACGGACAGGCCGCTAAGGCTTGTCTAAAACTGATATTCGAGGGCCTGACCGTAACGCTTGACGGGGCCGCAGTCGCGCCGAGCGCGGCAACCAATGCGATAACGGCAAACGATCTTATCTGCGCTTTCATATTGCCGCGTGAGTTTTGCGGCCCTAGGCTAGGGCCCCTTCGAGTTCGTTCGAAGTTACGGCGATGATTCTCACGAGGGAACTCGACGAGACCATAAGGCGCAGCGAGATCGAAGGGATTCGCTGTGGGGTAGCAACCGTGCAGCGACTCTATCCGGAGTCGCGAGCTGCGAGCATCGACCTGGCCGGAGGTCTAGCAGCCTTCACTGGAGTCGAATCTCCGCTCTCGCAGGCTTATGGGCTTGGAACGTTGGCGCCGGTAACTGAGCAAGAGATTGCGATGATCACCGATTTCTACGAAACACGCGGCGCCAGGCCGAAAGTTTTCGTGACCCCGATGGCGGATCTGTCGCTCGGTCGCACGCTGGCGTCAGCCGGCTATGCGCCGAGCGAGTACGAGAACGTGCTGGCTTCCGATGCGTTCGACGGATTCGCCCTGTACGACGACCGAATCGCCGCGGCCGTCGACATCTCCGAGTGGGCGCGCGCCTCGACCCGGGGGTTCATGGAATCTCAAAACTTAACGCCGGGCGACGATCAGATCGCCATGCTGCTCGCATCTTCGGAGGGCGTCGTTGCCTTGGAGAGCCGCGAAGACGGCGCGATCGTAGCGACCGCCGCCATGGATGTGCGCGGCGAGTGTTCGGCGCTCTTTGCCGGTTCCACGTTGCCGGGCTACCGCGGTCGCGGCCGGCACATCGCGATGATTCGCGATCGCATCGCGCGTTCGCGCGACG
>JAMXLG010000312.1 GCA_024281135.1 Vulcanimicrobiia bacterium | reverse complement strand
CGCTCGGCGGTGCCGAAGAAGCGATCATGCGAGCGACGGTGATGGAAGAGCTTCGCGCGCACTTCCGTCCGGAGTTCCTGAACCGCGTGGACGAAATCATCGTGTTCCATGCGCTGAGCGAAGAGCAACTCATGGAGATCGTCGACATCCAACTTGGACGTCTGCGTTCGCGCTTGGCAGAACGCCGCATCACCCTGGTGCTCGATGATGCAGCAAAACGGCATCTCGTAAAGGCGGGCTACGATCCGACGTACGGCGCACGGCCGCTCAAACGAACGATCCAGAAAGAGCTGGAAACGCCACTCGGCCGAAAGATTCTAGCGGGCGACGTGCGCGACGGCGATACCGTCAACGTCGGCTTCAACGACATCAGCGGCGAATTGACGTTCACAGTCGAACAACGAGTGCCCACAGCGGTCTAAAAAGTAGTCTCTGCACACCCGGGATAGCAACCAAGCTGTCCCGGGTGTTATTTTGCTAGCACGTGCAATGCGTGCTCAAGTAACGCTCCCGATCTTCGTGGCGACCCTCATCGTCCTCGCGTCATATTTCTTGCCGCGGTTCGATGCAGTGTATTTCGAGCGTCCCCACGCGATGGCAGTCGCGTCGGCGCAAGCGCTTCTCTCGGCGATCTCGGCGGGAATGATTACCCTTACGGCGATCGTGTTTTCGCTTGCCTTTCTCGTTTTGCAGTTTACGGTAGCGAGTTACTCCGCCCGCCTCGCGCCGATTCTTTTCCGCGACCCCGTCATGTATCGTGCCCTTGGCGTATTCGTCGCGACGTTTACGTACGCGTTGGGAACACTTGCGAGCGTTGACTTGAACGGAAACGGAATCGTCCCTCAATATTCGATCGCAGTCGTCGGCGCGCTGCTCATGCTTAGCACGTTCATGCTCATGCGGCTCATTCAGCGGCTCGCGGGCTTGGAGATTTATCAAGTGATGCGCTATTTGCATGATGCCGGACGCGAGATCATCGATCGCCTGCCCGACATTTCCGCAAACATTCATCCTGTCGCGAGCGTCGAGCCTCAATCGGCGCTTGTAGAAGAAATCTCTTATCACGGAAGCGAGCCTCAGTATGTCGTCGACATCGATATGGAATCGCTGCGCAAACTGGGCAACGGTTCGTCGGCGGGCGTCGTCCCTGCATGTTCCATCGGCGATTGTATCGCGTACGGGACTGTCGTTGCACGAGCGTATGGTGAATCCGTGGACGATGCGAAAGTATTGCGCGCTTTTCGCCTCGCTAACGAACGCAGCTTGAAGACCGATCTTTCCTATTCAATTCGTTTGCTGGTCGACACCGCGGTGCGCGCGCTCTCACCGGCGATCAACGATCCGACCACAGCAGTGCAGGCCCTTGATGAAATTGAGGGACTTCTATGCCGGCTTGGGAGTAAAACGTTGCCGCCCGGCGCGAGCTGGGAAGGCTACCTTCATCTTTCGTTCGACGAGATTCGATTGTGCGGAGCGGCGCAGCCGCTCGTCATGCGCCGGATGCGTGCTGCGGTGCTCGCGATCGCAAAAGCCGTCGCCACCGAATCGCGGCGAGCGTCGACGCTCGCATATCTGCATGACATCGATCGTTCTATTGCATCGTCGGGACTCGACGCATCCGATGCAGCGATGATGGCGCACCCGGATCGTCAAGGCATTAGCGTCAGCAGGGAGGTGTGGACATGAAGCGCAGCACGTTCCTGGCCGGATCGGCGACCGCAGCGCTCGCGGCAACGTCGCCGGCGATTGCGGCATCGAATTTACGTAGCGGGCGTAAGGCGCTCGTTCTCGTCGGCGGTGTGAATCGAGGTGCGTATCAGGCGGGCGTGATACAAGCGCTCGTTGAGAAAGATGGCCTCAGCGATGGTCAACCGCTCGACTACGACATGGTGTGTGGGACGTCGATCGGCGCGCTCAATGGCTACCTCGTCTCGACGGCACAGTACACGCTGCTCAAGAATCTTTGGCAGGGCGGCATCTCAAGTCAAAATGTCTTTCGAATGAAGCCGCCTTTTAACAAGATCCGAAACGTCAACGCCGGTCTCGTCAACCGATTGAGTGCGGCGTTTTCGCTTGGCACGGGGCTGACGACGAACGTAGCCGGCGTTCTTGACCCCACACCCGTGTGGGAGATGCTCAACCGCTACGTCAATCCCGCCGCGCCGGTCCATATCCCGGCCTACATAGCGACGACGAATTTATCGCGTCAGCGTGGCGAGATTTTTCTACGGCGCGCAACGACCCCTGAGGGCGCACAAAAACAGGCAACGAACGACACTCTCTCAGCGGGTTTTCCGATACAACCGGTTGTCGCGACCGATGACATTCTGCGAAGCGTTCATTTTGCGTCGGCATGCCTGCCGCTCGCCTTCGATCCGATCGAAATTCCCAGAGTTGACGGATCGGGGAAAAAGGACCAGTTCGTGGACGGCGGAGTTACGGCGAATGCTCCGATCAACTTCGCTCAACTCTGCACGAATACGATTCACGTCGTGCTTGTCGACCCAAAGCAGTCGACGCCCGACGTTCACTACAAGAATGCGTTCGAAGTCGGTCTGGGCGTGTTCGAGACCATGCAGAGCCGCATGTTGCTCTATCAAGTCCTGATCGCATTTGCGGCGGGAAAAGCTTCGCTCGCATTCGACCCGTACATCGTGCGCCCGCAAAAAGAGCTGCCGGGAGCGGTAGGCGATTTTAACGATCAGAAATCGTTATCGGCTTCGTGGCAGATTGGTTACGACGACGCGCACCGCGGATGGGAAAAATTCGAGTTTCCGATCGCCGGCATGTTGGCTCCGTTCGATCGCACTAACGAACCGGATAACCAACCATAACAGCGAGTGAAATCAAGAAGGTGACGAGCCCGATGCACGTTGCAACGATGTGCATGGGGCGTCTGAGCTTGGTCGCGATCCCGCCCAAGAACGACGAAAAAGCGAAGAGCACGGTCAGAAAAACGTAGTGGTCCGACGTTTCGTTTGCGCTGATGGCGCTCTCTACAAGCGCGTTAGCTCTTGCGGATGCGTCCCGTGCCGAATCCTCTTCGGGTAAGTGGAACTCGTTCATGACGAATGGAGTTCGTGGCGCTTTCGCGTTTTGCAACGGGTTTGTTGCGAGCCACGCATCTACGGCGCGCGCGAGCGGCGGATCGAAACGTTCGCGAATAAATTTCGCGTAGGCTTGATGCTCGTCGACGGAGCGTATATATTCGCCAAAAGCCAAAACGTCCACGATGCGATGGGCGTTTGCTCTATCCGCAAACGTAGACGCCTCAACACGCGCTGCATTGGCTTTACTGTAGTTGAGAGCTTGAAGTGCGCTCCAACGCGCGCTTTGGTAGCTACACCACGCAGTTCCCAATGCCGCAAGCGAGATCAGAATGACGGTGGCAACGTCAACGATCCGATCGACTATCTCATGCCGGCGTTCAAGTGCCGTGGTTAGAGCAGCGGACTCGGCCATACGTCGATCCTAACCGGAGAAGCCCTCGGATGCTGTCCAACGAGTGCAGTCGCTTTGCTACTCGGTCTGCAGGCGCGTCGTACGTACGACCCGGGTCATGGTCGAGTGGCCAACCGACGTCCCGTTTGCATTTACGCCGTATTCCAATTCGCCCGTTTTAAACGACGGCGCAAATCGTACGCGTAGCCAGCCCGTGCGCTCTTTATCGTGCCACTGAGCTGATAGCTCATGACCGTCCACGGAACCTCGAATGACGCCCTCACGCCCAAATCTTCCGGTGACGTATGCGTCGCGTGCTATGAATCTTAGTGTCCGCGCCCCGAAAAATGCGGCTTCCGGGTCATCAAGCTGATATTGCCCGTTTAGCGTTCGCATCCCGGCTCAATCGTAACGTGCCTTAAGCTTCTGCAGTATCCGAAGGCTGCAGAAAACAAATATTCGGTCCTACGGTTTCTTTGTAAATCCGATATATATTATCCGAATATTCTCTCTCCAACGTGACAATCAGTTTGCCGAAAAATTTCACTTGCTTTTGCGGGGACTCCGAGAGTGAATTCCGTCTTTTTCTCGCAAGGAAGCCGGAGCGGCGCATCAAGACTGGTCGATATCGCACCAGTCTCGAGCGCGCAGGATCTCGAGCAAGCGTT
>JAMXLG010000311.1 GCA_024281135.1 Vulcanimicrobiia bacterium | reverse complement strand
GTCGTGATCGTAGCGCGAAATGCTCGCGCTTTCATTCTCTGCCGGAATGCTCGGCATCGAGGGATACGTCGTCCGTGTAGAAGCGGATAGTTCCGCCGGCTCTCCCGTATTCACGATTATCGGCTTGCCGGATCGTGCGCTCGGTGAAGCGCGTGAACGCGTACGCGCTGCGATTTTCAATTCCGGTTTCGCGTATCCGGCTGGGCGCCTACTCGTGAACCTTTCACCGGCAGACGTGCGCAAGGAGGGTCCGGCGTTCGATCTCGCGATCGCGCTCGCACTGCTTGCGATCGACGAACAACTCGACCGGCTCGCGCTGCAAAATTTTATTGCGCTTGGTGAACTTGCGCTCGACGGCACGCTGCGCCCCGTCAACGGCATCTTACCGATGGTGATGGGTGCGCGCAACGCGGGATTTACGAAGTTGATTCTCCCCGAGAGAAACGGCGAGGAAGCCGCATTGGTCGAGGGAGTGGAGCTCTACGCGGTCGATTCACTCGCGGCAGCAGTTTCCGTCTTGCTTGGAAACGGCGCGAAGTGGCGACGGACAACGAAAGCGCCGCAGTTCCATCCCGAGGATGAATTCGTACACGGCGATCTCGCCGACGTGCGCGGGCAGCTCGTCGCGAAACGCGCGCTCGAGATTGCGGCCGCGGGCGGTCACAACGTGCTTTTCGTTGGTCCGCCGGGATGTGGCAAAACGATGCTCGCGCGAAGGCTGCCGTCGATTCTTCCACCGATGACGCCTGACGAAGCGCTTGAAGTCACGAAAATCTATAGCGTCGCCGGTCTGCTCGGAAATCGGTCCGGCATCGTCAACGCGCGGCCGTTTCGCTTTCCGCATCATACGATAAGCCAAACTGCGCTCGTCGGGGGCGGACCCTCCGTCAAACCGGGCGAGATCTCGCTCGCGCATAACGGTGTGCTCTTCCTCGACGAGTTGCCGGAATTCGGACGCGGAGCGATCGAAGTGATGCGCCAGCCGCTCGAAGAGGGGACGGTCACGATTGCACGAGCGATCGGAACATTTACGTATCCGGCGCGCTTTCAGTTAGTCGCGTCGATGAATCCCTGTCCGTGCGGATATCGCGGCGTTCGCAATGCCGAATGCCGCTGCGATGATGCCGCAGTCGCAAAGTACGTCGGTAAGCTTTCTGGTCCGCTGCTCGATCGCATCGACTTGCAAGTCCAAATCGCTCGAGTTCCCTTCGAGGATATGATTCGCCGCGACGAGGCGGAGCGCTCGGCGGCGATACGCGAACGCGTCGTTGCGGCGCGAGCATTGGCACGCGAGCGTTTCGCGGGAACGCCGATCAATGCGAACGCGGAAATCCCGCCGAGCGCCATGCGAACCTACTGCGCGCTCGATGACGCGGCAATGAAACTTCTTGCGCTTGCGAGCGCCAAGCGGCAGTTTTCAGCACGAGCACTCGATAGAATCGCGCGCGTCGCCCGAACGATCGCAGACCTCGCCGGCTCAGCGTCGATTCGCGCAGAACACGTCGCCGAAGCCGTGCAATATCGGAGTCTCGAACGGCTCGACGGGCGCGCCGCATAAAAGCCGCACTACATCGGTTTGCCGTCAAACCATGAAAACACGTCTTCGCGTGCGCTGAAATACCCCGTCGGAAAGCGCGCGGCTCCTTCGGGAGCCGGCGCCGTCCCATGCTCGACGGTCTGCGTCGCAGCCTGCGGCAAAAGGAACGCGAACTTGCTAACGCCGGCTGCGTTGTAGCGCGGAATGATATTCTTCTCGCGCCAGGCACCGTTGTCGGCCGCAGGCTGATACGAGAAGTTGACGACATCGATGAGGACGTTTCCGGCATGATCTTTTTCCAGCAGTCCGGCAAGGCGCTCGAGACCACCCCGAAACTGCTCTTCCGTCATCGACTCTGTTGACGGCAACCAACGTAATTCGAGCGCATCGTGCGAGCGGTCGCGAAAATACTCCGAGAACTGATCGCTGTATACTTGCGTCGTGGCTTCCATTTTGTCACCTCCCACCAATTATAACCCGAATCCATTCAGCTACCCTGCATTCCTGGACCGCTACATTGTCTACAACTGTTCGGATAATTGTGTGGTTGTTGCTGTGGGCGCGAACATCGAACGACCATAATCTTACTATCCCTCTCGTTACAGGAGTTCTTAAAGTTTTTCATGTTTATCACTCGCTTTAGTTCGAAATATAGACGAACGCTTTTCGTACTCGCTTCGGTAGTATCGCTCTCAACAAGCCTAACGACGAATACCAGGGCAGATCAAAGGACGCCGCTCGCCTCTAGACCATCATGTGCAGTGGATCATCGCGACGCTGTACTGTCGGTCGCGCCGGTCTCTGACACGCCGACCGTCCTTGCGTCACAGGGCATCTCCGGTACAAGCGTCGTCAAAATCACTTTGACCGCGAGCGGCGATCTTTCGAATGCCGCAATTTGGAATTCGAGCGGCAACCTCGTCCTGGATAATGCCGCCCTGCACGTAGCGCGGATCAGTAAATATCAACCGGAAGTGAGAAACTGTGCGGACGTCGGCGGTTCATATCTGATCGACGTTGGTTTCGAATGAGTTTAGAACGGCTCGACGGGCGCGCCGCCTAACGATCGCGACGCATCAAACCGTGAAACAATCGCAGCGCGGGCCGGGTAAGCGAGTCATGCAGCTCCAGAAAGGTGGGTTAGTTTGAGGTTGACACTAACGCTATCTGCAGCCATGATTGTCGCTCTCGGATCGCCGGCGCTTGCTTCAGTGCCTGGAATGGACGCGATGCAGTATTACGTGGGA
Organism: Vulcanimicrobiia bacterium; assembly: GCA_024281135.1. Next base: position 3,723 of record JAMXLG010000311.1, on the reverse strand, counting down.
AAGTGGTCTTGCGTCGCGACGCCAAAGGGCGCTTCGCCGCTCAAGTATACCGTTTTCAATCGCATCGACTCTGGCATCCTAAGAGAATGGGCTACGGTTCCTGCGCAAGGCGAGATGAAAACGCCGTCAAGCTTCACCATGGCAATGAGCTACGATGCGCAGAAGCGACGCTACATCCAAACGCAAATGCATTTTGACGGCACATGGTCCGTATCAGTTGCGAAGCCATGGACTGGGAATACCGAGCAATGGACCGATGTTGCCACCGACAACGGAAGGCTCGGACACGCCGAATACGTTCGAGTCGGCAAGAGTTTGTTCACTTTTACCGCGCATCCGCATTTCACCGACGCCGCGTTCTATTTCAAGGGCACTTGTAGCCGCTCGTGACACCGCCGCAGTCTCGAATGACTCGACGGTCGCGCCGCGTGAGCGGACTACTGTTTCTCGAGCCGAACACCGACGAATGCAGGTTTTCATCGCGGCAGCGCTATCAATGTCCATCGCTCAAGTAAGCCCTTCGCCTGCAGCGACCCAGGTAAAGCAAACGCTGCAACTCGACATCCCGCCCGGATGGCAGCGCACGCAGTCCGGTCACTACAACGAGTGGCGCAGTCCTGACGGAACGCAGAAACTTCGCCTGACGGTCACCGGCGTATCGGACGACATTCGCGGCGCCGATGCGGCCGATGCGGTAAAAGCGCGCTTCGAAAAAGGCATCGCGTCGGTACGTCCAAACGCAAACGTGCAGGTCACGGAAGTTTTAGTGTGCGATCACACGCAACCCGCGTACCGGATCGACGATCCGCTCGGGAACGGCTCGCCGGCGTTCTTGATGCTCATTCCCGGGACGCAGTCGTCCGGGCTAATCAACTACGAGATTCCACCGGGCGGGAAAGTAGATCCCGCGATCCTCGCGACAATTCAGAAAATCTGCTGGCCGTAGCGTGGCGTCTGCGGTACCCGATCGTCTCCCGAATCGTGTAGTCGGTGAAGTCCGCGTGCGCTGAAAGGTTTCGCCCCGGCATTTTTATGTCTACGTCGCTACTCTCAGGCAAGAGAAAACCTTGCGTCTGTATGGGATTGAGGCTCATGTGAATCGTGCCCGAGGTATATTGCAACGCGACGTCGCGGGTTGAGTCGTTTCCATCCAGCGTAACCAGCGCAGCAACAAGCGGATTCTTTTCCGACGGATCGACCTTGCGCGGCCGCAGCTCGAAGATGGTCATTCCGTCTTTTTGTCCCATGAGCTGCACGAAAAATTGCTTCTCCCACATGGTGGGATCCAACGCCGAGAGATCGACCTTTTTGAAGTTGCTTGCAAAAAAGGGAACGCGCGTGAAATCTATCTCATAGCGCTGACCGCGCTCATAGTTCCCGTCACCATCGAGATTAAAGCGAAGCCACGGGAACGTCTGCATTCGCATCGCGACGCTAACGTGAAATGAAAAGGCTTTTAACGAGGGGTTGCGATCGCGCGCAGCAACGAACGCAGAATTGTGGGCGCCTACCGGAATCGCTCCGGCAACAGCCAGTAGGACGGTAGCCAATGCGGGAATTGTTCGTGCGAGGTCCACACCTACAGAATTCCCGCCTTGGGGCAATATCAATAGCGAATCGCACGGCGATTGCCTGATCGAACTAGGGGCTTTCGACCCCGTTTATTCTTAGCTTAGCGACTATGTAGGCGCGTCTAGCGCCGGAACAGCATCGCCGTCCAAAAAGACGCGTAGTTCTTCCGGAGAGAATTGCACACCGCTCCAGAACGGCCCGAATTCCCCGTATCGCGCACTCGCTTCATCGAAGCGCATCTCATAGATCAACTTCTTGAAGACGAGCGGGTCGTCCGCGTACAGATCGACGCCCCATTCGTAGTCGTCAAAGCCGATCGAACCAGAGATCACCTGCGTTACGAGCCCATGGTACGATCGCCCGACTTTTCCGTGCTCCGTCATGAGCTTTGCTCGATCGTTGAACGGTAGCATGAACCAGTTGTCCGCACCGTCGCGCTTTTTGTTCATCGGATAGAAGCACACGTAGCGACGAGGCGGAATCTTGGCCCAAAGGCGAGGCCCGACGTACTGACTCTCCGCTTGTTTGCGAATGAGTTCGTCGAATGCGGCGATCCACTCGGGCGAATGCGGCGTCAAGTCGCGTGACTGCAATTCGGCGTGAATTTTTCCGGTCGCGTCGTACATTCCGAGTTCGAGCACCGAAACGTACGAGCCGAGCGGCGCCAGATACTCGCGCGCTTCAAGCTTATCGACCAGCGTTTGCGCGTAAAGAAGCCCTTCGTAGGTGCGCGCGTAATGCGTGAGCATTAGATCGCCTTTGTGGCCGACGATCTGCGCGAGCGCAGCGTCGCCGTCGTTTCCTGACTGTAAATGTTCGAAGAGATCCGTTGCATGCGACGCGTATTTCGCGCGCCGTTTCTCCGGCAGCGCATCCCACGTGCGTCGATCGAACTCAAACATGCGGTGGAGAATCCACCACCCTTCGAGGGATTCAGGAACGTTCGGGTCGCGCATCAGTGAGCAACTCCGCGAGTAAGCGCCTTGACGCGCCGCATCTCCGCTTCCACTTCTGCAACGAGCGCCTCGGGGCGTTCGCGATACTTCGCCCACAACTGCGGCATGTTCGCGATATCATCGAGCACGCGCGCGTACACCGCATTCACCGGCGTAGGTACGTTGTACTGACGCCCTGCAGCGGCAACAGCCCCGTTCAGAAAATCGACTTCCGTCTGCGGCTTGCCTTGGCGCAAATCGAGCAAGAGGGACGGCGGCTTCGTTCCCCGCGCGCCCGCAACACGTCCGGCCATGACACGGCGCGCAACGGGACTAGGCAGAGATGCTGCAGCGAAGAGCGCTTTGACAGGATAGCGCGGCAGGTCGAGTGGCGTGAGGTTCATTGCCGACATCACGGCGCGTACCTCGCGAATCATCCGAATTTCGAGCGTGAAAATTTTTTCGAAGTGAACGAGCCGGTTCGGCAGGACGTTTAAAATCGCGCAGCTTGCGTTCGCGACCACGTTGAGCGCGAGCTTGCTCCACTTGAGCGCGCGCCAGTCGTCCACCACTTTGACTTTCAAACCTGTGCTCGCGAAGGTTGCAACGAGCCAGTTGAACGCGCTGGAACCAACCGGTGCAAAGGCGAGCCCGCCGTCGTGCGTGGCATTGGCATGGCCTTCGCGATCGCGGCCGACGGGCACCGTAAGCGCCGACGCGACAATGTTGTCCGCGCCGAACGCCGCCGCAAGCATATCTTCGTTCCCAACGCCGTTTTGCGGTGAGACGAAGACGGTGTTCTTCGGATCGGGAATTGCGCGCCGCAGCGACTCAATTGCCGACTCGGTATCATAGGCCTTGACCGCGACGATTGCGACGTCGGCCTGGAAAGGTCTCACGTCGGCAAACGCGCGAGGTGCATACGAGACCTCGACGCCGATCGAGGTGAGAAGATCGCCCAAGTACTGTCCGACGGCTCCACGCCCGACGATATAGACCTTCACGACGCGACTCCCGTGCTTCCGAACCCGTTGTGGCCACGAACCGAATCCGGCAACTCATCGACGACGGTGAATTCCGCTCGCATCACAGGCGAGACGATCATCTGCGCGATGCGATCGCCTCGTTTGATGACCGCCGTTTCGTTCCCAAGATTGATCAAAAGTACTTGGACGTGACCGCGGTAATCCGCATCGATCGTGCCCGGTGTATTCAA
>JAMXLG010000310.1 GCA_024281135.1 Vulcanimicrobiia bacterium | reverse complement strand
GCGTGCCGACGTTTTCGCATTAGCCAGCGTCGGCGGCGAACGCAACCTCTACGCGCAGGCCAACGGCACGTTCGCGACCGAGCAGACCAGAAATCTCGGCGTCGATTTCAGCTACGCGTTAACAAATACGATTCATTTCGTCGCTACCGTCAACCCGGATTTCTCGAACGTGGAAGTCGATCAGCAGACTATCGCACCTCAAGAGTTCAAGCAGCCGCTCGTCGAGTATCGTCCGTTCTTCGCGCAAGGTGCGGCGTATCTCAGTCCACCGTCGCCGTCGGCCGGCGCACTCCAGCCGAACAATCAAATCTTCTACTCGCCGGCGATTGGGCCGTTCGACCGTGGAATGAAAATCGAAGGATCGTTTGGAGATCAGTCGTTCGGCGCGCTCTCGTTTCGGGGTTATGACGAAACCACGGGCAACGAGTTCGACGACGTCGCTTACGGTTACACGCACGCAACGTCCGATCAGAGTTTTTCCTACTGGAGCGACGGCGTCATCGCACACCACAGCGCCGCCGGAGACGACGCGGCAGCCGAAGCCGGAACGATGTTCCACAACCTTCATACCGGCTGGAACGGTGGGATCGACGAGGCGTTCGAAAGCGGTTCGTACGTCCCCGAACGCGGCCACGCGCAAGCGCTCAGCGTTTGGCAGGCTGTGCAGAAGCCGAATTACACGATGTTCGTCGACTACGCGGACGTTAGCCCGAACTACAATCCCATCGACGGATTTACGTCGCTGTCGGATACGCGCGGTTGGGTCTACGACCTGAACGTGAACGGAAGTTCGCGCGCGTTTAAGGGGTATCAGGCGTCGTTCGCCGGAGATCGCTTCGTCGACGAGACGGGTGCCGTGCATCAGGGCGACACGTTCGTTGTCCTCAAGGCAGTGTTGAAGGATCAGCTCAGCATTTCCGTGGTTCCGCACGTCGGCGTTCTTCGCAGTTACGCTACCGAGGCGCCGGATGCATCGGGCTGCAGCGATCCGGCGCTGCCGCGCACCTCGTACACCGGGTTCCCGAACTACTACTGCGGTCAGACCGATTGGTTCAATCAGTTGACCGTGAATCTCGGCTATCGCGACGGCACGCAGTCGCCGGTCGACTTTCACTTTGCCGAAGGGCCGTTTGGCGGTACGTTCCTCCAGCAATATTCGCTTTCGTCATCGCGACCGCTGGGCTCGCGTCTTTCCGTGGCCGCGCAATACGCCGGGACGTACGGGCGTACGATCTCGGACGGAGCCTTGAACTCTCAGTGGCTGCGACTAATCTCGATCGGTGAGAATTTGGGGCGCGATTCGAACGTTGCGCTCGAGTTTAGGGCGATCAACGGTATCGTCAACGGATTGACGACGGTTCCAGGCGTCAACCTCGCGGTCAGCTACCATAACAAGTTTGCCGGCGGTAACGAACTCTATGTTGCGTACGGGACGCCGGCCGCAACGCAGACGATCGATCGCTTCATCGTGAAATACGTCTTGCACGCCGGGACGCAAAACTAGCGCAGCGCCATCATTCGTTTTGACAGCTCGTGATGTTCTCGGTCGCCGTGACTTTGACCGGTTTGAGGGCGTGCAGGCCGGCGATAGCATTGTGCACGTTGTAAGCGATCTCGTATCGGTCGACCGCAAACCGATTATACTGTGCGGTACCGAGCAGCACTACGTCGCTGCCGTCCGGGAACATGAAGTTGATGCTGGCGTAAAGATTCGTATTGCCTTCGTGCTCGTAAATTCCATGGCCGAAAATCGGATCGTTTCGTATATCCCAACCCATTCCGTAGCTGTCGCCCGGCAGCCCGGGTCCAGCTGGCGGCGACGGCAGAGGCAACTTATTGGAAGCAAACATAACCTCTGCGAGCGGACTCGGCACGAGGCGCTGCACGCGTAAGGCTTCATCCCAAACGATGACGTCGCTCGCGGTCATTGCGCCCATGCCGGCTGCATCCGATGTGCGAAAATTTAGTTCGGGACATTTGTGAAACGTGCCGTCGGCAAACCGTGAATAGCCCGTGGCAAGGTTTACGTCGGGTTGCGCTCCGCGAATATATGCGGTCTTCATACCGAGCGGACCGAACACGCGTGCCTTCATTACAGCGGCATATTTTTGTCCGGTAGCAGCCTCGATCGCGCGGCCCAGCAACCAATAATCGATGTTTGCATAATCCCACTTCGTAGCCGGCGGCCGAATGGGCGGATTCGCGTTCAGATTGGCATAGACTTGTTGTACCGTACTGTTACCGGTGAATGCGCCGACAATTCCGAAAGTAACGTCTCCGAGAGGATGTTCGGTCGCACCTTGCATGCCGCCGATCATCGAACTAAGCTGGTACAACGTCATACGGTTTCCATAGGTGTATTGAGGAAGTAGGACGTTGACCTTGTCGTGGATATTGAGAAGATGGTCGTGCTGAAGCGTAAGAAGCGCACCCGACGTCATTTGCTTTAATAAGGATCCGACGCCAACACGGGTTTGCACGGTCAAAGGCGCTCCACTCGCCAAGTCGGCCTTTCCATACGCTTTTGCAAAGATGACCTTGCCATGATAGCCCACGGCGACTGAGAGCCCCGGCGTCTGCGTCTCAATGTACGGGGCAACCGCAGCATCAACGGCGCGTTCGTTTACCGCGGCGGTGGTCGCGGGCGTGGCTGCGGTCGACGT
>JAMXLG010000309.1 GCA_024281135.1 Vulcanimicrobiia bacterium | reverse complement strand
CCGGCCGTTTGGGTGGCGCCGAGATCGCGCGCACGGAGCATAACGCCGACGGCAAGGTTCCGCTGCACACGCTTCGGGCGGATATCGACTACGCGCAAGTCGAGGCGTTTACTACCTTCGGACGCATTGGCGTGAAGGTATGGATTTATCGCGGCGAGGTTTTACCGGATCAACCGCGCGGTGACGGAGCGCTCGGGCGCACCGGCGAGCGCAGTCGCGAACGCCGCGAACGCGGTGGTCGAGGTCGCGGACGTGAGACGTGTCCTGCGCCTGCCGTACCTTCGCGGACGATTACCGAACCGGTCGAGCCGTCTCCCGAACCCGTCGCAGACGCGCCGCTTCCCGCACCCGTCGCAGACGCGCCGGTTCCCGCACCCGTCGCAGACGCGCCGGTTTCCGAACCGGCGACCGAACTCGTCGTAGAACCGCCGGCAGAAGTCGTCGCGGAACCGCCGGCGGAACCAAGTCGAGAGCCCGCGGCAACCCCTGCACAAACGGATTCCGCGTCCGAGGTTTCTGAATAAGATGCTCACGCCCAAACGAGTTAAATGGCGTAAGGTGCAGCGTGGCCGGATGTCCGGTTCCGCGGTACGCGGCAACGCATTGAACTTTGGCGACTTTGGCCTGCAAGCGATGGAGCCGTGCTGGATGTCGAACCGCCAAATCGAGGCTGCGCGTATCGCAATGACGCGTTACATCAAGCGCGGCGGCAAGGTATGGATCAAGGTTTTTCCAGACAAGCCGGTTACGAAGAAGCCCGCTGAGGTCCGCATGGGCTCCGGCAAGGGAAACCCCGAGGGATGGGTTGCGGTCGTTCGCCCGGGACGGGTGCTCTTTGAGCTTTCCGGCGTTCCGCCGGCCGTTGCTCGCGAAGCGCTGCGCCGCGCGGCCGCAAAACTGCCGATCGGCACCAAGATCGTTTCACGCGAGGAGGTGTAAGGTGCAGAAGAAAGAGCTTGAGGGATTGCGCGACCTTACCGTCAAGGAGCTGCAGCAGAAGGCCCGCGATGTAAAGTCGGAGCTTTTCAATCTGCGCTTCGCACTGCGAACCGGGCACCTGACCGATTTTAGCAAGATTCGGGCGATGCGCCGCTCTTACGCACAAATTCAAACAGTGATCAGCGAAAAGCGTCTAGCCGGGGGAGAGCATGGAGCAGCCTAAGAATCCCGCGGCAGTTCGCGGCACGCGAAGGATCAAGCAGGGGCGCGTCGCGTCGAACAAGATGGAGAAGACGATCGTCGTCGTCTCCGAGACGCGGGTGCCGCATAGAGCCTACGGCAAGATCGTCCGCAAATCGACGCGTTTTAAGGCGCACGATGAGCGCAACGAGGCAAATGTCGGAGACGTCGTTCGTATCGTTGAGTGTCGCCCGCTCTCTCGCGAGAAGCGCTGGCGCTTAATCGAGATCGTGGAGCGCGCTAAGTGATCCAGCAAGAGACTCGCCTTAAGGTTGCCGATAATAGCGGCGCGCGAGAGCTGCTCGTGATTCACGTGAGCGGCGGCGGGCGTCACGTCTACGCGCACGTTGGTGACGTTGTCGTCGGCACCGTTAAGAGTGCGATTCCGGGTGCCGCGGTCAAAAAAGGGCAGGTCGTGAAGGCGGTGGTCGTTCGTACGAGCGCGCCGATTCGGCGCGGTGACGGATCGGTTGTTCGCTGCGACGACAATGCGTGCGTCATTATCAAGGGCGAGAAAGATAACCTTGATCCACGCGGCACGCGGGTCTTCGGTCCGGTGATGCGCGAGCTGCGCGAGCGGGGATTTCTGAAGATCGCATCGCTTGCCCCCGAGGTGCTGTAAAGATAATGAAAGCCACGATTCTCAAAGGCGACACGGTGATGGTTCGTCGAGGTAAGGAGCGCGGTAAGCGCGGCACGGTGAAAGCCGTCCTGAGCGGCGGCCGCACCGCAACGGTCGAGGGCGTCAATGTCGTGAAGCGTCATGCGAAGCAGCAGTCACAACAGCGGCAGTCCGCCATGGGCAGAGCGATGCAGGGCGGCGGCATCATCGAGAAAGAGGCAGCGCTGCCGATCTCGGCATTGCAGTATGTCTGCGAGAAGTGCAAGGTACCGAGCCGCCTGCGCCGTGGGCGCACTCCCGACGGAAGCGTGCACCGCATCTGCGCGCGCTGTGGTGAGCCCGCTCGCGACTCGGTGAAGGGAGCTTAGTATCCACTCATGGCAGAGCGATTGAAAGAGATGTACCAGCGAGATATCCGGCCGAAGCTTCAAGAACGCTTCGGTTATAAGAACTCGAACCAAATCCCGAAGCTGGAGAAGGTCGTCGTCAATATGAGCGTCGGCGAAGCGATTGTAAATCCCAAGGCGCTCGATGCTGCAGTGAACGAACTGACGGCGATCACGGGCCAACGGCCGATCGTGACCAAGGCGAAAAAGTCGATCGCGGCCTTTAAGCTGCGTGCGGGGATGAACATCGGCGCGAAGGTGACTCTTCGCGGCGATCGCATGTACGTTTTCGTCGACAAGCTTTTCAACGTCGTGCTCCCGCGCATTCGCGACTTCCGCGGCTTGCCGCCGAAGTCGTTCGACGGGCGTGGAAACTACAACCTCGGTTTGCGCGAGCAGCTGGTTTTTCCGGAGATCAACTTCGATAAAGTCGATAAAACTCGCGGAATGGACGTGACGATCGTGACGACGGCAAAGACCGACGAAGAAGCGGCGGAGTTCCTGGTTGCGATGGGTCTCCCATTACAGAAAGGGA
>JAMXLG010000308.1 GCA_024281135.1 Vulcanimicrobiia bacterium | reverse complement strand
CGTTCTTTGTCCTCAACGGCGATGTCCTCACGAGTTTGGATCTGCGCGCGATGATGGCAGAACACGAACGTAAGGGTGGCCTCGGCTTGCTGCACCTCATTCGTGTCGAAGATCCGTCGGCGTTCGGCTGCGTGGTACATGATGCGAACGGACGCATCAGCGCATTCGTCGAGAAGCCGCCGCGCGAAACGGCGCCGACGAACGAAATCAACGCCGGCACGTACCTCTTCGAACGCGAGATCCTCGACATGATCCCGGCTGGACGCAACGTGTCGATCGAACGCGAGACGTTTCCGGAAGTCATCGCGAGTGGTAAGGGTCTCTATGCGTACACGACCGAGGACTACTGGATGGACATCGGCCGCCCCGAGCAGTATCTCGCGGCACATTTCGACATTCTTTCGGGACGCATGCCGATGCTCGAAATCCTACCGGGAGCAACCGGCAAAGGTGCCGCCGCGCTAAACGACGTTCAGCATATTACGTTGCCGGTTCACGTCGACGCAGGTGTCAAGATCGATCCCACTGCCGCGATCGGCCCCAACGTCGTCCTTGGTTCCGGTGTCACCATCGGACCCCGCGCGACGGTGCGCGACAGCATCCTATGGGACAGCGTCCGCATAGAGGAAGGAGCAAGCGTCGAGGGGAGCATCATCGCGTCCCGCGCGGTCGTCGGCGCCGGAGCCCGAGTCTCGACGGGCGGCGTGATCGGGCACGATGCCGTTATCGATCCTGGAACGACGCTGGAACCGGGCGCTCGAGTGGGTGCAACCCAGCCGATCCAGCGCTAGTTGAACCAAGCGTCGACCCTTTTCAAAGGTTTATTGCGGTAATCCGGGCGGGTACATTTGTACCTGATGAACCAGGGAGGTTCTTCCTAATATCACGCCTCCCGAGCATTGCTGTTACTGCAAGATTGGAGGAACGATGACGCCGAGAACCGTCGACGCGCTGGAGCTACAAGCGGTGCCGCGTGTCCTTTTGCTCGGTTCGTATCCGCCCAGAGAGTGCGGGATCGCGACCTTCACGCACGACGTCGTCACGTCGTTCGACAAGACGTTCGGCTCGAAGAGCGATGTTATCGCGATCGACGAGCCCGGCGGCGAATCGCGCCGCTATCCGCGCGAAGTGGTCGCGCGCTTGAGCGAGCAAGATCGCTACAACTATGGCGAAGTCGCGCGCTTCATAAATAACCACCCGGCGCAGCTGCTGAATATTCAGCACGAGTACGGGCTGTTCGGGGGCGAGCGCGGGGAGTGGCTTTGCGACCTGCTTGACGACGTGAATAAGCCGATCGTCATCACGCTTCACACCGTCCTGCCGGATCCTGATGAGACGATGCTTCGTGTAACGCGCAAGCTCTGTGAGCGCGCGGACAAGGTCGTCTCGCTCTCCGGGACGGGCTGCGAGTTGTTGCGCACGGTCTATGGCATCGATCCTTCGCGCCTCGCGCTCGTCCATCACGGTGTGCCGGACGTTCCGTTCCAATCGACGGACGCGGCAAAAGCGTCGTTCGGGATCGGGCAGCGTCTCGTCATCTCGACCTTCGGATTGATCAATCGCGGGAAAGGTCTCGAGTATGCGATCCAAGCGATGCGCGACGTCGTGAAACGCCATCCCGAAGCGCTGTATTTGATTCTCGGTGAAACGCACCCGGTGGTGCGCCGTCACGAAGGCGAGTCGTATCGCGAATCGCTGCAGCAAATGGTGCGCGAGTACGGGCTGCAGAACAACGTTCAACTTATCGACAAGTATCTCGATTTTGACGAGCTCGTCTCATATCTCGCGGCGACGGACATCTATCTGACCCCGTACTTGAACCCGGTACAGATCGTGAGCGGAACGCTTGCTTACGCGGTTGGGTGCGGAAAAGCGGTGGTGTCCACGCCGTACCTCTATGCGGAAGAACTGCTTGCGCACGGTCGCGGATTCTTGTGTGAATTCCGCGACGACACGTCGATCTCGGAGCGTCTGCTGATGCTACTCGACGATCCGTCGCTGCGGCGCGCAACGGAACGCCGGGCGTACCGCTTTGGCCGTCAAATGACGTGGCCCCACGTTGCGCGCCGTTACGGCGAATTGTTCCTCGAACTAGCACCTCCATCGCACGTCGAACTCGTCACGAGCGCTTGACGAACGAACTCCCTCCACTCGACCACGTCGTCGTCCTGAGCGACGACACCGGCATCATCCAACACGCGACGTACTCCGTGCCAAACCGATCCACCGGTTACTGCACGGATGACGTCGCTCGTGCGTTCATCGTTGCGTTGATGCACCATTCTCTGCACCCGGACGATCCGTTACCGTTGCGTCTTGCATCGACGTACCTCTCGTTTTTACATGACGCGCAGCTGGCCGACGGGCGCTTTCACAACTTCATGAGTTATGCGCGCGGCTGGCTCGACGACGTTGGAACGCACGACAGTTGCGGGCGCGCGATGTGGGCGCTTGGGTACGGTGTACGTTTCGCACCGCAGGCCGCGTGGCGAACGCTTTGTGCGCAGATGCTCGATCGCGCGCTCCCGGCGCTCGAATGGCTCGAATTTCCTCGGGCTGAGGCGTACGCGTTGCTCGGTTTGCAGCATGCCAACGCCGCTGCGTCGCGGCCGCTTTACCGCGCCGCCGTCGAGCGTCTCGCGTCGTCGTCTCTGGAACGGTTGCAGCGAACGGCGCTCGCCGGCTGGTATTGGTTCGAGGACTTCATGACGTACGACAATGCGCGGCTTCCGGAGGCTCTGCTGCTCGCAGGCCGCGCGTTAGGCAGTGCCGAGATGGTCGATGCGGGATTGCGGACGCTCGATTTTCTCGAAAGCGTCGTTTTTGAAAACGGCATTTTCGTTCCGATCGGCAACGACCAGTGGTACCGCCGCGGCGGCGAACGCGCTCGATTTGCACAACAACCCCTGGAAGCCGTCGCCATGGTTGATGCGGAGCTGGCAGCGTTCGCAG
>JAMXLG010000307.1 GCA_024281135.1 Vulcanimicrobiia bacterium | reverse complement strand
ACGCGCAATCCGATTCAACAAGCTCGATTTGCCGACGTTGACAGGCCCAGCGATCGCAACGACGAGCCCCTCCCGCAAGCGTTCCCCACGACGACTATCCGTCAGCGCATCTTCGATCTCCCGGTGCAGTCGTTGCGCGGCATCGAGCGCTGGACCAAGCGTGTTCGCTGGCACATCGCTTTCGTCGGAAAAATCGATGCCGGCTTGGATCAGCGCAATACTCTCGATCACCATCGCTCGCCAGTGTTCCGCGCGATTGCCAAGCAGGCCCTGAAGCTGGCGATAAGCCTGTCGGCGCTGCACTTCCGTATCGGCATAAATCAGGTCGGCAAGGCCCTCCACGCGGGTGAGATCAAGCCGGCCATTTTCGAATGCTCGGCGCGTGAATTCACCGGCGTCAGCCGGCCTCAATCCTGGCACCGTTGCGAGCACACCAAGCACGGCCGCGATCACGGCTCGCCCGCCGTGCAGTTGCACTTCAGCCGTGTCCTCGCCAATTTCGGTCTTGGGGCCAGGGAACCAAAGAACGACCGCCTCGTCGATTATCTCGCCGGTTGACGGTTCACGCACCCGCGCGAACGTCGCTCTGCGCGGAACTGGTACGCGACCAATCAGCACCTCTAGCGCCGCGCTTGCGCGCGGGCCGCAGACGCGCACGACCGCGATCGCCGCCGGAGGACGGCCGGAGGACAAGGCAAAAATCGTGTCGTTGGCCATGGTGGGATATGCACCGATCGCGCAACGGCCGCAATGCACGCTTGCCGAATCTTGCGCAAACACGTCCAAGCGGATCGCTATCCCGCCGCTCGTTGCTATATGAAAGGAGCGCAACGGGATCTGCAGAAAGGACCATCATGGCCGAGAACTCCGCTCGCCCGACGGAAAATCGCTTGGCCCGCGAAACCAGTCCATACCTGCTGCAGCACAAGAACAATCCGGTCGACTGGTGGCCCTGGGGTCAAGAGGCCCTGGCCGAAGCCAAGTGCACCGACAAGCCGATCCTGCTCTCGGTCGGTTACGCCGCGTGCCACTGGTGTCACGTCATGGCACACGAGAGTTTCGAGGACGACGACACGGCACGGGTGATGAACGAGCTGTTCGTCAACATCAAAGTCGACCGTGAAGAGCGACCCGACATCGACCAGATCTACATGTCCGCGCTGCATCACCTGGGCGAGCAGGGCGGCTGGCCTTTGACTATGTTCCTCACTCCGGACGGCGAGCCAGTGTGGGGCGGCACCTATTTCCCAAAGACCGCGCGTTTCGGACGCGCAGCGTTCGTCGATGTGCTGGCGGAGGTGGCGCGGCTATTCCGCGAGGAGCCGGACAAGATCGAAAACAATCGCATCGCGCTCATGACGCGCCTTTCGGAAAAGGCCCGACCGTCCGACCGCGTTGTTATCGGCGGGCGCGAACTTGATTCCGCCGCGGCGGCGATCGCTCGAGCGTTCGACGGCACCAACGGTGGCCTGCGTGGCGCACCAAAGTTTCCACAATGCGCCATGCTTGAATTGCTTTGGCGTGCTGGTTTGCGTCGCAACGAACCCCGTTTTTTCGAACTCGTCGAACTCACGCTCGCGCGAATTTGCGACGGCGGGATTTACGACCACCTCGGTGGCGGCTTCTCCCGCTACTCGGTCGACGAAAAATGGCTCGTCCCGCATTTCGAGAAGATGCTCTACGACAACGCGCAGCTCCTCGAACTGTTGGCGCTCGCCTATGTTCGGAGTGGAAATGCGCTGTTTCGTGAGCGCGCACGCGAAACCGTCGAATGGTTATCGCGTGAAATGACCACCGCGGGCGGGGCTTTCTCCGCCTCGCTCGACGCCGATTCCGAAGGCGAGGAGGGAAAATTCTACGTCTGGTCTCTTGAGGAGATCATCGACGTTCTCGGCAGTGAAAACGGAGCGTTCTTCGCCAAACACTACGACGTGACAGCGGACGGAAATTTTGAAGGGCACAATATTCTCAATCGTCTCAAACGTGAGCCCACATCCGCTGACGACGAGACGCGCCTCGCTGAGCTGCGTGCGTCATTGCTGGCTGCACGCAGCCGGCGCGTGCGACCCGGTCTCGACGACAAGATCCTTGCCGACTGGAATGGTCTTATGATCGCCGGGCTGGCCAACGCCGGCATCCTGCTCGATGAGCCGACGTGGATCGTCATGGCTCAACGCGCGTTCGACGTTGTGGCTCGCGTCATGACGCGCGACGATCGGCTTGGCCATTCCTTCCGCGACGGCAAACTCTTGTTTCCCGGACTTGCTTCCGATTTCGCCGCGATGACACGCGCCGCGCTTGCGCTCTTTGAGGCGACGGGCGAGGGCGTCTACCGTGACCGCGCGGTCGCCTGGCAGCGTGCCCTCGAGCGTCATTACGACAACGCAGCGACCGGAGGTTATTTTCTCACCGCCGACGACGCGGAAGGATTGGTGATCCGTCCGCAGTCCAGTCAGGACGACGCAATCCCGAACGCGAACGCACTAATCGCGCAGAATTTGGTTCGGCTAGCGCTGTACTCAGGCGACGACCAATGGCGCGAACGCGCCGACCGCCTGTTCGAATTACTCCTGCCGCTCGCAGCGGAGAATCTGTTCAGCCACATCGGCCTGCTCAATGCGCTCGATCTGCGCCTCCGCGCAGCGGAAATCGTCGTTATTGGAGGCGATGAGCGGCTGTGCGCATCGGCACTCAAGCTCCCGTATCTCAATCGCATCGTGCTGCGCGCACGCACTGCCGACGATCTGATGCCGGCTCATCCTGCTCGCGCCGCTTTTGCACACGCTTCGCACAACGCCGCCCTTGTGTGCGTCGGGGAGAAGTGTTCGCTGCCCGTGACGGACGCCGACAAAATCGCGGAAACTGTCGCCGCTATGCACGAGCCGTGAGCAGCAGGATGAGCCTTGCGATCAAGCGCTCACACAGAGCGCGTGTTGCTTGCGGTGCTGCATCAAGCCGCGATCTCATTTTGATTTGAAGTCGCGCACGAGAACCCCCCAACATTCGGAGCCTTCGAGTTCATAATCCTACGTATTCATGGATTCGAAAAACTCGGCGTTGCTCTTGGTGTTGCGCAGTTTGTCGAGCAGAAAGTCGATCGCATCCATCGTACCCATCGGATTGAGGATGCGTCGCAGCACATACATTTTCTTGAGCACGTCGGTCGGCGTGAGCAGCTCTTCCTTGCGCGTACCCGATCGGGTGATGTCGATCGCTGGGAACGTGCGCTTATCAGCCACCTTGCGGTCAAGGATCAGTTCGGAATTACCGGTGCCTTTGAACTCTTCGAAAA
>JAMXLG010000306.1 GCA_024281135.1 Vulcanimicrobiia bacterium | reverse complement strand
AGTCTTATTCAATACGCTCGTTGTTACCGGCGTCTTCGAAAACTTCCGGCGCTGGATTTCATCGTATGGCACACGTGATGTGCGCGTGCAAACCATTCTCTTTGCGTGGGCGCTCGGTGCATTGCTCGAAGGCCTCGTCGGCTTCGGTTATCCGTGGGCCGTTGTTGCGCCGATTCTCATTGCGCTCAATATTCCCGATCTCGATGCAATTCGCGTTGCGGCGATTGCAAATAATGCGCCGGTATCATACGGCGCGCTCGGAGCGCCGATCATTGCGCTTGCTGCAGTAACCGGACTTCCGCTGCTTGCGCTCTCGAGTTCCGTCGGACACATTGTCGCCATTCTCGCGCTCTTGCCGCCGTGGATTCTCATCTATTTGGTAAGCGGAAAGCAAGGCTTCCGCGAAGGATGGCCGCTTGCGATCGTCGGTTCTCTCGGCTATATTGCGGGGCAATATCCCGTCGCCGTATATCTCGGTCCGTATCTTCCCGACGTGGCCGGCGCAATTGTCTGCATTGCGGCCCTGCTGGTATTGCTTCGCTACTGGCGTCCAAAAACGGTACTCGGCTACGGCGGTGTACCAGTTACCGATGCTGTGCGTGACGATCTCGGCCAGCACGGCCTAACACCCGGGCAAGTCTGGCAAGCGTGGCTGCCGTTTGTCGTGCTCGTCGTCGTTGTCGTGCTATGGACGGGACCGTGGTCGGGGCTTCCGAAAATCGTGCCGTTCAAAGTCGGCGTCGATGCGTTATCGTCGATTACCGCCGGTAAAACGGTCTCGGCGATCTTTTCGTGGCCGCCGTTTGTCGGTGGGACGGCGATTCTCGCGTCGTGGATCATTATCGCGTTCGCGTTGCGCACAACGGGCGAACAACTGCGCGAGATCTTCCGCCGCACGTGGAATCAGATGTGGGGCGCGCTGCTCGTCGGCGTCTTTATCTTTGGACTCGCATACGTGTACAACTACTCCGGCATGGCGGCATCGCTCGCATATGCAACCTCGAAAATCGGCGTCTGGTTCCTGATCGTCTCGCCGATTCTCGGGTGGATCGGTGTCGCGCTATCGGGCAGCAATACGTCGACAAACGCAATGTTCGGTTCGTTCCAGAACATCGTCGGCAAATTGCTCGGTTTCCCCGTGCTCTTGCTTCCGACACTCAACTCCGTCGGTGCGGAAATCGGCAAACCGGTTGCACCACAAACGGCAAGCGTGGGCGTATCGACGACGCGCTACGTTCGTCAGGAAGGCGCCGTGATTCGGCACAACATGGGATGGACGTTCTTCCTGCTCGCCTATCTCATCATCATCGGCGTCTGCTTCTACTACTTCTTCCCAGGCACCATGACGCTCCCAGCCGCCGCCGTGTCACCCTGAGCCCCAGTCTGTCATCCTGAGCCCAGTGTGTCATCCTGAGCTTGTCGAAGGATCACCACAAACCAAAAGCCCGCCGGTACCCTCCGGCGGGTTCGTATTTGTTCGGGTTAAAGTTCGAGTGTTTGTGGCCGCAGCAGGCGGCGGTCGACACAATACCGGCATGGAACTGCAAGATACAACCACAGCCATGGCTGACACCCGCGACATGATTGCGGTACACAATGCGTTTCGCCGCGAGTTCGGGCTGATGCCGCATCTCGTGCGGAATGTTGCGGGCGGAGACCGCCTTCGTGTGGCGCGTGTTGCCGATCACGTCGAGTTAGTGACGTGGCTTCTGCACGCACATCACATGGGAGAAGACAAACACATCTGGCCGCTCTTGCGCGAGCGGGGCGGGGAAAACATTACGCCGATCGTCGATCTGATGGAGGAACAGCACATTACGATCGGAGCCGTCCTCGTCGACGTGAGGGGAACCCTGGAATTATGGCGCAAAACCGCGACGCCGCAAATGCGTGACGATGTGGCGAGCGCGATTGCCGGACTCGTAGGAGTAGTGAACGAGCATCTCAGCGTCGAGGAACGGCATGTCGTGCCCCTCATCCAGAAGTACATCACTGAAGCCGAGTGGGTACTCGTCGCTCAAGAGGCGGGAGCAGAAACCCCACCTGATAAGCTTGCGACGGTCTTCGGCATGGTCGCATACGAAGCACCTTCGACCGTCGTCGACGCCATCGTCGCGAACATGCCTCCCGACGTTCGGCCATCCATACGTAACGCAGCGAGAACCGCTTATGCCGCGTACGCCCAAGAGTTGTACGGAACATCTACCCCGCCGCGCATTATTCCGGCCGCGATCTAGATAAGCGTTTCGGATACCTTGTCCATCGTACCGTTCGTGATGCTGCAGCGCGAGTTGCGCTGCAGCCGCGAACGCGATTGCCTGTCGCCGGACCAGTTCGGCCGCGGCGCCTCGTGAGGATCGGAAAACCCGAGGACACGGCGCATACTGGCAAGGTGTCGGCCGGTATCCGGAATCTCTCAACTCCGTGGCGCATATAAGTAGCAGCATGACTGAAACGAAACGCCGGGTGGTGGTAATTGACGACGAGCGGCGCATCCGCGAACTTCTGGAGATGACCCTCGCGCACCACGGG
>JAMXLG010000305.1 GCA_024281135.1 Vulcanimicrobiia bacterium | reverse complement strand
CTACGAACAGCTTACGCACCTCGAGCAACGTGGCATGGTGGTTGCTCGATCGGAAGCTGCGAAGCGTGGTCCGCGAAAGACGAAAACCGTCTACGCTCTAGCCCCGAGCGGGCGACGCCGATTCGACAGCGTGATGGCCACGGTCTTCAACGATCCGCAGATTCCCGATCCAACGTTCGAGGTTGCATGCGTGCTGCTCGGCCAGTTTCCACGCGATCGCGCAAGGGCGTTTCTGACGCAGCGTCTCGCAGCGCTCGCCGCCCATGAAAAGCGTCTCGTGCGGCTCTACGGGAAGCCGGAAGAACGCAGCGGCGCCGCATTGCTCGCGATGACGCATGCAACGCAGAAAGTGCAGGCGGATATCGCGTGGACAAAGACGGCAATCGCGAACCTTCGCAATGCAAAGTGGAAACCGGAGTGGATCTCCGATGACGAAGCTACAGCGCAAAGCCGCCGTTTACCATAACGTGCGCTGCGAGCGTGAGTGCCAGGACGGCGATCATCGACAGGTGCCATGTGCGCAACGCGCGCCGATAGCCGCCCGGATCTTGTAGGCTCGCACCGACGAAGGTTTGCGCACCGAGCGCGATCAACGCGACGGTTGCGAATCGGATACCGCTCCCCGGTGTCTCCCGCATCAGTCCCATTGCGAAAAAGACGTGTGCGCACGCGAATGCGAGTGCAACGTAGCCAATGGTGTAGTGCGGACGCATGCGCCGAACGAGCGGCGGTGCACCTTTGAACCTTCGTAGCGCGATACCTATGGCAAAGGCGAACAAGACCGCAGCAATCGACGCCCAGCCGCTCGCCGCACTCACATCGGCAACGAGCACGGCTACTGCGTCTTGACGTACGGAGTGATGACGACGAGCTTCGTTGCGTCCGCCGCTTTCGGTTTGGTTGCGACGCCATAGACAAATACGACGGCGCCCGGCTTGAGGTCATCGTGCGAGCCCATGACGACGGGCAAGTCGTTCGCAACGTGCAGCGACATCACCGACGGACTCACGTGGTACTGATTTCCATTCACCGGATCGAGCACGTGCCCTACGGCCGTCGTGCGCTGCATCTGATCGATGCGCATGACGAAGTGCAACTCGGTTCCCGACGCGCTTTTCGCGAGATCAGCCGCGCTCATCGCCGGCGGATTGCCCATTCCCATCTGGGCAAGGACGAGTGCTAAAAGTAACGATTTCATGGGTACACCGTAGCGCAACTACACGCGGCCTGCGCGGCGAACGCTGGCGATAATAGTTCGACGCGAAGTAATTCGCGGGTAAACACGCGAAGCGGCGGCGCTCGAAACGCGTATTCCTCTATCATGTGGCTCACGCGCGCGTCGCTCGCGCATCCTGTCGCGGTAACGCTTTTCTATCTCGCGGTTGCGCTGCTCGGCCTCGTGTCGTTCGCGATGCTTGGCCGCAGCGTCTTACCCGATATTGCCTTTCCGACGATTTCCGTTACGGCTTCTTACCCTGGCGGCGGTCCTGCGGAAATGGAGCGGCTGGTGATCGAGCCGCTAGAAGATGCTTTCGACGGGCTCACGAGCGTCGATCGCGTGAGCGCATCGGCGCAGAACGGTTTCGCACAGATTACCGTTCGCTTTAGATTTGGCGTCTCGTTGCAGTCTGCGCAATCCGACGTACAGCAAGCCGTTGATGCCGCACGCGTCAAGCTCCCTCCGGATCTTCTGCCACCCGTCGTCGCGCGCGACGATCCGTCGCAGCGGCCGGTGATCGAGCTAGCGGCATCGTCCGCGGCCCTCGATATGCGCGCGCTTTCCACGTTGCTCGACCGTGAAATTCTCCCGGCGCTGCGAACGACGTCGGGTGTGGGCGTCGTTCGCGTCGGCGGTGAGCCGCAGCGCATCTTCACGGTGGTTCCGCGCACGCAAGCACTTGCCGCGACGAACGCGACGCCGCTCGATATTTTGCGGGCGACGGAAGGCGCCGCGACGCTCTATCCGGGCGGAAATGTAACGGCCGGCGCGTCGACGAGCATCATCAACGTTCGCGAGGACTCGCGATCCCTCATTGACCTTGCGGCGCGTCCGGTGCAACTTCCGAATGGAGCGCTGCACGTGCGCGAGCTTGCTGACCTCGTTGACGGCTTCGCCGATCCCGTAACGGTTTCGTCATTTGACGGCGAGGACGCAATTCTACTCTACGTCACGAGCGCACAGGGCGCGCATGCGGACGCAACAATCGCGGCCGTTCGGCGCACCGTTGCGCGATTGCGGCAAAGCGTTTCGCTCGTGCGCATCGACGAATATCACAGCGATCAACCGTTTACGGATGCCGCAGTTGCCGGCGTACAGCAGACGTTGCTCGAAGGCATCGCGTTGACGATTCTCACAATGCTGCTCTTCCTACACGCATGGCGCAACGCCGCAGTCGCCGCCCTTGCCATTCCGTCGTCGATCCTTGCGACGTTCGTGATGATGCGCGTATTCGGATTCTCCGTAAACGTGCTTTCGCTCATGGGTCTAGCCATGATCGTCGGCATTCTCGTCGACGATTCAATCGTGATCATCGAAGCGATCGTGCGCGCAACCGAGCGCGGATTGAGCGGTGATG
>JAMXLG010000304.1 GCA_024281135.1 Vulcanimicrobiia bacterium | reverse complement strand
GGGTGTAGCCGCTGCACCGTCCCGAACGCAGGGTTTCCCGCATCCGACCCACTGGTTACCTCGGTCGGCGGAACGAATTTGTTCATGTCCGATGCAGGCGTGTATCAGAACGAGAACGTGTGGAATGACGGCGATAACTGTCCGTTCGGATGCACAAACGGGATCTTCGGTGCGACCGGCGGTGCGCCGAGCAAAATCTTCGCAGCGCCGGCATATCAGCAGGCACTCTCAGGTAATAACGCCCGCACGGTAGCCGACGTCGGATACAATGCGTCCGTTTATACCGCGGTGCTGGTCTATATGAGTTGGCCGAGTAACCCGGGATTCTACTTCTTCGGCGGCACGAGCGAAGGCGCGCCGCAATGGGCGGGTCTTACCGCGCTTGCCAATCAAGCTGCCGGTCACGGCCTCGGGTTGATCAATCCGAAGCTCTATGCGATCGGAGCCAACCCAGGCAAATATGCCGCCGACTTTCACGACGTGACGGTAGGCGACAATGCTTTCAACGGCCCCGGATTTAGCGCCAAACCGGGCTACGATATACCGACCGGACTCGGATCGCCGAATGCGGCAAACTTGATCCCAGACCTAACCACCCCGTAGTTCTCGCGACGGGTTCGCCTGCCAGGCGAACCCGTCTCCCGCGCAGCATATGAATGGTTCCGCTCTTTCGTTTGTACGGAGAAGTTCGTGAACCCGATTGCTGAAGAATTACGTCTCCCTTCACCTGCACCGCTTCCGCTCGGCCTCGCTTGCGACGGCACGACGCTATGGATGGCAAGCCGCGAAACGCATCGGCTCTATGCCATTAACGCACCGACCTGGACGATTGGCGATGAGGAGCAGGCACCGGGCGGCCCATTTGGGATGACGATGGTCGGCGATGAGTTGCGCGTCGTCGTCGGATTAGGCGATAAAGATAACGACCGCTACATCTATCGCTTCATTCCAGGTCACGGGTTCAAGAACGATCGCATGCCTTGCCCCGATCTCACCGGGGCGCACGTCGCATTTGACGGCGACACGCTGTTTTTGAGCCAAGCGCACTATCGCAGAATTCTGGCGCTCGACGGGCAAGGTTCCGTGTTGCGCGAGATTCCGCTCGAACGCACGCCCGTCGGCATGACGATCTCCGACGGATGCTTCTACTTGATTACCGGCGACGAAGAGTTCGAGAATCTCGAGTTCTGGCGCCTCGATGCGCGCGACGAATCACCGAAAGTCAGCGTGCTCGCGTCGATACCGTTCGACGCTCGCGGACTCGCCTATGACGGCACGCGCTTCTGGACGTCGCACCGCGACAATAACGAAATCGTCGCATTTACAGCACGGTAATTTTTCAACGATAGATGCTTCTTGTATCCGCCCTTCTTCTGTCTGCACTCATCGCGCAGGGCTCCTCTGGGCCCTCGCCTTCGCCTTCAGCTACCGAAGGTGACGCTGCGTTTGCGCAAGGCGATTTCCAAACCGCATTCAGGGACTACAACGACGCGATAGCGGAGGATCCAAACGACGCGGAAGCGGTGCTCGGCCTCGGAACGCTCGACCTTTACCGGAATGACTGGCGAAATGCGCGCGTCTATCTCAATCGTGCGCGACACCTCGCACCGAACGATCCGCGAACCCTAGCGCGTTTGACGACGCTTCAAGAGCGATTGCCCAAAGCCGACCGCTATATCTTCGAATTACAGAACGGCCAAACGGACATCCCATTCGTATCCATCGACAACTCTGTTCCGGTCGTCCGTGCCACCATCAACGGTAAGACGTTTACCTTCGTCGTCGACACGTCCGCGGCGTCAGTCGAGTTGACGGCTGCGGCTGCGCAGGCGCTCGGCATTCCGGAGGGAGGAACGATCGATACGATCACGTTTCCCGGACTTACGGTTAGCAATGTACCGGCGACGGTCGCAAGCACGCCGCCGTCCGGCGGCAACGTGCAAGTCGACGGCGCACTCGGTACCGTGTTTCTTTCGCATTTTCTGCCAACGTTCGATTACGCGCACAGCCGTTTGACGCTGCGGCTTTGGGCAGCGTCTCCGAGCATTGAAGCTGCGGCAAAAGCGCAAGGCGCTGCCGTCGAACCAATGTGGCTGGTCGGCTCGCATCTTCTACTCGCGAGCGGACGAGTTGACGGGCAGCACGCAAGACTCTTTGCAATTCAAACCGGACGCAGCGACGGCGTTGTAGCTCTCGCCGGAGCGTCCGACCCGTCGTTTACGCTTCCACTCGTTTCGCTCGGCAAGTACGCCCAGGGCCCGGTTACCGCATCTGCCCTTCCGGAAGGGCTTTTTAGTGCAGTACCCTTTCACGTAGCCGGCGCGTTTCGCAACGCATTCTTCCGGCCCGCGACGCTGACGCTGGATTTTACAACCATGCAGATTGTGGTGAGCAAGTGAACGACGGTTATGGCATCGAGACGGAGCTTCTGCACGCCGACCGCGATGAATCGAGCAACGGCAACGTCACGCCACCGATTTATCAAACATCAACGTTTTCGTTCGATGATGCGCAGTCTATGGCACGCGCGGCGCACGCGCCCGGATTCGAACGTTTCTACACGCGCCACGGCAATCCGAATCATGGACAAGTCGAACGCATTCTCGCGGCGATCGAGCGCGGCGAAGCCGCAATGGTCAGCGCATCGGGCATGGGCGCCATTTCGGCAACGGCGATTGCACTCACGAAGGCCAGCGACCATGTCGTTGCGCAGCGCATAACCTATGCCGGAACACGTTCGCTCTTAGAGTCGGTGCTCTCGCGCTTCGGCGTCCAGGTAACGTTCGTCGATCAGGCAGATACCGAGGCATTCGCGCGCGCGATGCGGCCCAACACGACGCTCGTGATGCTCGAGTCGCCCAGTAATCCGCTGCTCGGAATCACCGATCTCGAGACTGTTGCGCGCATGGCGCACGACGCCGGTGCGCTCGTGACCGTCGACAACACGATTGCGACGCCCGTCAATCAGCGACCGCTGGAACTCGGCGCCGACGTGGTGCTGCACAGTGCGACGAAGTATCTCGGAGGGCACTCCGATCTCATCGCCGGCGTCGCGGTGTCGTCGAAAGCGCTGATCGCGCGTATCTGGGAGACGCATCATATTCTCGGCGCCACGCTCGGGCCGTTCGACGCCTGGCTGCTCTTACGGGGACTGCGAACGCTTGAGATGCGCGTTGCGCGTCACAACGAAAACGCTCTGCGTCTCGCGCGTTTTCTGGAAGCGCATCCACGCGTTGCGCGCGTCTACTATCCGGGACTCGAATCGCACGATCAGCACGAACTCGCGGCACGACAGATGAGTGGGTTCGGCGGCCTCCTGAGTTTCGAAGTACAAGGCGGCTTCGATGACGCGCGGCGCGTGATCGATAAACTCTCCCTCGTGCATTCGGCGGTGAGTCTCGGCGGCGTAGAATCGCTGATCGCGCAGCCCGCTGCTATGTGGCCGAACATTCCCGACTCCCCTGAGTCCCGCTTGATGGGAATTATCCCGTCGCTATTGCGCCTCTCAGTCGGCCTCGAACGAATCGACGATCTTATTAAGGATTTCGAGCGTGCGTTATGAATCCCGTATGGACCCCCGAAGTCGAAGTTGGCGAAGAACTCGCGCGCAGGTTGATTGCGTCGCAGTTTCCGGAGTTTGCGGATGCACCGATCCGTCGCGTGGGAAGCGGTTGGGATAACGCAGCGCTTCTCGTGGACGAACGCGTCGTCTTTCGTTTCCCACAACGCGCCGTTGCTGCGCCGCTCATCGAACGCGAGATCGAATTCATGCCCGCCATTGCACGGCGCCTTGACACGCCCGTACCAAACCCCGCCTATGCCGGCATACCGCAATTCGAGTACCCGTGGCGATTTGCCGGATACCAGGTCGTGCCGGGCGTTACTGCCTGCGGAGCAAACTTGAATCTCGACGAGCGCCGCCAGCTTGCCGAAGACTTAGCGCGCTTCTTGCGCACGCTGCACGATATCGACGTCGATTCGCTCCACGCCCCATTGCCGCCGGATCAAATCGGGAAACTGGATCCGGTGCGACTGAAAGTCGATGAAGAGCCGCTAACCGGTAAACACGTCGTGGTTCACGGCGACCTGTACGCGCGACATCTCTTGCTCGACGATCAAAATCGTTTGTGCGGCGTCATCGACTGGGGCGATATCCATTGCGGCCATCCGGCCGTCGATCTGTCCGTCGTGCACATGATGGTTCCGCCACGTCATCACGGTGTGTTTCTCGATACGTATGGAAGCGTTGACGAACGTACGTGGCGCTTCGCGCGGTATCGCGCGCGTCACCATGCGAACATGGTACTGAATTACAGTTCGAGCATTGGTGATGAAGCGCTACAGGCGAGCGCTCGAACGGCCTTGCGCTATATCGAAGGGTGACTGCCCCTTCAATCTTTCTTCATCTTTCTCTCATATTTTGTGCGCCTCTGGTACTCATCGGAGGTAATCAATGAGAGACTTCTCGCGAACCGCAGGCGCCGCTATTTCGTGCGCCGCGGTTTTGCTTATGCTCGCAGCTTGCGGCGGTGGTTCGAGCGGAACGACTTCACCAATGCCGCAAACAAACCCAAACAACGGCAATCAAACCCCGATGTCCGCCGCGGCCGGCTCGACAACTGCGCAGGGCTTCACACAAACGCAAGACACCGACACGGACAACCAAGGCGACGACAACGACTTTGACAACGACGGCTCGGTGCTCAAGCAACTCGACGATCAGCGTACGATCGGTTCCACGGTTGATCCGATTAACGGAGACCAAAACCCGTACGGGCTTGACGTTGCGAAAGTTACGGCAGGAAAGATTACCAAAGGCGACTTGGTGATCTGCAATTTCAACAACAACAACGCGCTGGGCAACGTTCAAGGGCAAGGAACGACGATCGTTGCGCTACATCCAAGAGTCGGTTCGTCGCCGATTCATATCATGCAAAACGATCAAATCAGAGGTTGCAACGCGCTAGCGACGGCACCGAACGGGAACCTTTGGGGCGCAGTCTTCACTGCTAATAACAATTCGATTGTGTCGCCTGCTGGTGCACTGCTCACGACCCTTCCCGGCGGTCCCTGGAATCATCCATTCGGCCAAGCATTCGCGTCGCGCGCAACGCCGTTCGGCGTCGCGTCATTCTATGTCAGCAATGCGGGTGACGGCAGCCTCGTGCGCGTCAACGTCAATCCCGGTAAGCCATTCTCGTTCCAAGTCATCGCAACCGGATTTCCGGTCAATCACGGCGTGCCCGGCAGCATCCTGAGCCCGTCGGGTCTGAATTATGACGAGCGGCACGATCGACTCTTCATCGTCGACGGCACCAACAACGCGGTTTACGCGCTCCGCCACGTTTCAACGATTCCGGCACACGGGCTGAGCGTCAACCCCAACGGCACGACGTTCGCCGGCCCGTTCCGTCATCGGGCGCGAGTCGTCTTCATCGGCCCACCTCTCAACGGTCCCATTAGTTCGGCCGTCCTCTTCGACGGTCACCTCGCAATCGGCAATACACTCGATCCCACTGGAAAGAACTTGATCGTGGAGATCACGACGCACGGCAAATTGCTCTTCGTGCGTAACGTTGATACCGGCGCGGCAGGCGCCATCTTCGGGATGGTCGCCACCGGGACCAACATTTTCGACCAAAAGCTCTACTACAACAACGACAACGACAACACAACGCGCGTCCTGACCAAATAGCCGCCTGCCTACCCGGCGCAAGACGTCGCTCCCCCTGCGACGTTTTGCGCTTTACAAGGCTCCCCTCATGGGTATATTAGGGGAGCCTAATTTTATTCTTTGGGGGTCTCCAATCCAATGATCGTCTGTATCTGCAATGCGCTCACGAGCAGCTGTGTGCGCACGGCGATCGACGAAGGCGCAAAAACGCCCGACGAAGTCTATGAAGCGTGTGGGACGATGCGGCGCTGTGGTTCCTGCGCAAGCGACATCGAGGATCGTATCGGAAGCGCTACTCTTCCGGTAATTCCCCCACGACTCGCTGCAGATACAGTTCTCGCCCGAGCGTCTTGACCAAGCCCAACTGCGTTTGAAGAAAGTCGATGTGCTCTTCCGAGTCCACGATGATTTTCGCCGCGAGTTCGCGACTCGCAAAATCTCCGATTCGCTCGAACGCAGCAATCGCGCTTGCCGTATCATTGCGCGCAACTTGTTCTAGCTGAAGGTCGGACTCGAGCGCTTCGACGGGGTCCTCACCGATGTTGAGCTTTCCCAGCGCCTGCAAATTCGGCAAGCCTTCGAGAAAGAGTATCCGCTCTACGAGCCAATCCGCGTGTCGCATCTCACCGATCGATTCGTGATAGATGCGTTCTCCCAGTTCGTAGAATCCCCAGTTCTTGTGCATGCGCGCATGAAGAAAGTATTGGTTGATCGCGGTCAATTCGTTAAAGAGCATGCGGTTGAGCTGTTCGATACTCTCCGACGTCATGCGCATGGTAGGTCTCCTTTAGGCCGCAATCACGACAGTTTCAATATCTTTGCCAGATTGGCGTCCCGGTCGATTTCGACGTCGATTTCGCCCTTCGTCGACGTGAGCAGTGTCGAGACTCCAGGTCCGTGCCCGGCGACGAAGGACCGTCCGTGTACGACGACACCGACCGAAATTGCGCCACCGCGATAAATGCGTCCGAACGTGTTATCCGCATCGACAATCGCGACGATGTCGCCTAAATGCAGCTCGCGCAGTCCGTACTCTTGCGCCATTGCGTCATCAAACGTTTGAATGTCGTAGTCGCCGCGCACGACGGTGGAACGGCCAAGCCCTGAGCCCATGATCGCTGCGGGTACGGTTTTTGCAACGCGCACTTGAACGCGACCGCCTTTGACATCGACTCCCATTCGATGGAAAAGATCGGGATCGGCGTTGAACGCTTTGACTCCGGGCGCATCGAGTAGGCGCAACCCTAAGCCGGACGCCCATACTTGAATGCGATCGCCGATCGCCATCTTGCGCATCACGTCGGATGGAAAATCGATCATCACGTGCTCGACGCCGCCGTGTTTGCCCGTTACGCGCCCGTGTTCGCCCTTTGCGTCGCCGGTGAGAATCACAGCCTCGTTACCGACGCAGGCAAGCGTATTGAGGGCGATGTTCTGACGATCGTCGGGATGGCGGACGCTCACTCCGGGCTCGATATGGTCGGCTAAAAAGGCGAACGCGGAATCGCCGACCCTGACGTTAGGCGTAATGCCGCCGACAGATGGAACGATGAACGGTTGCCCATCGAAACTTACGTCGTAGAGCCCGGTGTTCACGAGCATGGGCGCCGCCTCTCCGACGACGGCGCTCATGACTAATTCTTCACGGTTGATTCGGACAGCCAACGGACTCCCCTCGCATCATCGCGAACGCAATATCGGTTTCCACATGCAGATTCGCAAGCACTTCCGCTTTGAAGCGGCTCACGTTCTCCCACACCATCCGGGCAAATGTTCCCGCATGCATGGGCATTCCTACCAGTTAGACGTTGCCGTTCGCGGGCCGATTCAAACCGATGGCCCCGCGCGCGGCATGATTGAAGACTTCGACAAGATCAAGCGGATTGTCCGCGAGCACGCAGTGGACATTTTGGACCATAGCAACCTCAATGACATAATTGAAAATCCGACGGCCGAACATATCATTATGTGGATATGGCACGCACTTGAAAATCACCTGAGTAGCCTCGACGAACTCGTCCTGTGGGAGACCGCCACGAGCTGCGCGGTGCTTCGCCGCAGCGATTTCGGAGCAGTGTGATGCTTCAGCTCGCTGAAATTTTTTATAGCATTCAAGGCGAGGGCATGTGGAGCGGAACGCCCGCCGTCTTCGTCCGGCTCGCCGGATGCAACCTGGCGTGTGATTTCTGCGACACCGACTACGCGCTCAAATTCATGGCAACCGCGCCCGAGGTCGTTGCGCGCGTTCGCGAAATCGGGGGCGACTGTCCGATGGTGATTCTCACCGGCGGCGAGCCGCTCGCGCAAGCGGAAACGCTCGACCTCATCCGCGCGCTGCAGGCGGACGGACGCCGCGTACACATCGAATCGAACGGCACAATTTATACGGAACTGCCGTCCGACGTGTGGCTTTGCGTGTCACCGAAGGAACGCGTCGATCCCCGGATGGCCAAACGCGCAAATGAAGCGAAGCTCATCGTCGACGGACGAGTTCCGGAAGAGCACTTAGCGCTCTTCGAAGATCAGCCGACGATTCTGCTGCAGCCGGAGGGCAATAAGCGTCCGAATGTGGAGATCGCGCTCGCGTATGCAAAGAATCATCCCAAGCGCTTTCGTATCTCGCTTCAAACCCACAAATTGATCGGAGTTCAATGATTCTTTTGGTCTGCGCCGTCGCGAAGGAATTGGATTGGCTCAACTCGCGCGCCGGGGTCGAAGTACTCGTCGGTGGCGTTGGTCCCGTCGACGCCGCATCGCGCGTCGCAAAAGCACTCGCGCACTCGAAGTATGACGTCGTCGTGAACGCCGGCATCGCCGGTGCGCTTCCCGGCGCGGCGGAAATCGGCGACGGCGTCGTGGTCGGCGAAGAACTGATGGAACTCAACGTGGAGACGGGCGAGCGGATCGTGCTGCCCGACGGCAATATCATCGTCGATCGCGTGCCGGCCGATGCGCAACTCGTCGATGCGATCACGGCGCTCGGGTTTCCGCTCGTGCGCGGCATTACGGTTTCGCGCGTGACCTCAACGGATGCGACGGCGCAGCGGCTGCGCGAACGCGGAGCCGAAATCGAATCGATGGAAGGCTTTGCCGTCTTGCGCGCTGCTCAGCTTGCCGGCGTTCCCTCCGTCGAAGTGCGCGGCATATCGAATGTCGTCGGCGATCGCGCGAAGAGCGGCTGGGACTTTGATGCCGGTTTACGCGGACTGCGCCGCGTGCTCAACGCGACGCTCGATCTCCTCCACACCACGCCTGCACATGTTGACTGAGACGCAAACCTACACACTCGCTTATTCCCCCTGTCCCAACGATACCTACATTTTCGCAGCGCTAACGAACGGCATGCTCGAAGACGTGCCGCGCGTACGAGTGCACCTCGCGGATATCGAAGAGCTCAACGCGTCGGCGGCCCGTGCAGAATTTTCGCTCACGAAAGTGAGTTACGGCGCGATCCCGTTCTTGATGCAAGACTACCGGCTCTTGCGCGCCGGCGGTGCGCTCGGACGCGGTTGCGGTCCGCTCGTGGTTGCGCGTCCGGGAGAGATTGCCTCACTCGACGATCTGCACGGAAAACGGATCGCAATTCCTGGCGAACGCACGACCGCGTTTATGCTCTTGCAGCTCGCGCTCGGCACGCGACCGTCAACCGTTCAGATGCGATTCGATCAGATCATTCCGGCCGTCGCAAAGGGCGAGATCGATGCGGGCCTCATCATTCACGAATCGCGTTTCACCTATCCGGACGCGGGACTTGTTTCGGTTGCCGATCTCGGCGAATGGTGGGAGGCAACGACCGGCATGCCGATTCCGCTCGGCGGCATCCTCGTCCGCAACGACATCGGTCTCGAACGAGCGAAGGAGATCAACGAGGCGATCCGCTCGAGTCTGCGTTTTGCGCGAGAACGAGAAGCAAGCGTCATGCCGTACATTCGCGAGCATGCCTTTGAAATGAACGACGACGTGATGCGCAAACACATCGCGCTCTACGTAAATGATTACAGTGACGACCTCGGAAACGATGGCCTCGACGCAATCGAAGAGCTTTTTCGACGCGCGCGCGTAGCGCACATCATTCCGGCCGACACAGCTCTGCGGATCGTAGGCGCTTCGCAATGAATCGCCGCGAACTGCTTGCGAGCGCCGGCGCGTTTCTTGCGAGCGGCGCACTCGCACGTGGCGCTTCGCTTCCCCGTGCAAAAGTAACGCTCGGTAACGAAGTCTTCTTGCGCGAGACGTGGCACGAACTCAAAGGCCGCGGCGTCGGCGTAATCACGAACCAAACCGGCGTGACGTCGCGCCTGGTCTCGATCGTCGACGAAATGCGCGCAAATCCCGCAATCCGATTGAAAGCGATCTATGCGCCGGAGCATGGATTTCGCGGCGACCGCACCGCCGGCGCTTACGTGCCGTCGTACACGGATGCGGCGAGCGGCTTGCCGGTGTACAGCCTGTACGGTCCGACGCGCCACCCGAGCGCGTCGATGCTCGAAGGCGTCGAGGTGTTGCTCTTCGATATTCAGGACGTCGGGTCGCGCGCATATACGTTCATCTCCACGATGGCGTACGCGATGGAGTCGGCAAAGCAATACGGTAAGGAAATCTGGATTCTGGACCGTCCGAACCCCGTGGGCACGATGGTCGAAGGTCCCGTTCTCGAACCAGCTTTTAAATCGTTCATCGGCCTGTATCCGATTGCGATGCGTCACGGCATGACCGTCGGCGAGCTTGCAAAGCTTTTCAACGATCACTTCGGCATCGGCGCGCCGCTTCGCGTTATCCGCATGGAAGGCTACGATGCGTCGATGATCTGGCCGGATACGGGACTGCATTGGGTGCAAAGCTCACCGAACATTCCGGAATGGCAGACGACGTTTCCGTATCTGTGCACGGGCTTGATCGACAGCGCCGGCGTGAATAACGGTACCGGTTTTACGAAACCGTTCTTTTACGCCGGCATGATTGGGCTCGACGGTAATGCGCTCGCGCGACGGTTGAACGGCCGCGACCTCCCCGGCGTCTACTTCCGCCCCGCTGCATGGTCGCCGATTTCAGGGTTTTGGGAAGGCAAGGAACTCAGCGGCGTGGAGCTTGTCGTCTTCGATCCAGTTTCGTTCCTCGCGGTTCGCACGGCCGTCGAGATTCTCGTTGCAGTCCGCGAAGTTTCGCCGCGCACGATTAACGTCAAAGATCCCGCCGCACTGGACCGCGATTGGGGAACGGCAAGTCTACGCGAAGGTCTCGTTGCCGGTGCAAGCGCGAACGAAATCGAAAACCGCTGGACGGCATCGACGCAAGATTTCCGCCTTCTGCGAAACCGGTTCGCGCTCTACTAGTACGATGATCAAGGAGATTGCTTTTACGGCCTACCCGTGCCGAAACGTCGAATCGACACGCAGCTGGTACGAGGAAGTGCTCGGACTAACGTTCGCCGGTCCATACTGCGAAGACGGAATCGAAAAGTACAACGAAGCACACATCGCGAGCGGCTGCTTCAGTCTCGTATCCGACGAATGGCTCGACGGCGCAGCAGGAACGGGCATCGGCCTCGCATTCGAAGTGGACGATTTGGACGCGCTGCTTGCGGCCTTAGGCGCAAAAGGCGTTACGGTTTCCGGCCTTTTCGACGGACCCGTCTGCAAACAGGGAACGATTCGAGACCCCGAAGGCAATAGAATTACGCTTCATCAGCGAAAGTAAAGCGGCAAGAACACCCTGTCCACGAGGCGGGCTGACTATGCAAGGACATGCCACGCGGCCGCTTTCCATACTCGAAACGCTTGCCTTAGCGTTCATCGCCATCGTTTCGCTCTACACGCTCGGTGGCGCTGCGATTTCACCGTACCCGAACTACGGATATTTCGGCTGGAATCTCGCGCCCGACCTCACGACGGTCGAGTACGTCACGCCGAATTCTCCGGCCGCGCGCGCCGGCGTCCGGTCAGGCGATCGTATCGACTGGAAAACGCTTCCGCTTTTAGGTCGAGCGAATCTCGGGATCGTTCAGCCGGTGAAGCCCGGCGCCCAGTTGACCTTCACCGCAACGCGCAACGGAATTGCCTCGACGCACACGATCGAGGCTGTGCCGTTTGGTGCGGCGGTTCAAAACGTTACACGCATCCAGGATCTCGTTCAGTTGGCGCTGATTGCGATCGCTATCGTGCTCGTGCGACAGCGTCCCTCCCGAATGACGTGGGGGTTCTTGCTGTGGTGGTTCGCTGAGCTGTATAACGTCGCCGAGGGGAACCCGCTCAAATACGCGCTTGCCTATGGTTTTGCGGCGATTCTATGGGGAACGTGCACGGCGGGTCTTCTCACTTTCGTGAGTCGCTTCCCAAATGACGAGGCGCGCGGCCCGCTGCGCCGGCTCGATCGCGCTGCTGTTCCGCTTGGCGCTGCCGTTGCGATTCTGTGGATGACGTTCTATGCAATGATCTTTATTGCCGTCATACCGCCGAAGTGGTTGTTCGTCTTTCTCGAATCGTTGTTTCTTCCGTCGCTGAGCATCGTCGCAATCATCGCACTGGTGATTTCTGCGAGACTCACGACCGGAAGCGACCGCCAACGTGTCCTGCCCGTTCTTGCCGCGATCGCGCTCGATGCGATAATCGGCGGCGCCTCGTTTGTCTGGGGTGTGTATTTCACAAATGACACGGTGTCGATGGCTCTCACCATAGCAGCCACCCTCACGGAACTCTTGGTCGCGGCAGCCGTTGTCAACGGCGTGATGCGGCACCGCGTCATGGACATTTCGTTCGCGATAAGCCGCACGCTCGTCTACACGATCCTTACATCGCTGATCGTCGGAACGTTCGCACTGATCGATTTTGCATCCTCAAAACTGATCGAGCACTTTCAACTTACGTTATTGCTGGAAGCTAGCGCTGCGCTCGCGTTCGGCATTTGGCTCAACACGCTGCACGGGCGCGTCGATCTTTTCATCGATCGGACACTCTTCCGCAAACGTCACATCGCCGAAGAGCGGCTCAACCGCGCGGCACGCGCGCTTCGGCAAGCCGACTCAACGCGTTTCGTAGACGACACACTCGTCGGGGAGCCGGTAGACGCGCTGGATCTTGCATCGGCGGCAGTGTTCCGGCGCAACGGCGATGCGTTCATTCGTGTGGCATCACGCAACTGGGACACGGCGCGCATCGCAACGGTGCCCTATGACGATCGTCTGGCGGTGTACCTCACCTCGGAACTGCAACCAGTGGATCTCAGCGAGCTGCCGTGGCAACAAACCAATGTGCCGGCCGGCGTCGCGGCTCCGCTCATTGCCTTTCCTATAGTCGCCCGACGTGAGTTGATCGGATTCGCCCTATACGGCGGTCACAGCGGCGGCGAAGCAGTCGACCCCGACGAGCGAAAGGCGCTCACACAGCTGGCGGACTGCGCCGCAGATGCATACGAGCACATCCGCACGCTCGACCTCAGCACCGAAGCGACGTCACTACGCTCCGAGGTTGAAATGCTCGATCAGGAACGCAAGCTACTGCGCGAAATGGTCGACGCGCTGCGAGCCGTCCACCCGTGAGAGCCTGTCCCGAGCGAGCGAAGCGAGTCGAAGGGTGCTCAGGATGATACGGTGGGGTAATCGACTTCTGTGAGCGGTACGTGTGCGTATACTTGCGCTGCGCGTGAAACGCCCAGGAAATCGAGGATACGCTGCATTATCGCGTTATCGTGCGCGACCGCTTTGCGGACGTTCGGCAGTTGGCGCGGATCATTTCCGGCCAGATAAAACTCGTGCGCGGGCATCAGCGTCCAGTACGTTCTGAACGGGTCAAGAATCTGCTCCCGCCAGGCACCTGATGTGCCCTCTTCATCATCGCCGTAGCGCTCTCTAAATTTGCGCAAAAACTCGAGAGCGACGATTCGCAGCGTCTTCGCGTGGCGCCCGTCGTCTTCGGCTGCGCGCGGCGCCATGGCACCAAGCACGGATTCGATTTTGTACGTTTGTTCTTCCGCATACGAACGAATCGCAACAGATGCTTCGTATGACGCCATGAAAATTGCGAGCACCGCAGGGTGCAGCGTTTCGATCGCAGGCATGAGCGCGGAGAAAAGCGGGCTCTCTTCGCTGCGCGGTTCGATGTCGGGGTATTGCTGATCCGCGAGGTACTCGAGCTTTACCATCGTCGCAACGTGTGACGCCTCATCGTTCATCAGCGACGAGAGCGCGCGACGATAGGCGACATTGAGCTTTTCCGCATCGGCATAGATCAACAAACGGCGAGCGATCGAGACCGCAATCTCTTCAGCCCGGGTCTGAACCGCGACAACCGATTTATAGAACCGCGCCAATCGCCGGGAGCGGGTTGCGCTGACGCCGGTTCGGATTGGAAAGAGTGGAGCATCGTTCCACGGCATTCGGTCGACGTGCCAGTGGTTGGCGATCATCTGATCGGCGAGATTGTTCGCGACGACTCGAAAATCGACGGATCGCTCGTCGGAACCTAATATTTCGGAAATGGAATGCGTCTGCGACTGCGTCATCACTCCCCCATAGCGGGCCTGCTAATTCGACGATACTTGGTGGTCTGCTTTGGTACCTACAAGGCGCTCAAAAGAACCATGGTTGCGGCTACCCGCGTCAGCGGTTTGCCTCCGCCCTCAGGCGGATCTGATGGAGCTGCCACAAGTGGACGAAACGGGTGAGCTCCTCTTGCGTCTCTTGCCCGATGTCGACAAATTTCATGCCGTGCGCAAGTTGACGCGTGCTTGGAACATAAAACGTAGAGAGAACCATCGCGCGCACGCGCATCGGTTCGAACGGCGGCGGCTGGGCTTTCACCGTTTCCGGACGCAGTCCGAACGGCGTTTGTTCGAAGACTTCCTTTTCGATCGTGAGATCAGCGAGAAAATCATCGGGCAGCCGGAAGTCGAGATCGAGAATCGAGCCCTTGAGCAGATCTTCATCCGTTGAAAGACGTAATCCGCCCGCGGAGAGATCTGTTGCGTGTCCATGCCGGCGGCCGGTGCGATCGTGCAGAGCGTAGAGCACGTCGAACTCTACCGGCATCCGAAACGCGCTGCGTTTCTGCGCGGGATTCGGCTGCGCTTTTTTCGCAGGCTTCGCTTCGCCTTTTTTCCGCCAAAACGAGAACACGAGACTTCCGACCGTTAAGGCGGGCAGGCCCCGCTTCCTGCTGATGCTAAAACGGTGGCTAGCAATGATCGACCGGTTGATTGATGCGCTTGGCGCGGACGCAGTCAAACGCGAGCCCGAGGACCTCGCGGTCTATTCGTTCGACGCGTACACCGACGGCCGCACGCCGAGTGCCGTGGTGCTGCCGAATTCGACGGCCGATGTTGCCGCGGTTGTGAAGATTGCACGTGAATTCAACGAACCGATCGTGCCTCGCGGCGCGGGAACCGGTCTCTGCGGCGGCGCCGTGCCCGTCGAAGGTGGAATCGTCATCTCGTTTGCCCGCATGAACCGCATCCTGGAGCTCGACACGCAGCGACGCCGCGCGCGCGTGCAGCCCGGCGTGATCAACCTTAATCTTTCGACGGCGGCCGGTTCGCACGGACTGTTTTATGCGCCGGATCCATCCTCACAGAAGATCTCGACCATCGGCGGGAACATCGCAACGAATGCCGGCGGCCCGCACTGTCTCTCGTACGGAACGACGGTCAACCACGTGCTCGAACTCGAGATCGTCGACGAGCGAGGTAACGTATTTACCACTTCGATCGATCGTCCCGGCTATGACATGACGGCAGCATTTGTCGGCAGCGAAGGCACACTCGGTCTCGTCACGTCCGCATGGGTTCGATTAATGCGCGAACCCGAAGCGGTGCGCGTGTGGCTCGCCACATTCGATGACGTCGAGAGCGCCTCAGACGCAGTGAGCGCAATCATAGCGGCGGGAATTCTTCCGACTGCCCTCGAGATGATGGATAAAGTCATGGCTGCCGCAGTCGAAGCTGCATTTCATGCGGGCTATCCGACCGAGGCCGGCGCGGTGTTACTCATCGAACACGCGGGGTTCGAAGACGACATGGCGCACTATGAAAGCGAAATCGCACGCATCGCACGCGAGCACGGCGCGACCACCTGGCGGAGTGCGAGAACGCAATCCGAGCGCGACGCGTTGTGGGCCGGCCGGAAAGGTGCTGCGGGCGCGATGGGACGCATCTCTCCGAATTACTACCTTCAAGACGTCTGCGTCCGGCGCAGCACGTTACCGAAAGCGTTGCATGCCGTGGAAGAAATCGCGCGCGAATATCGGCTTACCGTGGCGAATGTCTTTCACGCAGGCGACGGAAATCTTCATCCGATGCTCTGTTATGACAAGCGCGACCGCAATCAGGTGCAAGCCGTGATCGAATCGGGAAACGCTATTCTGGAAACGGCGATATCTCTTGGCGGCACGGTCTCCGGCGAGCACGGAATCGGATTCGAAAAGCGCGAGGCAATGACGCACGTCTACTCGACCGACGATCTCGCAACCATGGCGCGTGTCCGCGACGTCTTTGATCCGATGCGCCGATTGAATCCCGAGAAGATCTTTCCCAGCGGCGTGCGTTGTCCGGAGGTACGTCCCGCGTCGTGAGGATCGAGCAGATTTCCGAAACGCTCGCTGCGAGCAATCGCGATGGGAAAGCGGTCGTCGTAACCGCCGGGGGCACGCTCAGCGGAATGGGCCGGCCGCCGGTGCGCAGCGACGTTACTCTTTCGACACTCGGCCTCGATGAAATCGTCGAAGATGCCCCGTCGGATTTGACGATCGCGGTGCAGAGCGGCGTGCGCATACGCACGCTCGCGCAGCGGCTAGCACGTCACGGCACGCACGTTCCGTTTGATGCCCCGCATCCCGCCGACGCAACCGTCGGCGGAACACTCGCGGCAGGATGGCTCGGTCCGCGGCGGCACATGTACGGGCGGCCACGCGATTACGTCATCGGATCGGTAGCCGTGCTTGCCGATGGTACCATTGCACGCGCGGGCGGAATGGTCGTGAAAAACGTCGCGGGATACGACATGAGCCGCCTCTATGTCGGCTCGTTCGGAACGCTCGCGGTGATCGTTCAAGTCAACCTCAAAACCTCGGCGGCTCCTGATGTGACGCGCGTGTTTCATGTGCGGCTTCCCGAAGGAACGCGACCGCGCGCACTCGAGCTCGTGGCGGGGTTGCACGTCGTACCGGCTGCAGCGTTTTGGGTCGATGGATTCAAAACGGCAATCGACGGCGATGAAGGCGCCGAAGGCCGGCTGTTCGTACTGCTCGAGGGCAGCGAGGCCGTCGTCGATCGGGGAACGCGGGATTTACGCGCGGCAGTGGGTCGCGCCGGCGTTCCGGAAACCCGAATCGTCGATGCGGGCGCGCGTGAATCGTTCGAACGCGTCGTCGATGCCTATATTGCGACTATCGGCGAACGCTCGATCACGTATCGCGTTCCCGCCTTTGTCGATGATGCGATGTCGCGCGTGCACGCCATGCGAGCTATTGCGGCCCGGTTCGATTTGCGCACGGACGCACTCATCGACGTCATGAACGGCGACATTATCTTCCGCGTAAGTGACCTCGATGCGCATGCGCTGGGAGCGAAGATCGAAATGTTCGACGACGCATTGCACGACGGAGAACCGCAAGCGCTCGTCATCGCCGGAAATCATCCGAGCCGCGCGCTGCTCGCCGTATGGGGCGCCGACACCGAGGGCGTCGAACAGATGCGCGCGCTCAAAGATAAATTCGATCCGAACCGCATCCTCAATCCGGGGCGGTTCTTGGCCGGTATCTAATCCTAAGTGTTCGGAGATA
The DNA here is from genome assembly GCA_024281135.1 of Vulcanimicrobiia bacterium. The sequence continues at coordinate 1,108 of JAMXLG010000304.1, read as the reverse complement.
TCGCTTTCGCGTTGCGCAGCGTACTGCGCAGTCCGCAACGCCTCCGTGTGCTCGTTGCAGACGATCCGCTTGCGCCGCTCGACCTGACGCGCTTTTTACTGCGGGTCGTGCCTGTTTCCGCGCGAGTGCTTGCGACCATTCGCGCGCAAGCGGAACGCATACCCGGCGATCGTTTAAGAAAAGAGGCACTCGCGAGCATCGACGGCAAGGGATTTCACGTCGCCGGCGCGTCGATTCTCGCGACCTTTCTTCCCCGCCAATCCGCGCGTCGCTACATCGACATCGTCACGCCGCTTGAGACGATCTACGATTATCTCGACAATCTCTGCGATCGCCATCCGGAAGTCGACCCGCAGGCGTACCCGGTACTGCACCAGGCCATTGCCGATGCACTCGATCCGTACGCCGCGCCGCGCGACTATTACGCGAGCGGTCCGGCCGAAGATGACGGCGGATATTTGCAGTGGCTCGTGACTCAAACGCAGCAAGCCCTCGCGAGCGTTCCGCACGTCGATGCGCTACAACCCTATTTCGCCGACGCAGCGTCATTCTATGCTGAGTTGCAGACGTTTAAACATTTGCCGAACGGTCAGCGCGAACTCGCGTGCGTCGCATGGTACGAACGCAATCGCAGCCGCTTCGGAGCGCTGGATTGGCACGAGTTTGCGTGCGCGGCGGGATCGAACTTGCACGTGTTCGCTGCGCTGTATACTGCATATTCCGGAGATAGGGATGCGATCGGACAAGCGTACGACGCGTACTTCCCGTTCGTGAGCGCGATCCACATTTTGCTCGATTCGTTTATCGATCAAGAGGAAGACGCCGAGCACGACGATCTCAATTTCGTGCGCGCCTACGGAAGTGCAAAAGCAATGCGCGAGCGCTTCGCCTTCATGACGGCCAAGGCACGCGACCGGCTCCGCGAATTACCCGACTCCGGTCATCACCGGTTCGTGCTCGATGTCATGACATTGTTTTATCTGAGTCATCCAAAGGTGGCCACAGTGGGACTCGAGCGCGAGGCCCAGCGCTTACTTCGCTCGAACGTCATCTGACCCGGAACGAGAAAAGGAGGGCCGCTCCGCTGAACCGCCTCATTGCCGCATTC
>JAMXLG010000303.1 GCA_024281135.1 Vulcanimicrobiia bacterium | reverse complement strand
AATATTTACGCGCGCACGCAAGCGGCGGTGCACGCAATTAAACTGGGCCTACTGTAACGATATGAGCGGGCAGACGGGAGGCCGTTAGGACTAATCCCTCTGCCCCGAAGTGCCCGAACGAGCGGACCCTAACTGCCGTCGTTCGAAACGCCTAAATATCGTTAGCTAGACTCATGAAGAATACGAATCGCGCGACGCTCACGTTAGCGTCGACGCTTTTACTTACAGCACTGCTTGCCGCGTGCGGTGGCGGTGGTGGCGGCGGTGGCGCCACACCACCGACGAATCCAAGCAGCGGTGGCGGCGGTAACGGCGGCGGTGGCGGTTCCACCCCGACACCTCCGGCGACCACACCTCCGGCGACCACACCAACTCCCGTACCAACAGCTTCGCCCGGCGGAAGCGGCACGATGATGCTCAACGGCAGTGCGCTCGCTTCGTCGACCCTGGTTTTCACGTGTGGATGCACGGGTGACGGCGGCAAGCTCAGCACGGACGCACAGGGCAACTTCACCATAGACGGCGTTACCGGTGCACCCTCGATTCTGAATCCCGGGAAAAGCTACGTTCCCAGCGGCCATAACCTTATGATCGTCGGATACGCGAACGCGCCGAGCCACACGCAAACGTGGACGATGATGTTCCTCGGATCGACGCCCTCGCACAATATCTCACTCGGCAGCAACGACGTTCCGTCGACCGCCGCGGCGCTGTATGTCTACTACGCGGCATCGTTGGTCAGCAACAGCGACAAGACGTTCGACTGGTTCAATTTCAACCAGATCACCGCGTTTACGCAGCACTTGCGGAGCGCGTCCTTGGACGCGACCGAAAGCAAGTTCCTCAAAGACGTCAGCGCGGCGCAAACAGCCAATGAAAGTCTCTTCCCAGTTCCAGCCGGCTGGAACAGTGCCGTTTCAAGCGACAGCACGAATGGGACGATTCTTGGCGACGTCCAGGCAGTGGCCAAGGACGCGGCCGATCGCACGCTGCCGACTCCTTGCCCGTCCGTCAACGGGTGCGCCGGAGCACCCACACCTTAGGCCACCGAGCACCGCAAATTGAGTCGCCTGGGTCACACGGGGTCCCGGGCGACTTCGATAGGATAAGAAATATGAAGAATCACGCCCGCCTGTTCGTGGCGATCGCCCTCTTCTTCGCGACCGTGTGCGCAGCGCCGACGCAGCCAAACGAACGCATCCATCCAGGCGATCAACTCAGTGTCACCGTGTACGGCCAGTCGACGCTCTCTCAGAGTGTGACTGTGCTGCCGGATGGCGCAATCGAGTATCCGTTGATCGGCCGCGTGCAGGTCGGAGGACTCACCGTAGACGACGCGACGAAATCGATTTCGCTCCGCCTTGCAAAGTACGTTCGCCATCCATATGTAACCGTTGCCATCTCGCAACTCGGGCAACCGAACGTGCTCGTGCTTGGAAACGTCAAAACGCCGGGTAAGTACCAACTACGTTCTGATGCGAAGGTGACCGACGCGATTGCTGCGGCCGGCGGCATCGCCGATCAAAACGGCGAGTTGCCCGATGCACGCGTGTCGGACTCATCCGGGAACGTGCAGAGCGTCTCGCTCCAAAAACTCTTGCACGACGGCGACACGGCACTCGATCATTCGCTTGCCGAAGGATCCGTGGTGTATGTGCCCGGTCCGACACTCATGAATGTGACCGTCACCGGAGCCGTGGATCATCCGGGTGAGATTCAGGTTGCAGAAGGCGATCGTCTCTCGATGGCCATCGCACGAGCAGGCAATAGCGCGAATTCGAACGCTGACCTCAATAACGTCAAGGTTTTACGTACCGGCCCCGACGGCAAACAACAAGAGTACACCGTCAACTTATACAACGCCTTGGAGAAGGGTGACACCAGCACCGACCTAGTCCTGCAAAAGGGCGACGAAGTCTACGTGCCGGTAGCCAAAAAGGGAACCAATGTGTGGGCGAACGGTGGAATCTTCTATATCCTCAGCCGTCTGATCCCGATTCCGTAGGAGACCAATGAACTCGTTATACAGCACGCCGCAAGTCGCGCTCACCGGCGCGGTGGAACCGTCCACGGTCCTCAACGAGCGGCAGACAGAGCTCGCGTCGTTCTGGCGCATGCTCGTGCGCCGTCGAGCGACGGTACTCAAAATCTTCGTCGGCTTCGTGGTGCTCGTAATCATCGGCACGTTGCTATGGCCGAAACAGTACACGACGACGATCAAAGTCATCGCCGGCGATGCGAACGGGCCCGGTAGCCCGGCAAACGCCGGAACGGATCTGCCTGTTCTCAACGCAATGCTCATCGCATCGGGTGAGCAGACGGCAGAGACGTACGCCGAACTTTTCAAAGAATCGCCGGTTGCGCAGAAAGTTATTCAGGAACTCGGTCTCAAAACGAGTCCTAACTCACTGCTCGGCCACGTTACAGTCGCGCCAGTTACAAATACAAACATTTTGACAGTCTCGGTAACGTGGCCCGATCGCGATCAGTCCGCGGCGATCGCAAACGCGTTCGGACAAGCGATCGTCGATCGTCAGCGCGAGCTGGTAGCGAGCCAAGCGAACGCGGCGATTACCTCGCTCAAGCAGCAACTCCCGCAAGCCCAAGCGCGAATGAACGATGCGGAGAACAAGCTTGCGTCGTTTGAGACGCAACATCACGTCGCGGACATCGACGAGCAAACGAAGAACACGATCGAGTCGATGGCGGGCCTTGATTCGAAAATTGGACAAGTTGAGGCTGACGAGCGTCAACAGGGAGCGCAGTTAGCTTCAGCGCAAGCGCAACTCGGTACGCTCTCTCCGACGATTACGGGCAACACAACGGTATCGGAAAATCCGGTCGTCTCGCAG
>JAMXLG010000302.1 GCA_024281135.1 Vulcanimicrobiia bacterium | reverse complement strand
ACCCGCCGATGCCGCCGCCGTGCATTGTGTCGCTCAAGTTCAACGGCGCGGCGACGGGCGCGCTCAGGGCGCTTTACGGAGTTGCGGATGGCACGCCCGGAACCATGTCAATCATCCAAATAACTACGGCCAAGGTAGTGGGACTCGCCGGTCGTGGTGACAGTGGTGGCGTCGGAATCACGGCGAACTACGTCACCGTTCTTCCTGCGAAATAGAGCAATCCATCGGAGAAGTAAAAGCCTCGCGCCTTGGCGCGGGGTTTTTTGATATTGACGCAACGCGCATGTTGCGGCTGCTTGGCGTTTTTTGGTTAATATCAATGAAGTGGAAGTAGCATTAAGTCTTCTCGCTGCATTCTTTTACGGCGCTGCGGACTTTTGCGGCGGTATTGCGACGAAGCAAACGCCGGTGATCGCCGTGACGGTGATCTCGCGTTTCACGGGCCTCGTCGTACTTGCGATTGCGTTGCCGTTCATTCCCGCGCACCCCGCGCCGTCGGATTTCGCCTGGGGCGCGCTCTCGGGCATTTGCGGCGGAGTCGGTATCGCGCTCCTGTACCATGCGCTCTCGATCGGAAAGATGGGCGTCGTCTCGCCCGTGACCGCTGTGCTTGCAGCGGCGGTGCCCGTCATCGTATCGATCGCCTTCGGTCAGCACCTGGCAATGCAGCAACTCATCGGCATCATCGTCTCGCTCATCGCGATCGTCTTGATCTCATTGACGTTCGAAGACGGCGTACGCGAATTCTCGACGCGCGGGCTGAAGGAAGCGGTTGCATCGGGTATCGCGCTCGGCGGGTTTTTGCTGTTTCTCGCGCGCACGCATCCCGAGGCCGGCATGTACGCAGTCTTCGCAGCCAGCGCAGCTTCAGTCGTATTCCTCGCGCTCTTGGGACTTGTCACACGAGCCAATTTCCGACCGCAAAGGACCTCGGTGCCGTTGATTCTTCTTTCCGGCACGCAAGATATGGGAGCAAACGTCCTCTACGTCTTAGCTACGTTTAACGGCTCACTTGCAATTGCGGCCGTGCTCACGTCACTTTATCCCGCGAGCACCGTGTTTCTTGCGCGCGTCGTGCTGAAGGAGCGGCTCGGTGCCGTTCAGTGGTTGGGCGTAGTCTTTGCGCTTGCCGGCGTGGCATTGATCGCGTTTCGTCGGTAGGCGCGCAACGTCGCCTCGCCGGCGTGCCGCCAGGTATACTCGTAGCGAATGCGTTGCGCAAGATGGTGCCGCCGAGCCGCTTCGTCATCGTAAGATTCCCAAGCGTTGCTCACAGCGTCGCGAATCGAGAACGCATCGCACGGATCGCAATAGTAGCCGCCGTCTTTAAAATACTCGCTTTCGAAGGCGAGATTGCCGGTGACAATCGCGCAGTCGAGTAGTGCCGCTTCCATCGACGAGAGTCCCGGCGATTCAAAGATGCTCGGCAGCACGTGCACGCGCGCGGCAGCATAAAGATGGCGAAGGCGGCTGTGCGGCAGAAACGGGTAGTAGAAGACGGGGGCGCGGCGGTTCGTCGCGAGCGCGCGCATGCGCGTGAAGATTTCTTTGTCGGTCGCATCGCCGACGAATACCATCGGAATGTCGAGATCCTTGACGGCGAGCATCGCAAAGTCTTGTTGCTTGCGTGTATCGAAACGCGCGCTCATCATTGCATAGTGACCGGCGCGCAACTCCGCAGGGAGATCGGGTTCGCCTTCGACTTCAAAATCGTGCGCGTCGACGGCGTTCGGTACGACTCCATACGCTGCGAAGTCACCGAGGTAGGTGAAGATAGCCTGCAGTTCCATCCACGAGTTCGGTAAAACAAGATCGACACGTTGCAACACTTGGCGGCATAACCCAGTGAACGGGTGCGGCGCGAATGCCGCGAGCCGTTCGCCATCGTCCATCGTGAAATCGAGCGCGCGCGACGCGATCGCTTTTAAATCAGCAGCAGCGGTTTGGACGCTCAGATGCTCGCCATCTGGATGACGTGAGAAGAGCCAGCGTCGAGCTGCATCCATCCAGCGCACGAGGTGGTGCGGAGCCCAGATCGTAGAGAGCGCAACGGGAATACTGCCGCGTACTGCTTCAAGGCGGTCGAGCTGCGCGAATAGTTTGTCGGGAAAATGCAGGCTTGTCCAAAGGTGAATGACATCGTATCCGCCGGCTGCGTCTTCGGGTGGACCGACATCAACGAGAACGCCGAGGTCGCGGAGCGCCTCGGCGGTCTTCTGCATCTGGACGACGTCGCCACCGAATATCCGGTCGGCATCGTCGCGAGGTACGAACAGGACCCGCACGGGCCCTACGGTTCGTTTCTAGGTGCTCCGAATCTTCGAGAGTTGCACTGCGTGGGTGAAGCGAGCGATCTCTTCGCGTTGGTAGCCGTCGATTTCGAGGAATGCAACGCCGTAGACTTCACGGTCGCGCACAGGTTGGAATCGCGTCACGACGCGTCCACGAATCGCCATCTCGTCGAACGGGCGGCGCATGTCCGGACGCCCTCCGACCCGGCGCGGTGTGCCATGCGACATATCGTAGGCGACGGTCTCTTCGGGATACACATCGAGAACGCTCGACGGCAGCGTGAGTTTCAAGTCGACGAGCGTTCCGATTGCGATGAGCTCGCCGCAGTTCATGCGGATGCCGGTCGACGAAATGTCAACGACGCGTCCTTCGCTCCATTTGTCAGCGTCGCGGCGGAACATCACCGGGAACGCGGTGAGCGCGCGATAGCTGCCGCGACGTTCGCGATCCGTCGTCGGCATTGAATCGATTGCTTTTTGAATCGAGCGTGCAGCGGCGGCCCGGACTTCGAGTTCGCGGACGTGGCGCGCCAACGCGTCAATCTGCGATTCCGCCATGTTCGCGAAGACGAGGTGATACTCGAAACGCGCGCCGGTCGGAGCATTGCGCCGCGCTTCAACGCGGCCGTTAATCGTCAGCGGCGTACCACTGCCGATGCCGAGATCGAACTCGAGTTCGGTACCGCGGTCCATGAGCACGAGCGAGCGAATCTTCGCACCGTGCGCGGTAATTTCCATAAGGGTTCCATACACCGGCGCCGGCAGACGACGCACGCTCAAGACGACTGGCATCTCGAGTGAATGCGCGTGTGACGGCCGATGTACGGCCGGGGCCGGAGCGGTTGCAACGGCCGCATGGGTTTGCGCTTCACGCGCAAACCCCGGTGTTGAGGTCGTCGCGGTCTTCTTAGGAATCCAACTCATGGTGTATCTCCCAGCACTATTCCGTTCGGAGCTTTGCTAATTGGACTGCATGCGTGAACCGAGCGATCTCCTCACGCTGGTAGCCGTCGACGTCCGTGAACTGCACACCAAACACGTCACGTCCGCGTTGCGGCTGGAGCTTCGAGACGATTCGTCCATGTATCGTCATCTCTTCAAAGGGGCGGCGATTGTCCGGTATACGCACGCGGCGGGGACCGAACGGGGTGATCTCCACGCGCTCACCCGCGGGCGGATATACGTGGAGAGAGTCATTGGGAAGGGTGAAGCGCATCTCGACAACGGTGTCGACCGCAAGTGCTTCTTGGGTTATCAAACGCAGGCCACCGGTCGATACGTCGTTTGCCGCAGCGACTACCGAAGGTTTATTACCGATGCGATAGCGGATGGGAAACTCGACCATCGTTCGCACCGAATTCCGGCGTTGCTTGCCGCTCTTCGGTACCGGTTTGGGCGCCGCTGCGGGATGCCGATCCGCTCGTGCGGTCGCTTCGCGTCGCTGCATTTCGCGAATCTCGCCTGCGAGCGCCGAGCGCTCCGTGTTGCTCATGTGCGCGAAGCTGACGCCGTACTCATATCCCCCGCCTGTGTGAGGGGTCGCGCGCGTGACGATCCGGCCCTTTAAAAGGAATGCCGGCTGGTTCGGGCGCTTCAATTCGAACTCGACGTCGCGATCGCGGTCGATCAGGATGAGCGAGCGGAGGCGGCAACCCGTCTCCGAGATGTTGATCAGCGTTCCGTAGACGGGCGCGGGCAATCCAGCCACCTCGATCGCGATCGGAAGCTCGATGGACTGCCTGTAAAACTGCCGTTGATTGTTCTGCTCCGTGGAGCCCTCGGCAGAACGGCGGCCTAGCCACAACATCTTATAAGGGATTCGGCCTGCCGCGATTGCTCCCTTAACGGGCGACTGATAGGGCCGTAGTTCTTCCGTCCCGGTTTAAATCAATCTTTACAGAGTGCTCCAGACATCCAATTTGCGCCGGACGCCGTCAATCACCGCGTCGGTGAATTCCGTCGTGGTCGCGCTCCCGCCGAGATCGGCCGTCGCGATGCCTTCGTGGACCGCCTCGAGGGCCGATTCGTACACCGCTCGGGAAGCGTTCGCGGCTCGTTTATCGTCAATGTACGAGAGGAGCGCCCCGGCTGCGAGGATCATCGCAAGCGGGTTGGCGACGTTCTTTCCGAATAGACGCGGCGCCGTTCCGTGCGGCGCTTCGGCCATGACCACGTTCGGCTTCAGCTGGTCGTCGAACGAGAGAAGCACCGATTCCGCTCCGGCGATCGAACCGAAGAGCTGCATGACGAGGTCCGAGAGGCAGTCGCCGTCACGATTGAGCGACGGAATCACGAGCGGCTCGTCGCCCGGATTCGAAAGCAGCAGCGCGTATGTCGCATCGATCAACTGCGGCTCGTATGGAACATCAGGGTGACGCGCTGCCGCCGCGTCCATCTCTTCCTTGAGCATCCCTTCGTACACCGGGCTCACCGTATACTTCGGGCCGCCGAATACTTTCGCGTTCATTTTTTTTGCGTGAACAAACGCGTACTCGGCAACATACCGGCATACGCCCCGATCGATCGTCTCCGTGCGATACGCCACCTCGTTGACGCCGTCGCCTTCGCGCCATTCTTTTGCACCGTACGCATCACCGACCGCCATGCGAACAACGGAGATCGGCGCATGGATGCCGGCGACGGGACGAACGCGCGGAAGTTTGCGTCCGGTGCGAACGATCACTTTACCGTCGATGGCTTTGCGCAAAATCGCATTCGGAGATCCGACGTCGCCCTTCTGTTCCGGCGTAATCGTCGCCGCCTTGAGGCCGAACTTATGCGATTTCATCGCTTCGGCTGCATCATAGACGACTTGGTTATTCGTCGTGCGGCGGTTTTCGAGCGAGAGATCGTAGTGCTCGAACGCGAGCTCAACGTCGATAACTGATTTATCGAGTACACGAAGCGATTCGACAAGCAATTCTTGTCCGGTCTGGTCGCCTTCGAGGACGACGATCGTGGGCGTAGGCAAATGAACTCCTAGTATGACGACGAAACGATAGATTCCATGGCACGCGTACGCCGGAAGGCGAATGCACGAAAACTCAATCTCGAGATCGTCGGGATAGGCGCCGTTGGATTGGCGCTCCTCTTCGGAATCGCTCTCGCACTGCCGGAACACGCGGGCAACATCGGCCGCTTCACGGCGGGCGGGTTGCGCCACTTGTTTGGAGGAGGCGCACCGCTTTTCCCGGTGCTGATCGCACTCTTCGGCGCGATTGTGTTTCTCGAGATCAACGTTCCGCGCATGATCGCAAGCCTCGGCAGCGCCGCGCTCGCCTATTTCTTGATGATCGATGCGGCCTTCGGCTCGAGCGGCTTGGCCCGCGGGGGCATCGTAGGCGGAAATATCTGGTGGGCGCTTTCGGCGCTTGTCGGAAACGTCGGCGCCTGGATCGTGCTCGTCATTGCGGCGCTCACGCTCACGCTCTACCTGACACAGGTCAGTCTGAAGAAGGTAATCGGCCTCGTGATCATGGGGCTCGCGCGGTTGCGGCCCTCAGAGATGCCGAAGTTCAAGCTGTCGCTTCCGGAAGGCCACACCTCGTTGCGAGAGGCGTTCGCACTTCCAAAATTACCGGCACGTGAGCCGAAACCGGAAAAGGCGCGTCCATCGGTCTTCGATGTCGACGAGCCCGACGACGAATTCGAAGACACAGAAGACACAGAAGAGGAAGACGAAGAGTATTCGGCGCCGATCGCGCCCGTCTCGGCTGTCTTCGCGCCCGTCGTGCCCACCATGGTGACGGCACGCCTAGCGGATGAAGAAGAAACGATCATCGGCGACTACGAATCTGCCGATCTCGCAGCCGCGCGTCCGGTAGCCACGAGTCAGCCGGAACCGTTTGGAGGCCGCACGTATCATCTTCCGGACCTCGGGCTCTTCGATCCGCCGCAAGTCCAAGCGGCGGACGACAGCAATCGCGCGCATGTCTTGGAGGACACGCTCGCGAGTTTCGGTGTCGGCGCGAAGGTGACGCACATCGAACGCGGACCTTCGATTACACG
>JAMXLG010000301.1 GCA_024281135.1 Vulcanimicrobiia bacterium | reverse complement strand
CGGGAGAGGACCGAGTTTGCTGCAATCCATTCAGTATGCGATTGCAAAGCGATTGGTCTTGAAAAAAGTCCGTCAGGTGCTCGGCCTTGACCGGCTCGATTTCTTCACGAGCGGCAGCGCAGCGCTACATACGGACATCGCAATGACGTACCTTGGGCTCGGACTGCCGATTATGCAAGGCTACGGATTGACTGAGTCGTCGCCCGTGATCACTGTGAGCTCCGTCGGCGCAAACGAGTACGGCGCCGTGGGCAAACCGATTCCGGGCGTCGAGCTGCGTATCGCGCCGGATGGTGAAGTGCTGGCGCGCGGGCGCAATATCATGCACGGGTATTACAACGATCCCGAAGCAACGGCGCTCGCCCTCGAGGACGGATGGCTTCACTCGGGTGATGTAGGCGAAATCGACGGCAAGGGATTTCTTCGCATCACCGACCGGAAGAAGGAAGTCTTCAAAACCTCGACCGGCAAGTTCGTTTCGCCGGCGCGCGTCGAAAGCGCGATCAAGCGTTCGCATTTCGTCGTACAAGCGATGGTCATCGGCGATGGGCGGCCGCATCCTGTGGCGCTCGTTGCTCCAAGTTGGGAATTGGTGCGGGTCGAACTCGAGATTCCGGCCACCGTCGGCGTGGAAGAGATGGTGAAACGTCCCGACGTCCTGGAGTTCATGACTACCGAAGTTCGTGAGCAAACCGCCGACCTCGCGAAGTACGAACAAATTCGAGTCATCGGACTGCTTCCCCACGAGTTTACGGTTGAGGCCGGGGAGCTCTCACCATCGTTCAAGATCAAACGCCGCGTGGTGGAACAGCGCTACCGCGCGCAGATTGACGCGCTCTATGCAAATGACGTTCACGCCCAGGCATCGTAATAGGCAGATTTGTGTCGCGTCGTGTAGATGAAGTTCTTCGTGGACCAATTAAAAGCAAGACCCTCTTCCCAGTGTTGTTGCTTCATTTGATTCACGAGCAGCCCGACCACGGATACGGTCTCATGCAGCGAATCGAATCGATTTGCGGCGACTTGGTTGCGGTCAACACCAACAAAATCTATCCGCTGCTTCGGCGATTGGAAGAACGCGGTTTCGTGAGTGCGACGTGGGATCACCCCACCAAACGCTCGCGGCGCGTCTACTCCATCACGGCGCAGGGTGAAGAGCGGCTACTTCGCATCAAAGGGTCGATGCTTCCGTATCTTGAGTCGATCGAACGCGCCGTCGGGCGTCTGAAGGACGAACTCTATCACTCAACTCCGGTAGCTCATGCCGTTTCTCGCGCTCGTTCATCTTCGTGATCTTCGTTGCGCCGAGTGCCACGCGCATTTGGCGGATGCCGGCGCGCGCTCGTTTATCGTGGGCGCCGATGGCGATCCGTTAAACTTTTCTCAAGAAGAGCCGCCGGAGGAGATGACCGTTGAGATCACTTGTCCGAACGGCCACGTCACGACGTTGTACGTGCCAAACGAAATCGCGGCAGAAGAAACCCTGGTCACACCAGCCGATGCGCCGATTGGCAGGGATGCAGTACTAGTTTCCGACGAAGTTCCTTAAGCTTTAATGAAGGAAGCTAGGCAACTACCTACGATTTAGGGCGTATGAATCGTGCGCTTATCATGATGTTCTTAGCGGCATTGCTTGGCACTTCCGTTGCCGCGCGTGCTGCCGATCCGCCGCCTAAACAAGCTCCCGTAGCCGCAGCGCCGCAGCCCGAAGATGCGGGAGCAACGCCCGACGCGGTAACCTCACACACCATCACGATCGATGGTCACGCTATTCCTTACACCGCTCGTGCGGGCACGCTAACGCTCTACGATCAAAACGAGCATCCGACTGCGCGCGTTTTCTATACCGCGTTTACTGCCGACGCAAGCAATCCGCTCACTCGGCCGGTAACGTTCATTTATAACGGTGGCCCGGGAAGCTCGACGATGTGGCTGCGCATGGGTTCGATCGGACCCGTTCGCGTTCTGGCTTCAAACGGCGGCGCTTCCGGACCGCCGCCCTATCACATCACCGATAATCCGTACAGCTTGCTCGATAAGAGCGATCTCGTTTTCATCGATATGCCCGACAGCGGTTTCGGACGCATTGTGGACGGAAAAGAGAAAGACTTTTTCGGCGTCGATCAAGACGTTGCGGCGTTCGGGCAATTCGTTTCGCGGTACGTAAGCCGATTCGGATTGTGGAACTCGCCGAAATTTCTCTTCGGCGAAAGCTATGGAACGACGCGTACGGCGGGCCTCGCAGATTGGTTGATGAACCACGGGATCGCGCTCAACGGCGTAATTCTCCAGTCGTCAATTCTGAATTTCGGCCTAGACTACGGCAACGGCGATCCGATCGCCGGTGGCGATTGGCCGTACGTCTTCTACTTGCCGACGGAAGCCGCGACGGCGTGGTATCACAATCGCGTTCCGAATCGTCCGGCCGATCTCGCTACATTCATTGCGAGCGTGAAGCAGTTTGCGCTAAATGAGTACCTCGATGCGCTGTTCAAAGGCGATAAACTCGGAGCGGCAGAGCGCGACGACGTCGTTCGTAAGCTGAGCGATTACCTTGGTTTGCCGCAGCAGTTCATTCGAAATGCGAATATCCGCGTCTCCTACGATCGCTTCCAGCGCGAACTTCTGCGTTCGCAAGACATCGTCGTCGGACGTTT
>JAMXLG010000300.1 GCA_024281135.1 Vulcanimicrobiia bacterium | reverse complement strand
AGCGCCGCGTGTTCCGCCGCGCGATGATCGAGTTCGTTCAGCGGCGACGTCCCTTCGATGATCCAGACGACGCCCGCGAGCTCGTTTCCGATGCGAATGGGGCACACCACGCGCGCGCTCATGCCTTTCTCCGGCATCGCGGGAATGCGCAATGGTTTCTCTGCCGCGCGAATGCGGCGGTTCAACGCCGAACGTTCCATGGCGCCGACGACGTCGAGCGGACTGCGCCCCTCTTCGAGCGTGCGACGCCGCACTTCATCCATCTCTTCGCGAAACGATGCTGCGGCCAACAAATTTCCCGACGGATCCTCAAACGTGACCGACCGCTCGATCAAACGCGAAAGCTCGTGCGCGAGATCGTCGAGCGTCGCATCACGCGCGGCAACACGCGTAAGCGCGCGATGGATATGATCCGAACGTTCGATGATCGCATACGGCTCGTGCATCACCGCACGATGCAGCTCTTCGGTGAGTTGCGCGAACGGCACTTCGAAGGGGATCTCGATGAGCGGAAGGCGCGAAATCTCGGCTTGCTGGCGCGCGGCGTCGGAGAAGTGCTCGACGAACTTCGGTACGGCCATCATCAGCGCCGCGATCTCGCGGCCCGCAAGCTCCGCGATCTGCCGCCGCTGTTGCGCCTCGTCCTTCGGCCAGCTGAATCCGGTGGTAAGGATCAGAAATCCACGCTTTACCCACGGCAGCGGATCGGGCATGTCGACCACATGCGACCAGGCGACCTCTCGATCGGTGGCGCCCTCCGCCGCGACGATAGAGGCGGTGGTAAATGAAGGCAGGGCAAGCACATCGGCTAGCTTCAAGCAGTGCTCCTTGGTGCCCGGACACGAAGAATCGGGCAAAAATTGGTTCGACGGCACGTAGAGGCGCCGCCTGGCGGTACCGTAGGCTAGGCCTATGCAGACCGTAGACTCCGCGTCGGCCGAAATCGCGCGCCGGCGCTCCGAGAGCGTGCCGCGCGGTGTGGGCTGCGTTCACCCCATCTCCATCGTGCGCGGCGAGGGCGCCCGTTTGTGGGACGCCGACGGCCGCGAATACATCGACTTTGTCGGTGGCATCGGCGTGCTCAACGCGGGTCACGCCAATCCCGCGGTTGTCGAGCGTATCAACGAACAAGCGCGACTGTTCACGCACTTGTGTTTTCAAGTGACGTCGTATGAACCGTACGTCGAACTCGCGGAAAAACTCAATGGGCTCGCACCGGGCGATACACCGAAGAAAACGCTGTTGCTCTCGACCGGCTCGGAAGCAACGGAAAACGCCGTGAAGATCGCTCGCGCGTACACCGGACGTCCGGGTGTCATCGCGTTTCAACACGGCTATCATGGACGTACGTTGCTCGCGCTCTCGATGACCGGAAAGAATGCGCCGTACAAACAGAATTTCGGGCCGTTTTGCAGCGAGATTGCGCACGTTCCGTATCCGCATGCCGCGCACGGATGGAGCACCGAACGCGCGCTCGATGCGTTGAAAGAGACGTTTGCGAGCACGCTCGCTCCCGAACGTGTCGCATGCATTATCATCGAACCGGTCCTCGGCGAAGGCGGATTCGTCCCGGCGCCGGCCGATTTTCTTCGCGCGTTACGTGAGATCTGTACGCAAAACGGAATCGTTCTCGTTTGCGACGAGATTCAAAGTGGTTTTGGACGAACGGGACGCTACTTTGCGATCGAGCATGCCGGCATTGAGGCCGATATCATCACCGCCGCAAAGTCGCTTGCCGGCGGCATGCCGCTCGCCGCGGTGATCGGCAAAGCAGAGATCATGGATGCCCCTGCGCCGGGCGGGCTCGGCGGAACCTACGCGGGAAATCCCGTCGCGTGCGCTGCCGCTCTTGCAACGATCGATGTCATGAAGGACGAGTTCTTCGCGCGAGCCGAAGTCATTGGTCGCCGTGTTCGCTCTGCATTTGAAGCGATCGCGCAACGCTTCCCCGCGCAAGTCTTCGAGGTGCGCGGTCTCGGCGCAATGATTGCGATTGAATTTCGTGAAACCGGCGACGCGTACGTCTCCCGCATCGTGGAAGCCGCCCGCGAGCGCGGCGTACTGGTGATGCCGGCGGGCGCGGGAAACGTCATTCGCACGCTAGTACCGCTCATTATCGACGACGAAACACTGGATGACGCTTTGCGCCGGATCACCGCCGCAATGGAAAGCGTCTTATCATAAGGAGCAACAAAATTCTTGAACGCAAAGAAGCAGAAGTCGTAGCCTATACGAACCACGTCTTAGAACTTATCGAGTCGACCTCCATCACGTCGGAGGACGCGCAATGGATCACGCGGGAGACCGTCGATGGTTTCCGCGATCACATCAATCCGGGCTTCCTCGAATACCGGAAAGCAACGTCGGTCGAGCATGCCGCTGCAGCCGTCGAATGGTCCGATGCCGGGCCGAACAGCTATCGCGACGTCACGGGGAAGGAATATCTCGATTGCCTCGGCGGGTTCGGCATTTTCAACGTCGGACACCGCAATCCGAAGGTCGTTGAGGCTGTACGCGCGCAACTCGGCCGCCAGCCGCTTCACAGTCAAGATTTACTCGATCCGCTTCGCGCGATGCTTGCGAAGGCGCTCTCGATGCTCATGCCTCCGGGTTTGGAATACGTGTTCTTCACGAACAGCGGAACCGAATCGGTCGAGGCCGCGCTGAAACTTGCGCGTGCATACGACAGGACGAAGCAGACGATCATCGCGGCGACGAAAGGCTTTCACGGCAAAAGTTTCGGTTCGCTCTCGGTCAGCGCAAAAGGCGAATTCCGTCGTCCCTTCGGTGCGCTGCTCCCGAACATCGAGCACTTTCCGTTCGACGATCTCGCCGCGCTTCGCAGAAAGATGGAACGGTTGAAGACCGTCGGCGAAGACGTCGGCGCCGTCTTGCTGGAACCGATTCAAGGTGAAGGCGGCGTGAACGTCCCGCAGGACAATTATCTTCCGGGCGTGCGCGCGCTCTGCGATGAATTCGGTGCGCTCATGATTCTCGATGAAGTCCAAACCGGCATGGGACGCACCGGAAAGATGTTCTGTTTCGAGCACTACAACGTTCGCCCGGACATCGTCTGCCTCGCAAAGGCGTTCGGTGGTGGTGTGGTGCCTGCTGGTGCGGTCGTCGGAACGCGTGATATCTTTTCGAAGCTTTTCGACAATCCGTTTTTGCACACGACCACGTTCGGCGGCAATCCGCTTGCGTGCGCAGCCGCGCTCGCAACGATCAACGTGCTATTGACGGATCGCCTTCCCGAACGCGCCGCCCTCCTCGGCGAGCGCATGCTCCACGGCTTGCGCGTCGCGACTGAAGATTTTCCGGAGTTTGTCGTCGACGTGCGCGGAAAGGGGTTGTTGATAGCGATCGAGTTCGTCGACCATCGCACGGGGTTCGAGCTCGGAAAACTTCTGCTCGATCGCGGGGTTCTTGTTTCGGGAACGCTCGTCAATGCGCAGGTGGTTCGCATCGAACCGCCGCTCACCATCACCGAAGAGCAAGCCGATTACGTTTGCCGCTCGGTGGCAGAATCGCTCGCCATTATGACGCAACACACGAAAACCACCACGGGAGTGTAGTTTATGGAGA
>JAMXLG010000299.1 GCA_024281135.1 Vulcanimicrobiia bacterium | reverse complement strand
GTCGCAAACCTGCACGGATCCAACTGACGTTCAGCGGATTCTTTCGTATGTGACAGGGCGGTCGGAAGCCTGGCTTCGCGCGTATGGTGAGACGGAACTTAGCGCGAAAATGGAGCAGCAGGCTCGTGCATTTGCGACGCGGCGAGCTTCGGGTGAGCCGTTGGCCTATATTCTTGGCTCTGCAGGATTTCATGGACACTCGTTTCTCGTCGATAATCGCGTGCTCGTGCCGCGACCCGAGACAGAGCATCTGGTAGACGAAACGCTGGCGTTCATCAAGAACAAGGAGCAGCCGCGAGTTCTCGATGTCGGAACAGGAAGCGGCGCAATCGTGTGCACGATTCTCGCCGAAACGGAGCACAACGTGCACGCTGATGCGATCGACGTGTCGGCGGATGCGTTACTCGTCGCGATGGCAAACGCGCAGCGTCTCGGCGTCGAACCGCGCGTTTCATTTTTCTTAGGTGACGTATCAACGCCGGCGTTGCGTCCGTTTTTCGATGTCATTGTTGCGAACTTGCCGTACGTTCCGACGAAGGACATCGCACCTGCTCCCGATCCGGTGAGCTTCGAACCGCGGATCGCCCTTGACGGGGGACCGGACGGGCTCGATCAGTACCGCCGCTTCCTCAAACATGCTCCGCGCTTGCTCGCGCTCGACGGGATCATATTAATGGAAGCTGCCCCGCCGATTATTGGCGATCTGGGGGCGCTCGCCCGTGCTGCTTTCCCAGAGGCCGAGGTCACGATCGGTAAGGATTACGGTAATAGGCCGCGTTACGTCAAGGTGCGGACCCGGGAGTGAGGCGAACGTTAACTTCCCGAGATGGCGAAGTATATTTTCTTTACCGGCGGCGTTGTCAGTTCGCTAGGTAAAGGCATCACCGCAGCCTCGCTCGGGCGGCTGCTCAAAGCGCGCGGCGTCAGCGTGTCGATCCAGAAACTGGATCCCTATATCAACGTCGACGCCGGTACCATGAACCCCTATCAGCACGGCGAGGTCTTCGTTACCGAAGACGGCGCCGAGACCGACCTCGATCTCGGTCACTACGAGCGGTTCATTGACGAAAATCTTCAGCGCGCGAATAACGTAACAACGGGTCAGATCTATAACTCCGTCATCGAGAAAGAACGGCGCGGAGAATACTTAGGCGCGACCGTTCAGGTCATCCCGCACATCACGAACGAGATCAAGGCGCACATCAAGCGTGTCGCGGAAGCGAGCCGCGCGGAGGTGTGCATCGTAGAAGTGGGCGGCACGGTCGGTGACATCGAGTCGTTGCCGTTCCTCGAAGCGATTCGCCAAATGCGGTACGACGTCGGCGAAGAGAACGTGATGTACTGCCATCTCACGCTCGTCCCGCACCTCGGCGCCGCAGACGAACTCAAAACCAAGCCGACGCAACACTCGGTGCGCGAATTGCGCGGTATCGGTATTTCCCCCGATGCGATCGTCTGCCGCACCCAGTCCGCGATTCCGATGCCCGTCGAGCTCAAAGAGAAGATTGCGCTGTTCTGCGACGTGCCGCCGGGCGCAGTCGTGCAGAACGGCGATGCGAAGACGATTTACCAGGTGCCGCTGAACCTCGAAAAGGAGGGCCTCGCGGACGCCGTCGTGCGCAAGC
The DNA here is from genome assembly GCA_024281135.1 of Vulcanimicrobiia bacterium. The sequence continues at coordinate 20,018 of JAMXLG010000299.1, read as the reverse complement.
TCGGGCTGCCGACGAACGCGCCGAAGCTCGACGAGTGGGGCGGTGTTGTCGAACGGATCACGCATCCGAAGCGCAAAGTAGCGATAGCTCTTGTCGGCAAGTACGTCGAGCTCAAAGACGCGTACATCTCAATTAACGAAGCGCTGTACCACTCCGGCATCTATCATCATGCCGAAGTGGAGATCCGCCGCATCGATTCCGTAACGGTAGAAACCGACGGCATCGGCGTGCTCCAGGGCGCCGACGGCATCTTGGTGGCGCCCGGCTTCGGTGCGCGCGGCGTAAACGGCAAACTGCACGCGATTCAGTACGCTCGCGAGAAGAAGATTCCGTTCCTCGGTATTTGTTTCGGCATGCAACTCGCGTGCGTGGAATTCGCGCGCAACGTGTGCGGGCTGCCCAAAGCCATGTCGATCGAAGTCGACGAGACGACACCCGATCCGGTGATCGATTTCATGCCCGATCAGCGCGATCTCGAGATTTACGGCGGAACTATGCGCCTAGGCTCGTACTCGTGTCGCGTCGATTCGGAATCGCACGCGCAGCGCGCATATGGTAGCGACGAAATCACCGAACGCCACCGTCACCGGTACGAGTTCAACAATAAGTACCGTCCGTCGTTCGAGGAACGCGGCATGCGTTTCACCGGCCACCACGTTGTCGGCAAGACAACGCTCGTCGAAATCGTCGAACTGCCGTCGGATATGCATCCATGGTTCGTCGGAACGCAAGCGCACCCCGAATTCAAATCGCGGCCAAATAATCCGTCGCCGCTCTATCGCGATTTCGTCGGCGCCGCGCTTGCGCATGAGGCGTTTCGGAACGGCCGCGCTGCGGAACCGGCCGCGCAGACGTGGACCCAGATCAAGTAACGGCACTCATCCTCACCCGCGACGAAGAACGCGACCTGCCGCGCGCCATGACCAGTTTGCCGCACGGCATGCATGCGTTTGTGCTCGACGCGTATTCCGACGATCACACCGTCGAGTACGCGCGCGCCGCGGGTGCAACGGTCGAGTCTCGTGAGTGGACAGACTTCGTCGACGCGCGCCGGCACGCGCTCTCGCGCATCACGACGCCGTGGGTGCTACTGATCGATGCCGACGAGGCTCTCGATGATTTACTGTGTGAGGCGGTCAAATTCGCGCCGGGCGACGCCGACGGCTACGTTGTGCGACGCACGACGTATTTCCGTGGAAAGCCGATGCGCATGTGGACGAACGAACCGCTTCTACGGCTTGCCCGTCGCGATCGCGTGCGCGTCGAAGCGCTGCCTGCGCTGGGCGGAACGTCGATGCTGCACGAGCGGTTCGTTTGCGACGGCCGAATTGCGGAACTTCCCGGTACGCTACTGCATTATTCGTATACCGACAGCACGTCGTATCGGGAAAAGTTTGATGCGTACACGTCGATCGAAGCGGAAGGCTTGAACCGAAACCCGGCGCGGCTGCTGATCGAAATGCTCATGTTCCCGTTACGGCTGGCAAAAAATTTGTTGGTGAAGGGTGCGTTGCTCGATGGTCCGCGCGGGTGGTATGTGGCGTGGTATTCAGCCTGTTATCCCGTAGTCGTAGCGAGCAAGGCACTGCGAGGCGGTCCTTCGACAAGCTCAGGATGACACAGGGGCGCTCGGGATGACAAAGCATCGGATTGGGCTGGATGCGCGGTGTGGGAAGCGCATATCGGTCGGGATGGCGACGTATATGCGCGAGGTGTCCGCGCGTTTGCCGCGCGTGGCTCCGGAGTACGACTACGTTACCTATACCAAGGGGCAGAATCTTGGGATTGCGGAGCAGATCGTTCTGCCGTTCGAAATGTGGCGCGACCGGATCGAGCTCGCGCATTATATGGCGCACTACGTGCCGGCGTTTGCGGACGGGCGCTTCATCTTTACGATTCACGATCTCATCCATTTGCGGTTCGTGCACTTTTTTCGCGGGTACATCGGCCCGTACTACAACACCGTTGTGAAACGGGCGTGCCGGAAAGCGGCGCGCATCATCACCTCGGACTGCCGCACGATCGTCGATCTGGTGCACTACTTCAATGTCGATCCGGCGAAGATTCGCGTCATACCGCTTGCACCACGCGAACGGTTCCTCAACCCGTCGCAGCCCATCCGCGGCGAGCGCCCCTACTTTCTCAACGTCGGCAACCACCGGACGCACAAGGACATTCCGACGCTGCTGCGCGCGTGGGCGTCGCTACCTCCTCAGTACGAAGTCGATCTGTACCTTACCGGGCCCGATGATCTCAATGGCGAGTTGCAGCGCCTCTCGACGCCGCGCCGGAAAGCCGTTGCGCTCGGCGACATTAGCGACGACGAACTAGCATCATATTATGCGGGTGCGGTTGCGCTCGTGCATCCGGCGATGCTCGAAGGCTTCGGCTTGCCGTTCGTCGAGGCGATGGCGTCCGGGTGTCCGGTGATTGCAACGGACGAGTCGATTCCGGAGCCGATTTCCGATGTCTCGTTGCACTTCCCGGTTGGTCAAGCAGACGCGGCAGCAGAACACATGCGGCGCGTGCTCGACGATGAAAGCGTCCGGCGCGACCTTGTCGAACGCGGCACTGAGGTCGTGCGTAGCTTATCGTGGGATCGCACGGCGCGTGAAACGGCCTGCGTGTACGCCGAAGTGTTGGAGGAGAAGTGACGACGACTCGCGCCCTGGCGCTCGTCTTAGCAATCGCGCTCACCGGTGCAGCTGCTGCACCAAAACCGAAAGCCACGCCGACACCAAACCCCGGTATCTCGATCGTCATCAACAACACGCGTTTGCCGCTCGAGCCGCCGCCAAAATTCGAAAATGGTCATCTCTTCGTGCCGGTGCGCCGAACGATCGAAGCGCTCGGCCTCCAATTCAATCGCTCGGGAAAGATGATCTGGACGGAAGTCGGCGCTAACATCGTGTCGTTGACCATCGGAAGCAAGGTCGCGCATAACGGAACGGCGACCTTCGTACTCGATGCAGCACCGTTCGAAGTCAAATATGTGCTCTACGCGCCGCTGCGCTTCTTTACGGACGCTTTGGGCGCGTCAGCCTCCTACGATCGGCGCACGAACACGGTTTCGATCGATGCCGAACTCGTTGGACGAAGCAATGCCGGCGTGGTGCAGCACGGCAATCAAACCGAACGATTCGGAACGGTCGCGGCGATCGACGTAAATTCCGATCCGCCGACCGTCACCCTCACAACCAACGCAACCGTTAAGACCGTACCGATCACGCGCAACGCGGAGGTCGAGATGCACGACGTCAACGCGAATGTCACCGATCCGGGCGAACTCGGCGACGTGCGACCCGGCGACTTCGCGCGGCTGTACATCGATAAGAAAGGCCACGTCACACGCGTTGAGGACGCCTTTGGATCGTTCTACGGCGCGGTTGCAGCTGCGACCGCGGATCGTTTCGTCCTGACCGACGGGCACGTCGTTGCGCCGTCGCGTACGACGCAGTTGTCGCTGAACGGAAAACCCGCGCAGATGTCGGACGTCAAGGTCGGCGATATCGCTAGCGTACGCTATAACATCGAAACGAACGAGGTCCGCTCGATTTTGCTCAGCCGCAAAGTCAATACCACGGGGACGACTTCGTCCGGTCCGTCGATTTCTAGCGTCGATCTCGACGCCGACCATCCGCTCAAAGCCGGCGATACCTTTACCGTCACCGTTCACGGTACGCCGCAAGGAGCGGCGACGTTCGATATCGGTCCGTACGTCACCAACGTTTCGATGGCGGAACGTCAGCCCGGAGTGTACGTCGGAATGTACAGTTTGCCGAGAGCTGCGAACTTCAGCGACGTGCCGATTATCGCGCATCTTCGCGTCGGCAGCGCGGATGCGCCGGACGCACAAGCAACGCGCACGCTTTCAGTAGCCGGAAGCGCGCCCGGCATCAACGATTTTGCTCCGGATCAAAATGCGGTGGTAAACACGAACCGGCCTGCAATTTTCGCCACGTTTGCGACCGAAGCGGTTCCGGTGAATCCGTCAAGCATCATTCTCTGGGTCAACGGACGTGACGTGACCGCGAATACGGTACGCACCGAACGATACGTGCAGTACATGCCGCAGTACACCTATCCTGCGGGTCAAGTGCACGTGACGGTTCGGGTCGCGGATCGGGCAGGGAACACGACGACCAGATCCTGGACGTTCGTCATCAAGAAGTAGGAGCGAGGGAGTGGATTGCATTTTTTGCAAGATCATCGCAGGCGAAATTCCCGCAAACGTAGTCTATCGTGACGATGACGTCGTAGCGGTCAACGACGTGAACCCGCAAGCACCAACGCACATGCTGGTCATGCCCGTTCGCCACGTCCCGAATGTCGGTGAACTCGTTCCCGAGACCGATGCCGCGCTGATGGGGAATCTTATCGCGACTGCCGCTCGACTGGGACGCGAACACGGGAAGAACGGCTATCGTCTCGTCCTTAACACCGGACCCGATGGTGGACAGACGGTAGATCACACGCACGTCCACGTTCTCGCCGGTCGTCACCTAACGTGGCCGCCCGGATGACACAACCGTTCGGAACCGGTGAAGAGGTTGTAATCAGGTAAGCGCTATGGTAAAGTACGGCAGTCGGGGCCGAAACGGCCCCTACTGAATTTTACCGTGCCCGTTGGGCGCGATGCGAAAGGGGGGTCAATAAACGATGGAAGTACGCGTAGCTCCAGGCGAATCGATTGAGAGCGCGCTGCGCCGTTTCAAGAAGGCCACCCAGAAGGCGGGGATTCTCGCCGAGGCGCGCAAGCACGAGCACTACGAAAAGCCCAGCGTCCGCCGCAAAAAGAAGTCGGCGGCGGCACGTAAGCGTCGCGCTTAGGGCCTCCCTGTGGGTGCGTTGAAAGACCGCATCTCCTCCGACCTCAAGGAGGCGATGAAGGCGCGCGACCAAATCCGTCTGGACACGCTCCGATCCGCGCTATCCGGCTTTACGTACAAGCGTACGGAAGCCGGTGCGGACCTCTCGGACGCCGACGAATTGGCGGTCGTCCAGAAGCTCGTGAAGCAGCGCAACGACTCGTTCGCCGAGTTCGATAGAGCGGGCCGCCGTGATCTAGCCGACAAGGAACGCGCCGAACGCGACATTCTGATGGTATATTTGCCGGCGCAAAAATCGCCGGAAGAGGTTCGCGAAACTGTGAAAACGATTATCGCGGAACTCCCCGACGGCGCCGTGAATCAAGGCGCGGTCATGAAGGCAGCGATGGCGCAACTTCGCGGCGTCGCCGACGGCAAACTGATCAGTGAGATCGTAAAAGAAGAGCTCGGCTAGGCCGGGCTCTTTTTTACAACGCGTTAGATGGCCGTCGACAGCAGCGCCTGATACGGGTAGAGGCGCGACTCCATCACCCCTTCGACAACGGCGGGATCTGCGTTCATCATGGACTCGGCTTCGTCGCTCGTTTCAGCGCGAAAAACGACGGTCGCGAAGCTTTCCGAGCTTGTCAGAAGTGTCCGGCCCGCAAAGATGAGCTTGCCGGATTCTTTGAGACCTAGGAGATGCTGCCAGTGGCGGCCCACAACCGCCGCCTCTTCGGGGGTTGGTCCATCGGTCACGATTTCGAGGCGCCGTGGCCGCAGGGTGTACATGTACACCCGCGTCGGTTCGAGAAATGGATTGCTCACGTGCTTCCTTTCATGCAACCTTCAGGGAACGCGCAGGTAGGATTCGGCATGAGGACTCTTCGCGCTTGGGTAGCGCTCGCGCTGGTCGGCTTCGGCCTGGCGGGTTATGCGGCGGGCGCTTTTGCGCGTGCGGCGGAGAATGCCCCGATCGTCGTCGTTCCGATTGAGGGAACGGTGGACGACGGGATGGCGCATCTCGTCGAACGCGCGGTCACGACTGCAAACAACGAGCACGCACGCGCGCTCGTGCTGGACGTCAACAGCACCGGTGGGTTGCTCGAAGATGCGTTCCGCATTAAAGATGCGATTTACACCGCGAAGGAACCAGTCATCGCATATATCTCGCGGCGCGCGTACTCGTCGGCCGCATTGATTTCGCTCGCCTCGAACACGATCATTATGGCCCCGGGCGCGTCGATCGGTGCCGCACAGCCGCATCCGACGACGGCGGAAATCGTTTCGGCGCTCAAAGCCGAGTTTCAATCGACGGCACAGCGCAATCACCGCAACCCTGTTCTCGCCGCTGCGATGGTCGATCCGTCGATTTCGGTTCCCGAATATAAACCGACGAACGCATATCTGACGCTTAATACCGCCGACGCGTTGCGTTCCGGTATCGCGCAAGGCCAAGCTCCATCGCTCGATGCCGCACTTTCATCGCAACATCTCGCAGATGCGCCGCGTATTGCGCCGCAGTACACGTTTGGCGAAGAAGTCGCGCGCTTTGCGACGTCACCGGCCATTAGCAGCATTCTGCTGACGATCGGCATGCTGGGCCTGATTCTCGAAATGCAGACGCTGCATGGCATCGCAGGAACGATCGGCGTCGCTGCGCTCGCATTGTTCTTCGGAACGCACGTCTATGCCGGGTTCTCGAATGGGCTTGTCATCGCGCTTGCGATTCTTGGTCTCGTCGGGATCCTTTGGGAGTTGCACGTCGTGCCCGGACACGGAGCGCCGGGCATTCTCGGCGCGCTAGCGTTGCTTGCCGCAGTCTTGCTCGCTTTCGGCGTGCCGTTCTTCTTCGTAGCAATTGAAAGCGTATCCACGTCAATCATCCTCACCGTGATCGCATTCGCATTCTTCACGCGCCTCTTCCCCGAAAACGCGTGGATGCACAAACTGACGCTTGTCGCGGCGCAGGGTCCCGATTACGTCACGAGCACGGATTTCACGTCACTTCGCGGCGCGATCGGCACCGCGGCATCGTTTCTCCGGCCTGCAGGCATTGCATCGATCGACGGCAGACGCGTCGATGTGCTGACCGAAGGCGAATTCATTACAGCAGGGACGCCCATTCGTGTAACGCGCGTCGAAGGCGCGCGCATCTTCGTGGAGCCGGTAACGCTCCCGAGCTATAAATAAGCCCTTCGACTTCGCTCAGGATTAAAAAGGAAGGTATAAACGCACAGTGATTGCAGCAAGCGCGGCGGTAATCTTCTTCGTCGCCGTCATCCTATTCTTCACGTTCCTCTACTACTTTCCGATCGGGCTGTGGATCAGCACGATAGCAGCCGGCGTACCACTCAGCATCATATCGTTGTTACGTATGCGGTTGATTCGCATTCCCCCGGGCGTCATCGTGACGAACTACGTGCGAGCACGTAAAGCGGGCCTCAATCTCACCGTCGATCAGATGCAGTCGCACTATCTCGCCGGCGGTAACGTCGAAAACGTGACGCTTGCAATGATCGCCGCGCAACGCGCACAAATTCCCCTCGAGTGGCAGCGTGCTGCGGCCATCGATCTTGCCGGCCGTAACGTCGTCGAAGCGTTGCAAACATCCGTCGTGCCAAAAGTGATCGAGACTCCCGTCTTTCAAGGGGTCGCGCAGAACGGCATTCAGTTGAACGTCAAGGCACGTGTGACGGTACGCAGCAATCTCGACCGGTATGTCGGTGGTGCGGGAGAACAGACGATCATCGCGCGTGTCGGCGAAGGCGTCGTGTCTGCCGTGGGCGCGGCCATCGATCACAAAGAAGTTCTCGAATATCCGGATCGCATTTCGAAAAACGTGTTGACGAAGGGCCTCGACGCGGGAACCGCATTCGAGATCGTTTCGATCGACATTGCGGACGTCGACGTCGGGAAGAACATCGGCGCCGAATTGCAAACGTCGCAAGCGGAAGCCGACCGTCGCATCGCGCAAGCGAAAGCCTCAGAACGGCAGTATGCAGCAATGGCATCGGAACAAGAGCAGAAGGCGCAAACGCAAGCGATGCGCGCAAAAGTCGTCGAGGCCGAAGCGTCCATCCCGCTCGCAATTGCCGATGCGTTCAAGAACGGCAATCTTGGTGTCATGGATTATTACCGGTTGAAGAACATACAAGCCGACACCACGATGCGCGACGCCATTGGCGGAAGCGTCGACGGTCAGCAACCGCCAGAGAATCCGCCGCAGCAACCGCCGCCCGGTAATCGATGACGCCGGTTCTTGCCGCGGTTCCCGCCGGCACGCTGATTTGGATCGTGCTGCTCATCATCGGCGCGGTGGGCAGCATTGTATCGAACGCAAGAAAAGCGACTGCGGCAAAGGCGCAGCCTCAAGCGCAGCAGGCGGTTCCGACACGCCAGGAACAAATCCGCGAGCAGCTTCGCCAGCAGCTCGCGGCGCAGTTGGCCGGCACGTTGCATCAGCAAGCCTTTCCGCAAGCACCGTCGCCGCCGCCACCAGCTGCTGTACCGCCGCCGCCACGTCCGATGGTGATGCCACCGCCTCCACCTCCTATGCCTACAGCCCCAGCGCCGCATGGAACTTCGGCGTTTCGTGGTATGTTCGAACGAGGGAACCTCGCGCGCTCGATTGTCGCGGCGGAGGTGCTCGGCCCACCTAAATCTCTTCGGGAGCAATAAATCTGGAGTCCACGGCACAGCGAACCGTCGATCTGAGTGACTTAACCGATCACGTCCGGCTCTTCGGACAGCTCGATCAAAACCTCTCGGCGCTCGAGGACCGCCTCGACGTCAGAGTACGCACCGACGGAAACCGGTTGCTGCTCGCCGGTGAACAGGAGAACGTCGACCGCGCGGAACACGCGGTACGCCGCATGCTGGATGCCGCGGTCGAGGGCGCGCAGATTACGCCTGACGACGTCGCGCTTGCCATTTCCGACGTCCACGCAGCCCCCGGGGGCCAGGCGCTGCCGGGAACGCTGCTGCGCAATCATCGCGGAAAAGAGATTCGTCCAAAAACCGCCGGTCAACGCGCACTCGTCCGCTCCATCGATCGCAACACGTTGACGATCGGTATCGGACCCGCCGGAACCGGCAAAACGTTTCTCGCCGTCGTGATGGCTGTGCGCGCTTTGAAGAACCGCGAAGTCTCACGCGTGATTCTCTCGCGGCCTGCGGTCGAAGCCGGTGAAAAGTTGGGCTTCCTTCCCGGCGATCTGCGCGAAAAAGTCGATCCGTATTTGCGTCCACTCTACGATGCGCTCGAAGATCTCCTCGACGGCGCAGTAGTTGCGAAGTATCTCGAACGCGGCACGATCGAAGTGGCGCCGCTCGCGTACATGCGCGGACGCACGCTCAACGACGCGTTCGTGATTTTGGATGAGGCGCAAAACGCCACGCCCGATCAACTCAAGATGTTCCTGACCCGTTTGGGCAAGGAATCGAAGATGGTCGTCAACGGCGACGTGACGCAAATCGATCTTCCGTCCGGCGCGCGCAGCGGACTGCGCGATGCCGCGGCGCGGCTCGAACGTCTCGACGATATCGGCGTGGTCGAACTCAACGAGACCGACGTCGTTCGTCATCCGCTCGTTGCGCACATCATTCGCGCGTATGAACGTACACTATCGCAATGAGGTTCGCGGCAGCGGCGTGGATGCGCGCGCGCTCAAAGCGACCATGCGTACGTTATTGAAAGCCGTCGGAGAAGAAGACGCCGGCATCTCGGTGACGCTCGTAAATGACGACGCCATTCGCGAGATCAACCGGGAGCATCGCGGCAAAGACAAGCCGACGGACGTGCTGAGCTTTCCACTCGAACCCGAGCCGTTTTCGCAAGAACGGCTGCTCGGCGACATCGTGATCAGTATCGACACCGCCCGCCGGCAAGCGGCGGATTACGACGCGACGGTGCAACGCGAACTCTATCGATTGCTCATTCATGGCCTCTTGCACGTGCTCGGACACGATCACATGGAACCGGGCGAACGCGACGTCATGGAGCGCGAAGAACGCCGGCTTGCCGACGCTATCGGCATGCCATGGCCCTACGAGGTGACATGAAGTTCTGGCGTTCGTTTAATCACGCATTTGAAGGCATCATGTACGCAGCGCGCACGCAGCCGAACATGCGCACGCATTTCATCATTGCCTTGCTCGTCGTGCTTGCATCGTTGTTCTTGCGGCTCGACCGTTTCTATGTCGTCGCACTCGTGATCATCGTCGCGGTCGTGCTGGCGCTCGAACTCATCAACACGGCGGTCGAAGCGATCGTCGATCTCCTGACCGTGACGCACCATCCTCTGGCGAAGACGGCCAAAGACGCGGCCGCAGGGGCGGTGCTGGTGGCTTCGATTGCCGCGATCGTCGTCGGCTATCTGATTTTCTATCAAGGGATCATCAACGGAGGCCAACGCGTCTTCGCTGCGGTCGCAACCGTGCCGAGCAACGTGGCGTTTGTCGTGCTCTTTGCGGTCGCGATCGTTACGATCTTCGCCAAGGCCTGGGTTGGGCGCGGCTCCGCGCTGCAAGGCGGCGCCGTCTCGGGTCATGCGGCGCTCTCGTTTGCAGCAGCGACGCTGCTGGCATTCATCTACCAGCGGCCGCTTGCCTCGCTGCTCGCCTACTTCATCGCGTTCCTCGTCGCCCAGACCCGCGTGGAGGCGAACATCCACTCGACCGCCGAGGTGGTCGCCGGAGCGGTGCTCGGTACCGTTGCTGCACTAGCGATCTACCTCTTGGCACGTCCACACCTTGTGTTATAATGGCGCCGATTTGAAGAAAGACCCCTACCGAAGCTGCGGGCCACGCCCGGGCGACCTCGAACGAGGTCTGCATCGATGACGTCGGCCCACCTCAACTGGCTGGAAATCGCCGCTCTTATTGTCCTGGTCTTCGCATCCGCGTTCTTTTCGGCGTCGGAGACGGCCCTGGTCGCGGTCTCCCGCCTGCGCGCCCGAGCCCTCCAAGAACGCAAGGTCCGCGGTGCCGGCGACGTTCTGAAGCTCGTCGACGACAAGAGCCACATGCTGAGCTCGATCCTGATCGGCAACACCATCGCGCTGTTGGCCGCCGATTCGCTTGCCACCGCGGTCCTCATCGATCTCGGGGTGCCCGAGCCGGCGGTCTGGTCGACCGTGATCATGACGATCGTCCTGCTGCTCTTCGGCGAGATCATTCCGAAGACGTTAGCGAGTAGTGCCGGCGAGCGCTTCTTGCTTGTCCTCGGGAAACCGATGCGTGTTGCAAACGCGATCTTAACACCCATCACGAACGTCTTTATTTTCATCGCGAACCTGCTGCTGCGTATTGTCGGTATCAGACATTCGCATCACATGTACGTAACCGAAGAAGATATTCGTGCGCTGGTCAATGTCAGCGCCGAGCAACGCGTGATCGAAGAAGAAGAGCGCGAGATGATCCATTCGGTCATCGAGTTCGGCGACACGATCGTGCGTGAGGTCATGACTCCGCGTCCCGAGATCGTCGCTGTGTCGATCGATGACTCGCCGCGCCGCGCGCTCGACGTCGTCATCGCCGAGGGATATTCGAAGCTGCCCGTCTACCAAGAGTCGAAAGACGACATTATCGGCGTGGTCCACGACCGTGAACTGCTTATCGCGCTCGCGAACGGCACGCTCGCACAATCGAGCCTGCGCGCGCTCATGCGACCAATCCAGCACGTGCCCGAGACCAAGAAGATCGCCGAGCTGCTGCGCGACATGCAACGTGAGAAGTTCTCGATGTCGATCGTCGTCGACGAATATGGTGGTACCGCCGGTCTCGTTACGATGGAAGATCTGCTCGAGGAGATCGTCGGCGAAATTCGCGACGAACACGACATCGACGAGCAAGAACCGATTCACGTCATTTCGGACAACGAAGCGGTCGTAGAAGCCGGCACGAATATCGACGACGTGAACGACGCGCTCGGCACGCATATTCCGACGGAGGATTTCGAAACCATCGGCGGCTACATCGTCGGCCTCTTTGGTCGCTTACCGAAGGAAGGCGAAGAGATCGAATCGGACCGCCGCACGCGTTTGAAAGTTGAACGTACGCGCGGACGCCGCATCTTGCTCGTGCGCGTCTACACGAGCCCATCGCCGGAGGAAGAGGAAGAGACCGCAGATCAGGAGCACGACGTTGTCCCCTGATTTCGACGACTTGCTCTCCGCTGCGCGTCACGCTCGCGACCGCGCATACGCGCCATATTCTAATTTTCGGATCGGCGCGGCGCTCGATACGGGTAACGGGAACGTAATCGTCGGTTCGAATGTCGAGAATGCGAGCTACGGACTTTCGATGTGCGCCGAACGCGCGGCGATTTTCGCTGCCGTCTCCGCCGGATTTCGCGAGTTCACCGCAATCGCGGTGGCGGGACCCGACGGCGTATTGGCGAGTCCATGCGGAGCATGCCGTCAAGTGCTCGCGGAGTTCAATCCAACGATGGCCGTCGTCTTTACCGCGCCGAGCGGCACGGTGCGGACGAACGTGGCGGAGCTGTTACCGCATTCCTTCCAGCCGTTCGTATAAGACTCGCGGAATCGTGTTGCGCGCCCGTCCCCTGGGAGAAGCGGATCGCATCGTCACGCTCTTTTCAACGGAAAGCGGCAAGCTCGATGCGGTGGCGAAGGGCGTTCGGCGTGCGAAGAGCCACTTGGCGGGCCGTTTGGAGTTCGGCAACGAGTGCGAGCTGCAGATGCACCGCGGACGGTCTCTCGACGTCATCGTGAACGCCGACATCGTCAACGCACCCTGGCAGTCGCTGGTAGAACCCGAACGTTTTGCGGTTGCGCAACTCGTTGCAGAATTGATTGACGCGTTTTGTGAACCAGGACTCGCGCTACCTGATGTGTATGCGTTGCTCTCCGGCATGCTGAAGGCAATCGCCGCGACGGACAATCCGCGCGCGCTCGTTCCGCGGTTTTCGTTGCGCCTGCTCTCCGCACTCGGAATCGAACCGCCGGTGGACGCCTGCGTGCGCTGCGGGCTCGCATTCGAAGAGGACCGCGCGTGGGTTGACGGCGAGGCCGGCGGGTTCATTTGCGGGCGCTGTCGCGAACGCTGGCGCGATCTCATCGAACTCGATGCCGACGATTTGCGCAATCTCGCGGAACTTGCGACGCCGCGCGGCCATCGCGGAGCGGGCTTGAGCGCGCGTCCCCGCGTCGCGCAGGCGATCGAGGCGTTGATCGTGCATCACTTGGGCCGCCGCCCGAAAGCAGCAATCACGCAATGAGCGTTATGGCGCTTGATGTGGGCAGCAAGCGTATCGGTGTTGCGATTGCCGATCCCACCGGGGCGTTCGCCCTTCCCGTCGCAACAGTGGAGCGGTCGAATCTGCGCGCCGATTTGGCAAAGCTCAAGGAGTACTTCGAGTCTTACATGGTACGCGAACTCGTCATCGGCGACCCGGTTTCGCTCGGCGGCGAGCGCGGCGTCGCTGCGCAAAAAATGGATGCGTTCGTCGAGCAACTCCGTCGCGTGTTTTCGGGTACCATCCACCGAGTGGACGAACGCATGACGACGGCGCAAGCGACCAAGACACTGATCGCCGCCGATGTATCGCGCAAGAAGCGCAAAGAGGTGGTCGACAAGATGGCGGCCGCCCTGATCCTGGAAACGTTTCTCGCGCGAAGGCGAAACGAAGCTCGGTGAAGCGCACGGTTCGCGTATCGGGCGGCATAGTTGTTGCCGTCGCGCTTCTCGTTGTCGCATCGGCCGCATGGTTTGCCTACAGTCTGTATGGCGACCGCTCGCATCCCGTGCAGTCGACGCAAGTGATCGTTCCACGTGGTGCAAGCTTCGCCGATATTGCGCGCCAGCTCGCCGAAGCGGGAGTCATTTCAAATGCGACATCGTTCCGATTGCTCGGAAGAGCCGAGCATGCCGACGTCGACGTTCATGCCGGAGCATTCCGCTTTCCCCCGCATCAAACTGCGGCCGAAATCTTACGCTCACTCTTGACCGGCGGCGCACAAATCGCTACGTGGGTAACGATACCGGAAGGCTTCACCGCATCGGAAATCGCGGAGCGTCTGCAGTCAGCGAGCGTCTCTTCCGGCACGAATTTGCAGCAGTACTTTCTTACGACGCCGCTCGAAGTCGATGGCACGAAAACGCAGAATCTCGAGGGCTTTTTGTTCCCCAGCACCTATTTGGTGCCGCTCGATGCTACGGGTTTGCAAATCCAGAAGCAATTCACAGACGAGTTTTTCAAGCAAATACCGGCCGACGCAGCGTCGCGCGCACGCGCGCTGCACGTAACGGTGCCGCAGGGCGTGACCGTTGCATCGCTCGTGGAACGCGAGGCGAAAATCGATAGCGACCGGCCCATGATTGCTGGTGTGATCTACAACCGTCTGCGGCTCAACATGCCGCTGCAAGTCGATGCCACGATCGAATACGCGCTCCCGCAGCATAAGACCGAGCTTTCATTTGGCGATTTGAAGATCCAGTCGCCGTATAATTCGTACCTCCACTCGGGCTTGCCGCCCACGCCGATTGCCAATCCGGGACACGCGTCCCTCGAAGCCGCCTTCCACCCGGCCCCCACCGATGCACTTTATTACGTTTATTGCGGGAACGGGCACCATGTATTTGCGAAGACGCTTGCGGAGCATCAGGCCAACGTGGCCCGTTGCTTGCACTAAAGCACGGAAATAGGAGCTGTCATGTCGTCCAACAACGGTGAAACCAAGAGCGGCCCGCTCGAACTGAGCGAAGTGCTCTACATCGAAACCAAGGACGGTGGCGAGCTGCCGTTCGAAGTCGTCGGAATTCTCGAAGACCCCGATGATGGATCCTCGTATGCGGTCCTGATGCACGAGCCCAAAGACGATGAGGGCGAAAGCGAATTCATCGTGACCGATCTCGAGGGCAATCTCCTCGAAGACGATGATCTTGCGCAAGAGATTCTCGACGAATTTCTCGTCTTCGCCGAAGAGGCCGGAGACGAAGGCGGAGGCGAGACGTAATCCGCGTCCTCTTTCTCTCAGCGAACGTCGGCGCAGGCCATCTATCCGCAGCAAAAGCCGTGTGCGCCGCGCTTCGCGAGATCGAACCCAACGCGCGCACGGCTGTTGTTGACTCATACAAATACGCCGCGCTCGTAGTGTCTCGCGTGGTATCGGAAGGCTATCTGCAGATGGTCAAAACGATACCGCAGATGTACGGCTATATTTACAACCGCGCGGAACGCGCGACGGAAGTCGGTCCGTTCAGAACGTGGGCGCATCAGTTCACGGCCGGCAACCTGCGCGGGCTGTTCGAACGCGAACGTCCCGACGTCGTTGTCTGCACGCATGCATTTCCGGCAGGCGCGATGGCGGAATACAAGCGCATGTTCGCCGACGCGCCGCCGGTAGTCGGGATCGTGACCGATTTCGCGGTACACACGTTTTGGATTCACGACAACATCGATGCGTATTGCGTCAGCACCGACGCAATTCGAGACACGATGATCGCACGCGGCGTGCGTCCCGAACGCATCATGACGAGCGGCATCCCTGTCGATCCCCATTTTGCGCGCACCGACGAAAGTGTCGAGTCGCTGCGAGAACGGCTGGGTCTGCCCGTCGATCGCCAAATCGCGCTGATGATGGGCGGTGGCCTCGGATTCGCGCCGCTCGAAGGCATGCTGCGCGCGATGAAAGATGTCGACGCGCCGATCGCCGCGGTGGTCATTGCAGGGCGCAACTCGCGCGTTGAAACGCGCGTACTCAGCGTCGCCGAGAGCATGGAGTATCCGGTGCGCGTACTGCGTTTCGTTGAAAACGTCTACGACTATTTGCACGCGGCGGATGCATTTGTGACGAAACCCGGCGGCTTGAGCACGGCCGAAGCGCTTGCCGCCGAGGTACCGCTCGTGTTGTGCAAACCGTTGCCCGGCCAAGAAGAGCGCAACGTGAAAGTGCTCACGGAGTGGGGCGCGGCGGTGCGCGCGCGCACGATACGCGAACTGCCGTACGTTCTTATGAACGTGCTAACGGATTCGACTCGGCGTAAACGAATGATTCAAGCAGCGCGGCGGTACGGACGTCCTAACGCCGCCAGGGACGCAGCAACCCTGATTGCGCGTCTCGCCTCAGCAACGAAGGAGGTTGTTGCATGAGATTACCATCATCGTCCACCTACGGATTTTGGCTCGCGCTTTTGCGCATTTATGCGGGTGCGTTTTGGCTAATGCACGGCGTTCCCAAGTTCACACAAAGCCAAATGTTCATGCCGCCAAACGGCTTCATCGTCCAGTTCGTAAATGACGCCGTCGCGCACACCAGCGGACCGTATCAGCAGTTTCTCGCGAACACCGTGGTGCCGAATATATCAGTCTTTGCCGAACTCGTGCGCGTCGGCGAAGTCGTCACCGGGTGTTTACTTCTACTCGGCTTCTTCACGCGACTCGGCGGCCTCATAGGCATCGTGCTTGCGTTCAATTACCTGAGTGCGAAAGGCGGACTCGATCACTCGACCGCATGGTCGGGAATTGACGCCGTCGCGCTCGCGCTCAGTGCGGTCAATTTCGTTTTGCCTACGGGCCGTTTTCTTGGCGTCGACGCATTGCTCGGCCGCGCACGTCGCGCCGCGAAGGCGCCGCCGAAGGAGCAAGCTGTATTCGTAGACGAGCCGCCGATGACGGGGCCGTCAGCACCAAGTTCTTAACCCGGGGCACCTTATGTCGTATAGGTACGGCGAGCGGTTCTGTGGTATAGTCGTCCGCTGTACCAGTAGGTGCCGCGGGGAGAGATGGCCGAGCGGCTGAAGGCGGCGGTTTGCTAAACCGTTATACGATGTAAAGTCGTATCGAGGGTTCGAATCCCTCTCTCTCCGAATCGCCCGCTTCCTTGCGATGTCGCGACGAAGAAGGGAAAGAAAAAACGACCCCGTATCTACGGTGGTCGCCACGAGGGACACGCGGTCGTAGCTCAATTGGATAGAGCAACAGGCTACGAACTTGTAGGTTGGGGGTTCGAGTCCCTCCGACCGCGGATTTGACTCAAAGCCCGGCCATGTCGCCGGGTTTTTGCTTTTTCACGTGCGAAGTTCCGAGCAACTATGGCGACGTGGAACGACGTGCGGCGTATCGCAAAAACGCTTCCCGAAGTCGTTGAAGAAACGTCGTTCGGTAACGCGTCGTGGAAGGTCAAAAAGAAGTCTTTCGTATGGGATCGTCCGTTACGCGCTGCAGATCGCAAAGCGTTAGGCGATGCAGCTCCGGAAGGGGCGATCTTGGGCGTGCGCACCACCGACCTGGAAATGAAAGAGGCTTTGCTTGCTCACGACCCGGGCGTGTTCTTTACGACGCCGCACTTCGATGGATATCCGGCGGTTCTGGTGCGCCTCGGCCGCATCCGCGCAGGGGAGTTACGGGATTTAATGATTGATGCTTGGCTCGGTGCAGCCCCGCCACGGCTGGCCGACGAGTTTCTCGCAAGCCGCGACGGGCGGAAGAAGCGGCCCTCCCGCTAGTGCCGTTGCACAGGCCGAAGGGTTCTGGTACAGTCAGGTGTCGAAAACCGTTACTGCGGCATGGCTCGGTAGCTCAGTGGTAGAGCAGGGGACTCATAAGCCCTTGGTCGTGTGTTCAAATCACACCCGAGTCACCACGTTTAAGGTGCGGCCGTCCTCAAGTGGCGGCCGTTCCTGTTCTAGAGGTGCTTCATGTCCACGATCCCGTGCGATTTCTGTCCCCATCCGGTCGATCGAAACCAGATGGAGGAGATCGAGATCTCGCACTACGTGCCGGATAGCTCGGGCGATGATCTCGCGTACGCCCGCACGTATTTCTTTGGTCATCCCGACTGCGTGCGCAAGTTTTATCGCTCGCTGGTCGATCATAAACTTGACCTGTTCAAACATCTTCCCGCATCGGGAAGCGCTCCGGAATAACGGAGCGGACCATGCGCCCGTAGCTCAGCTGGATAGAGCGCTGCCCTCCGAAGGCAGAGGTCAGGGGTTCGAATCCCTTCGGGCGCGATTACTTCTCCCAAAGTCTGTGTCTATGGGCCGATTGTTTTTCTCGCAGCCCGATATAGGCGTTTTCCTGTTTGATACACAGCTGAGTTCTGTGAGAAGTAGTGTCTAAACACATTCTTCGATAGCGCTTCGAATTTAGTTATTAGAAAATCGCTCAAAACAGCGCTACGGTCTAACCTGCTTCTATACTCTTTGAAGTATAAGTTCAGCTCTTCTTTAGATTTAGCACGACCGTTATCAGCGTATTTAGGAACATACGGCTCGAAATCGGGAGCTAAACTTGGAGTTCTTGACTTCAACTTTCCATGTAGTGTTGTTTTCATGAAATTGCCGATTAGCATATCGTCAAAGATTTCGTAATTGATTGCGAGCATAAGCGAATGTCGCGGAGCTTCAAACGTTATCCCGCGATTGAACTTTTTCTTACCGAGCTCGATGACGTTATCTTTCCCGCCAACCCGCAGATTTATAAAGTCTAAGGTTTCCGTTAGATGAAAAATGCTCTGAAAATACTTGGTGGCTTTTGTTACATCTGCTTTGTCTAATTGTTCTGACCAATCATCTCCAAATTCTTTAGGTTCTCTAACAACTCGCGGCGTTTCTGCTGGGTCGATTGTTTCCCACTTGTCAGTCGTGCAATCGCATTTGATGTAGGCGGGCAGTATCTGGCAAGCTTTTGAATCAAACCCTTTTGCGAAGTCTGAAAGAGATGTCCCGTACCTCTCTATCCATACGCTATCCTGTCGTTGGTATCGGTGCATTGAACTGAACGGCACAAAAAATTTTGCACCAATGTATTCTGTGTCTCGAGCAATCCAAGGACCTATGGGGGCGCTCAGAATTGCTGGATCTCGTAGCATCCGATTTCCATGCTCATCAAAGAAGTTGAGCATTGCTGCATCGCCGGACCCTTGCAAGCGCAGGTAATAGGAAGTGGCGTAATTTTTCACTGTCTTGCGGATGAAGCTTTGCCATCCTAGAGCTCTCGAGTCATTCATATTTACGATCAAGCGACCATCGATATCAACAAGTAAGGTGGCGTCTTGATTGTAATCGCACAAACACAACACGCGTATTCGATCAGAAAGCTTTGTCCATACTTTATCTTTTAAGACGTGTACATCGTACCCCTGATCTGTGAGATAACGCGAAATCAACCCCCCGACGTGATCGGGTAAGAGAATTTTCCTCTTTTTCAGCAGCTTTAAAGATTCAGCACTCAAATGGTCGGGATGACCGTGAGATATCCAGACAAATTCACACTGTAAAATGGAGTTCATCTGTTCGTCGGGAATCTGATGCGAGAGTGTCCAGCTGCCAAAGTATGCATTCCCTTTGATCCATGGGTCCGTTACGAGTATTGGTCCGCGATCGTGGCAAATAAGCGTAGCATTGCCGATAGTCTCAAACCCGAGTTCCATTGAAAAAGTGTAAAATGCTCGCGCGGCGTATGCGAGAAACGATCTGACCGGGGTGTGGGCCATAACGCCTTGACGGGCGCTCCGCCGTTTGGTGGAAAATAAAACCGTTATGACGGACGAAAACTATATTCGGCGTGCGATGGAGCTCGCGGAAGATGCGGCTGCTGACGGTGACGTCCCAATCGGAGCCGTCCTCGTGTGCGGTGATCTTGTTCTTGAAGCCAAGAACGAGAAAGAGTTGCGCCCCGATGCGACGGCACATGCCGAGATGATCTTGCTTCGGGAAGCGTCACGGCGCTTGAACGTGTGGCGCCTTTCCGATGCAACGATCTACGTCACGAAAGAACCGTGCGTGATGTGCGCGGGCGCAATGATCGCCGCGAGAATTAAGCGCGTCGTGTACGGCGCGCGCGATCCGAAAGGAGGGGCGGACGGCGGCGCATTCGATATCTTGCGTTCGCCGAAAACGAATCACCGGCTCGAAGTAACGGCCGGCGTGCTGGAAGAGGAAGCTGCCGCGCAGCTTCAGCGCTACTTCCGACAAAAGCGTCAATCTTCGGAAAATGAAGGTATCCCGTCGGAAACGGGGTAGTAACGCGGTCGCCACGTGGCGGCCTGGAGAGGTGGTCGAGTGGTTGAAGGCACCCGCCTCGAAAGCGGGCGTACCTGATGAGGGTACCGTGAGTTCGAATCTCACCCTCTCCGCCATGTGAAAGAGCCCGGCTTTTTTTGCCGGGCTCTTTTGATTCAAGTGGGCTCGAACGCGATCGACGAGAACAATACGTTCGGACTTTAGGGTGAGAAAGTCTGA
>JAMXLG010000298.1 GCA_024281135.1 Vulcanimicrobiia bacterium | reverse complement strand
TCATCCCGACTGCGTGCGCAAGTTTTATCGCTCGCTGGTCGATCATAAACTTGACCTGTTCAAACATCTTCCCGCATCGGGAAGCGCTCCGGAATAAACGGAGCGAATCGCGCGCCCGTAGCTCAATGGATAGAGCGCTGCCCTCCGAAGGCAGAGGTTGGATGTTCGAGTCATCTCGGGCGCGATTTCTCTTTCAATCGCAATGAACGACGAAGACTATATACGCCGCGCGATGCAGCTTGCCGACCAGGCTGCGGACGCCGGCGATGTGCCGATCGGCGCGGTAATCGTCTCCGGCGATTTGGTCCTTGAAGCAAAAAACGAAAAAGAATCACGTCCCGACGCGACGGCGCATGCGGAAATGATTCTCTTACGCAATGCGGCGGAACGTCTGGGCATATGGCGCTTGTCTGATGCAACGCTATACGTCACGAAAGAACCGTGCGTGATGTGCGCGGGCGCAATGATCGCCGCGAGAATTAAACGCGTCGTGTACGGCGCGCGCGATCCGAAGGGTGGTGCGGACGGTGGTGCGTTCGACATTCTGCGTTCGCCGAAAACGAATCACCGGCTCGAAGTAACGGCCGGGGTGTTGGAAGAGGAAGCCGCGGCGCAGCTTCAGCGCTACTTCCGACAAAAGCGCCAAAAGATCGCAAATGAAGGTATCCCGTCGGAAACGGGGTAGTAACGCGGTCGCTACGTGGCGGCCCGGAGAGGTGGTCGAGTGGTTGAAGGCACCCGCCTCGAAAGCGGGCGTACCTGATGAGGGTACCGTGAGTTCGAATCTCACCCTCTCCGCCATGTGAAAGAGCCCGGCATTTTTTGCCGGGCTCTTTTGATTCAAGTGGGCTCGAACGCGATCGACGAGAACAATACGTTCGGACTTCAAGGTGAGAACGTACGTGCTCGTCTGTTATCCGGGCAAGTAATAATTGCGTGCTGCTACGTCGATAAAACGAAGATAAACATGCTGAGCGACTGGTACAAAAAAGAACGGGCGCGTAAAGCTGCGCCGCGCCTTTTCGTTTGGATGATTGGTGCACCCATTGTCGGCGTGCTCTGTGTCATTGCCGCGCGTTGGGCGATCGCTGCGTCGAGTGATTTCTTGAGTCCGGATCAATCGAACTTCATGGTGGCGACGCTCCTGATGATCGCCGTTCCGTCTTTTGTGTTCTGCGGCTACTGCGCGGTCAAACTTGCTCGGCTTGCGCGTGATTCCAAGCTTTCGCTTATGGCGATGCTGTCGCGCTCGGACGAGGAGTAGGAGAAGCCGCTAAGCGCGGATCCGGCGCGCTCGTCGGAAACGTAAAATCGGAAAACGTCGTCGTTGCCGTTACTTTGAGCGTCGTTACGAGAACGTGCTGCGTTGCGCTCCATGTGCCACGCGTGATCACCCAGTGACCGTCAACCATCGAATAGTTCAGTATGATCGTCATGTCGCTGCCATTGACTTGCATAGCAACGAGCGATGGCAGATGCGTCTGCGGATCCTCCCGCACTTCCGTCGGATAGAACGAGTCCCCGGTCTTCGGCGTCGGATCGATCAACACGTGCAAGGCGCCGTCTGTTGAATCGGGCGCGAAGCGCGGCGCAAATTCACTCATATACGGAACGACCGCGTCGATGCTTGGATCGGGATCCGGCAATCGGAAATAATACGGTTGTCCGGGATCGAAGGTGATGTCGATCTTCTTCAAGTTCGCAAAATAGCTGAACCTGAAGCTCGAGAACGGATCGAAGAACGGAATAACCGGAAACGCCGGACCGGTTCGCACTGCCCCCTGTGGAAGATCTTGCATCACCGCGAAATTGTCGGCGACGCGCACGCTTACGGCACGATCGAGGTCCTCCGAACGGCCGCCGCCTTCGACGTGCGTATGTTCCCTGTACGTGATATACGCCGGCGCGGTGGAGAGATACGTGCTTCCCGTGCGATTGATGAGCGCTGCAAGGGCGAGGTCGGGTCCGGTCATTGCAAGAACGATTCGCCCAATGATCAACGAGCTTCCCGCATCCGTGACCAATCGCGTCGTCGAATTGCGCCGTGCCATCCACCGTCACCCTGAACTCGGATTCGAAGAACATCGCACGAGCGCGCTTGTCGAGGCCGAACTCGACGCGCTCGACATCCCGCACCGCCGGGTTGCTAAGACCGGCGTTGTCGGCGTCGTTCGCGGCGCGTTGCCGGGGCACGTCGTAGGCTTGCGTGCTGATATGGATGCGCTTCCGATCACCGAGCGTACCGGGCTTCCCTTCGCGTCGGAAGTGGAAGGCAAGATGCATGCATGCGGACACGATGCGCACACGGCGATGTTGCTTGGTGCGGCGCACATTTTGCAGGCGACTCGCGACAGCTTTGCCGGCACTGCGGTGTTGTTGTTTCAACCTGCAGAAGAAGGGCCGGGCGGCGCAGAGCCGATGATCGCGGAAGGCGCGCTCGACGATCCGAAAGTCGAAGCCGTAGCGATGTTGCACGTTGATACACGGATTGCGCCGGGGCAAATCGGCATTACGCCGGGACCCGTGAATGCATCGGCAGATGAGTTGTATATCACCGTTCGTGGCAAGGGCGGACACGGCGCGTATCCGCATACGGCGGTCGATGCAATTCCGGCCGCAAGTGCAATCGTGCTTGCGCTGCAGAATATCGCCGCGCGTGAAACGGATCCGTTGAAAAGCGTGGTGGTGACGATCGGAACGATCAAGGGCGGTTATCGTAACAACGTTATCGCTGACGAAGTTGAGATGTCGGGAACGCTACGCGCACACGATCCTGCAATTCGTGATGGTCTCGACGAGCGCGTGCGCCGTATCGTCAATAACGTAGCTGCCGCATATGGTGCAACTGCGGACGTTCGCATCGTGCGCGGATACCCGCCGGTCGTGAACGATGCGCAACTCGCGGAAGCATTTGCAGCGCACATGCGTGCGCGCGGAGATATTCGAGTGGAGCGTATGGCGCCGACGATGGGCGGCGAAGATTTTGCATACTTTGCGCAGCGCGTTCCCGGGGTGCACATCC
>JAMXLG010000297.1 GCA_024281135.1 Vulcanimicrobiia bacterium | reverse complement strand
TCGCGACGCTGGTCTTTCTCGCGACGGATTCTCATCACTTTCTGATCCAGGGGATCGCTGGTTCGTTCAACCTCGTCCCGCTGCCGTACATCAACCTCGATCCAAGCGTCGCCGGCAACATCACGCTATTTTTTACGCAAGCGTTTCTGATCGTCTTTCGCATCGCCGCGCCTGTCGTCGCGGCATTGTTCCTAACGAACATCGCGCTCGCATTCATGGCCCGCGTCGCGCCGCAGATGAACGTGTTCGTCATCGGCCTCCCCATTCAAGTCGGCGTCGGCCTCATGATGATGGCCATCAGCCTCCCGCTCATGGCAACAGTCGGACCCGAGCTATTCCAAACCGTCGCCCAACAAATGGACGCCGTCATGCGCGGCTTGCGAGGCTAAAAAGGAAGAAGACCCGCACTGCGGGCCTTCTTGCATTGTCGTCCGTTGTTTAGAAGTAGCGGAATTGGCCGATCTTGGATGCGGCTCTTTCGGTGAAGTAGACTTCGTTGTCGGGGCCGATCGTGCACCACCACGGTTGCGAGTTGGCGGTGGGGGTCTTGAAGGTCGACGTTTTCCCGGTGCTTGGGATGAACTGCGCGATCGCGCTTCCGGCTGAATCGGCGATGTAATAGTTGCCGTCGAGGCCTGCCGTAATTCCGAAGGGAGCTTGAACGCCCGTCAGCACCGTTTCGGACGTTAGTACACCCGAGCTCGTCATGCGGCCGATCTTGCCTAGACTCGTTTCTGTGAACCAGAGCGCGTTATCGGTTCCTTGAATAATGACTCCGAGACCCGCGTTGGGGCTGACGCCGGTAAATTCAGTGATCGCAACCGACTGCCCGGGTGCGACGGTGCCGACTTTATCCAAGCCGGTGTCCAGAAACCACAGCGCGCCGTTAGGACCAGAGGTGATCGAGCTCGGCTTCGATCCGGCCGGAAGCGGATAGAAGGTCGGAACTCCCGCGGTCGTCACGCGCCAGATTCCGGGAGCGGACGCCGACTGATCGGTCACCCAGAGCGCACCGTCGGGTCCCGTTACGATACCCCACGGCTGCGCACCCGGACCGAGATTGAACTCGGTCACGGGGGATCCGGCGGTGGGGATGCGCCCTACCTTGCCGACTGCCGATTCGGTGAACCACAGGGCGCCGTCCGAACCGGTCGCGATTTCGAGCGGCTTCGCGTTGGGGGTCGTGACGGTGTATTCGCTGATGACGGCCTGTTGGTTGAGCTTGCCGATTTTATTGACGGCCGGCATGGTGAACCAAAGGCTCTGGTCCGGTCCAGTGACAATGCCGCTGGGCTGTCCTCCCGGCGTCTGCGTAGGGTATTCGCTCGAGACGAACGGGGTGATCGTCGGCGAGGGCGTCGGGCTCCCGCTCGTGATAGGGGTCGCGTTGCCGCAGCCGCCAAGAAGCACGGCTACTACCGCGCCGGCACAGATCGCCAGCGTATGTTTCAAAGACATCTCTTCCGGGTGTTCCTTTCGGGTCAGCCTCCCTTATTAGCACAGCGCGGCGCAGCTCCCCCTGTGACGCATCGAGCTAGCGTCTCAGGCTTCTGACGTGGCCACCCGAAAACTTTAGAAAGCATGCTCGTCACCGTCGTCGATGGCTAAGCCGGAACAAACCGAAAAGGCCACTCCGAAGCGACGCGAGGAAGCACGCGGCAAAGGTCAAGTTCCGCGTAGTACGGAGTTGGCCGGTGCCGTTACCTTCCTGGCAGTCGTTCTCGTTCTGCACGCTTTCTTCGCCCCGATGATGGATTCGCTAGAAGGCTCGATGCGCGCGTACTTTTCGCGCATCGGTGACATGCATAGCGACATGTCGATCCATTCCGTCGGGGGACTCTTCATCCAAGCGGCATCGGGTGTCATGCTCGTCGTCCTCGGCGTCTTTGCGATCGCGTTTATTTTCGGAATCGTCGCAAATATCGCGCAGTTCGGCTTTCTCTTTACGCTCAAGTCGATCACGCCGTCGTTCGGGAAGCTCAATCCGATCAACGGTTTCAAAAATATGTTCAGCAAACGTATCGCGGTCAGTCTCGCGAAACAGCTGCTGAAGCTCGGTGCCGTTGCCGTCATCATCTATGTCGAGATCGCAAAGAACATTTCGTTCTTCGCGCAGGTTGGACAATCGTCGCCCGCGGCGATGATCGAGCTCACGATGAACCTAATCTACGGCATCGCGTGGAAGTTCGGTCTCTTGCTGGTTGTCGTCGGGCTCCTCGATTACGCCTACGAACGGTGGCAGCTCGAAGAGAACCTGAAGATGACCAAACAAGAGGTCAAGGACGAGTGGCGCCAATCCGAAGGTAACCCCGAAGCGAGAGGCGCGATGAAGAAGCGCCAGCGCGAGATGTCGCGACGCCGGATGATGCAGGCTGTTCCGCGCGCGACCGTCGTCGTTACGAACCCGACCCACTTCGCAGTCGCGCTCGAGTGGGACGAAATGCAGATGGAAGCGCCGGTCGTGATCGCGAAGGGCGCCGACTTGATTGCGAAGCGTATCCGCGACATCGCAAAAGAAAACAACATTCCGATCATGGAGAATCCGCCGCTCGCGCGGACGCTCTACGACAAAGTGGAAATCGATCAAGCGATTCCGCCGAATATGTATGCGGCGGTCGCACAGGTCATCGCATTCGTGTACAAGCTTAAGAGGAAGACGATAGCCTAATGGCAGCTCAAGGCGCTCCCGCCGCGCCGATGCAAGGTGGCGGAACGCTCGCGCAACGGCTTGGCAGCGCAGCTCCGATGTTAGTCGCGGGCGCGTCGGTCATGCTCGTCCTCCTGATGATCGTGCCGATCCCGCCGGTGTTGCTCGACTTCCTGTTGACGATCAACATCATCGTCGCGCTGGTCATCATCGGCACTGCGCTCTACACCGAAAACGCGCTAGCGTTTTCCGCGTTCCCAACGTTGTTGCTGATCATCACGCTCTTCCGGCTCTCGCTCAATATCACCGCAACCCGCTCGATTCTGCTGCACGGCTACGCCGGCGAAGTCATCAACTTCTTCGGACAGATCGTGATGGGTGGCAACTATGCCGTCGGGTTCGTGATCTTCCTGATCCTCATCATCATTCAGTTCGTCGTCATCACGAATGGCGCCGGACGCGTTGCGGAAGTCGCGGCCCGCTTCACGTTGGACGCTATGCCCGGTAAGCAACTCGCGATTGATGCTGATTTAAATGCCGGCCTCATTACGGAAGCGGAAGCTCGTCAGCGCCGCAAAGACATTCAGCGCGCCGCTGACTTCTACGGCGCGATGGACGGCGCCAGCAAGTTCGTACGCGGTGACGCGATCGCCGCAGTCATCATCGTCGCGATCAACACGATCGGCGGCTTCGTCGTCGGTGTCGCGCAGCAGCATCTCGATGTACTCACATCGCTACAGAAATTCACGCTGCTGACCGTCGGGGAAGGCATCGTCACGCAGGTGCCGGCACTCTTGATTTCAACCGCGACCGGTATCATCGTGACGCGCGCCGCAGCCGAATCGGATTTCGGCAGCGACATCACGCGTCAACTCTCGTCGCAGCCGACGGCAATCCTGATCGCCGCGATCATGACGGCGCTCTTCGGCCTTGCGGGCCTCGATCGACCGTTGTTGCTCCTCGCGTCGGTGACGCTCTTCACGATCTACTTTATGCGCCGGCGCGCTGTGCAGAAGGCGGCCGCCGGATTGCCGCCGGGGGCGACGCACGGCGCGATTCCGGGTGCGCCCGCGCATCCGGCTGCACCAAAACCGGCCGAGAGCGTCGTCCCGCTTCTGTCGTACGATCCGATGGAACTCGAAATCGGCTTCGGCTTGATTCCGCTCGTCGACGTGAACCAGGGCGGCGATCTGCTCGAACGCATCACCTTGATCCGCCGTCACGCCGCGCGCGATCTCGGTATCGTCGTCCCGCCGATTCGCGTGCGCGACAATCTCCAGCTGCGGCCCAATACTTATACGGTAAAAATCTACGGTCTCGAAGTCGCCTCGGCCGAAGTCATGGTGAGCCGTTTGCTCGCGATGAATCCCGGAACTGCGACTGCGCCGATCGATGGAATTCCCACTACGGAACCTGCGTTCGGATTGCCGGCGCTTTGGATCGCGGAAAGCGCGCGCGCTGAAGCGGAGATGGCGGGTTACACCGTCATCGACCCGACGAGCGTGATTGCGACGCACCTCACCGAGCTGATCAAGTCGCACGCGCCGGATCTGCTGGGGCGTCAGGAGACCTCCGCGCTCCTCGAAAACATCAAGTCGCACTACCCGGTGGTCGTGGACGAACTCGTTCCAGGCCTTCTGACGGTGGGCGAGGTCCAGCGCGTCCTGCAGAATCTGCTGCGCGAGCGCATCCCGGTTCGCAACCTCGTCTTGATCCTGGAAACGCTCGCGGACGCGGGCCGCCTAAGCAAAGACGTCGACTTCCTCACCGAGAAAGTCAGGGCAGCGCTCGCGCGGCACATTTCGGCTGAGTACGCCGAGAATGGTCTCCTTTCGGTCATCACCGTCGATCCGCGCCTCGAATCGTTGCTCTCAGAGGCGGTGCGCCGCGGCGAAGACGCGTACGCGCTGCTCGACCCGAACACCGTCACGCGTATCTATGCGTCACTGACGCGACAGATCGCTACCGCGCAGAACGCCGGCCTCGCGCCGATTGTGCTCTGTTCGCCAGCGGTTCGTCTCGCGCTCAAGAGGCTTACTGAACGCGCGGCGCCGCAGTTGGTCGTTCTCTCGTACTCTGAGATTGCGCCGGGACTGCGCGTTGAATCGATCGGTCAGATTTCGACGACCGACGAAGCGCACGAGTCCGTCGAATCGACTTTACGGTAAATGCTGAAAGCTTTCTTTAATAAGTCATCAAGTGTCCCGCTTTCGAAGTTGCCACAACTGCATTCGTTCGTCGACGTGATCGCGGGTGGACGCCCCGTGCGCCAGGTGACGGTCGAGTCGATCGGAGCGAAGGGCATCGTCACGCGCGATACGCTCGGCAAAGCCGGCGAAACCGCGGTGATCGTGTATCAGTCGCCGGCTGGGCGCTTTCGCATGCAGACCAAAATCGCGGCGACGGGCAATGCGACGACAACCTTCGAGTTGCCGCGAAGTGTGAGCCTCATCGGCGCGGCGACCGGCGGGCAAAAACGCCAGAGCGTACGCCTCGACGCAATTGTTACGGGCCAGTGGCGGTTCGCGCCGGGCGGCATTGGCACTGGTGAGTGGGCGAAATGCAGCGTGCGTGACATCAGCCGCGGTGGCTGTTCGCTCATCATCGACCGCGGGTTGAAGAACCACGCCCAAGTCGAGGTGAAGATTCAGCTAAGGCCCGACGCGCCGGAGTTGGCGCTGCTCGGTGAAGTGATGCGTCACGAAGTCATCAAGGCGTCGGGAAAGCACTCACATGGCCTGCGATTCCACGGGATCCGGCCCGCCGAAGACCAGGCGATCGTCGAGTTTATTAACCGCCGCCTGGCGGACTTGCGGAGCCGCGGCCTGGCCTAGTCCAACCATAAAGAAGCGCGATTCTTTAGCCGATGGTTGCTAAAGGATGGCGTGAGGCACGTTTGTGCCTTTCCTCATTTGCACTTCGTCTTGGGAGCTACGGATGAGCAAGAGAGTCCTCATCGTCGACGATGCCGTCGTCATGCGGATGATGATTAAAGGGATCCTATCCAAGAACGGCTTTGATGTCGTCGGAGAGGCCCAAAACGGTGTGGAGGCGGTTGAGAAGTACAAGCAGCTTCAACCAGACCTCGTGACGATGGACATGGTTATGCCGGAAATGGACGGCATCACCGCAGTGAAGCAAATCGTTGCAGGCGATCCCAACGCGAAGATCATCATGTGCACGTCGATGGGTCAGCAGGCTTTGGTCGTCGAGGCGATTCAAGCCGGCGCGAAATCGTTCATCACCAAACCGTTCCAGCCACCGAAAATTCTGGAAACGATTCAAAAGGTGCTGTCATGAGTGGCGGCATGCAACTCAACGATCTTCAAAAGGACGCGCTGAAAGAAGTCGGCAACATCGGCGCGGGGCATGCCGCGACCGCGCTTTCGCAGTTGCTCAACACGAAGATCAATTTGAGCGAACCGCGCATCGATGTCATCAAGTTCCGCGATCTCGCATCGAGAGTCGGCCACGAGAATCGCACTGTTGCAGCGCTGCACATGTACGTGCGCGGCGAAGCACCGGGCCAGATGGTCGTGCTGTTCGATCGTGAACAAGCGCTGGACTTCGTCAGCCAATTCCTCCACCGCGTAATCGGCGACATTCAAATTTTCGATTCGATCGCGGATTCGACGCTCAAAGAGCTCGGCAACATCATTGCCGGCTCATACTTGACGGCGATCATTCAGTTGACGGGATCGAATCTGTTGCCGTCGGTGCCGACACTTTCGTACGGCACGGTGCAGGCTGCGTTCCGCACGTTGATGTCGATTCTGCCGGATCAAGATGTGTTCTTGATCGAGTCTTCGTTCTTGGATAAAGAAAAAGAAGTCGCCGGTCAATTCATCTTGATTCCCGAGACGGGATCGCTCGGACCACTACTCTCGGTCTTCGGCGTCGAGTAGTACGGCGTGGTCCCGATGGGACAAGGCTAACGACGAAATGTTAAATTGGCGCGCCCTAGGGGAGTCAATGCTAGCCAACGCGTTTGTGCGCGGAGCGCCTTCAAAATGAGTGACGAACTCTTTAATCGCGAGGAGTTCATCTCTTATTTCCGCGATGAAGCGGAAGAGTTGCTTCAGCAGATTGATGCTGATCTTCTCAAGCTCGAAGAAGGTGTGAATTCGGGAGTTAATGATCCGGAGATCATTAACTCCCTCTTTCGTGCGCTGCATACGGTCAAGGGAAGCTCCGGGATGTTGGGCTTTGCTGACGTTCAGGGCTTAGCGCATAAACTCGAGAATCTGTGCGATCTGCTACGGAAAGACCGGATGCCGCTCTCGGAGAGTGCGGTTGACATTCTGTTTACCGGTCGCGATCTGCTCACCGCACTCGTTCAGGGCTCGATCGGCCAAGAAGCAGCGCCGCACGGCGTGGACGAGTACATCGTCAAGCTCGACAGTTTTACTGCGATTTACGAGCAGACGTCGCACGTCATCGAAGGCCGCACCGGACAAGAGCAGTCGTTTGACGAGGCTACGGCCCACGAAGAACAGGCGAGTGATGCCGACGTTGCGGCGTTTGAGGCGGAAGTAGAACGGCTACTCGCGCAAGCGCAAGCCGGAAATGCGCCGGCTGCACCGGTCGTTTCCGACACGGTGCCTGCGTTCGAAGAGCCCAGTGTTGTTGCGCCGGCGCCCGAAGCATTTATCATGGAACTTCCGGCAGAACCAGTCGGAGCGATCAAGCCTGAGATTCCGAAAGCGACGCCGGCCCCCGCGCCGCAAAAGCCTGCGACGAACGGCGATCAAAAGCGCTCGTCGATTCACCAGACGATTCGCGTGGATATCGAGCGGCTCGATGCGTTGCTCAATCTCGTCGGTGAGCTGGTGATCAATCGCACGCGTATTTCGGATATCGCGAATACGCTCGAGCGGTTGATGAACGATAAGGTCGGCGGTGCCGGCGGTGCCGCTCAGGGCATCATTGCGCCGCTTGCGAAAGATCTCGCGGATTCTGCAGCGCTGCTCGCGCGAACGACGAACGAAATTCAAGAGTCGATCATGAAAGTGCGCATGGTGCCAATCGGTCAGGTATTCGACCGGTTCCCGCGCCTCGTGCGCGACGTCGCCAAAGCGCGCGGCAAAGAAGTGCAGTTGGTGATTTCCGGTGCGGAGACGGATCTCGACAAGACGATCGTCGATGAAGTCGGCGAGCCGTTGATGCACTTGTTGCGCAACAACGTCGATCACGGTATCGAACCGCCGGACGAACGCGAGCGCTTGGGAAAACCGCGCGTCGGCACGATCTCGCTCAACGCCTATCACGAAGGCAACCAGATCATCATCGAAGTTGCCGACGATGGCGGCGGCATCAATCTCGAAAAAGTTCGCGCGCGCGGACTCAAGCAAGGCTTGATTTCGGCGGACGACCGGTTGACCGATCGCGAGATCGTGGACTTGATTTTTACGCCGGGCTTCTCGACCGCCGAAGTTGTTTCGGATGTCAGCGGACGTGGTGTCGGTATGGACGTGGTCAAGCGGAACATCACGCGCCTCAAAGGCGTCTTCGACGTCGAAACGGCGCCCGGTCAAGGGACGCGCTTTACGATCAAGCTGCCACTGACGCTCGCGATCATTCAGGCGCTGCTCGTGCGCGTCGTCGACGAGCTCTACGCGATTCCGCTCGACTCGGTCATCGAATCGCAGCGCGTCGAGATGGCCGACGTGCGTACCGTCCACGGCAACGAAGTGATCACGTTGCGCGGACAAGTTGTCCCGCTCGTGCGCATCGCCGAACTCTTCGAACTCGGCGGTCGACGCGATCCGGACAAGGTAATGATCGTGATCGTCGGTCTTCAAGGACGGCAAGTTGGTCTCGTCGTCGATTCGTTCGAAGGCGAGCAAGAGATCGTCATCAAGCCGCTCTCCGATGTCGTCGGCCGTATCCCGGGTATTTCCGGCGCGACGATTCTCGGTAACGGCTCGATCTCGTTGATCATCGACGTTCATTCGCTCGTCAGTGAAGCACACGTGAGCGGCAAAGTCGCGCGCGTAGAATTCTCGGGAGTCTAATCAGCCATGGCAGACGTCAAAGCAGAAAACAAGCAGCAACTCTCCGGCGAGGTCGTGCAAGTCGTCTCGTTCAAACTCGCGACGGAAGAGTACGGCGTTGACATCTCGCAGGTCCAAGAAATCATTCGTTTGGTGGAGATCACGCATGTGCCTCGCGCGCCGCGCTTCATGGAAGGCGTGATCAATCTGCGCGGCCAGCTGATTCCGATCATCGACCTTCGCACGCGCTTCGGCATGCCGCGCACCGATGCGACCAAGAGCACGCGTATCATCGTCACCGAAATCGGAAGCAAGCGCGTGGGCATCGTGGTCGACAGCGTCAGCGAAGTGCTCAATCTCCCGATCGAAAACGTCGAGGATGCGCCGGAAATGATTGCGGGCGTCGGCACCGAGTACATTCAAGGCGTCGGCAAGATGGCCGAGCGGCTCATCATCATGCTCGACCTAACGATGGTCATCTCGGGTGATGAGAAGCAGCAGCTCGAGCACATCGGCGACCAAGCGGCCGCCGCGATTTAATCTCTTAAAATATTAGTTGACAAACTAAGAAGGCGATGCTATCGTAACTCTTAAAGAATTAGGAGCGAGGTAGCTTACATTGGCCCGAAAGAAGAGTCCCACCCTTACGGAAGGCGAGTTGCGCATCATGGAGGTGCTTTGGCGCCTTGGACGCGGCAGCGTCGCGGAAGTCGCGGAAACGATGCCCCCGCCTCCAGTGGCGTACAACACCGTCCTCACGACGCTGCGGATCCTCGAGCAAAAGGGCCATGTCGCCCACGAGGAAGCCGGACGCGCTTACATCTATTATCCGCTGATTGCTCGCGAGGCGGCGGCACAGTCGGCTGTCAAACAAGTCGTTTCCAAATTTTTTGGAAACAATGCGGGCGCTTTGGCGCTACGTCTTATTGAGAACGAACGGCCGTCGGACGACGAACTCGAACGGCTGCGCTCGTTGATCGAACGGTACGACGAAGGGAAGTAACGCATGGCTCACTTCGAGCTGCTCGGGCCGATAGCGCGAATCGGAATTGCGATTCTCATTAACGGCCTCTGGCAGGGCGCGCTCATTGCGTTCCTGACCTGGGTCGCGCTCTACATCTTCCGAAATGCGAACGCGACCACGCGCTACGCCGTGTGGTCCCTCGCATTACTCGCGGTACTGGTCGTTCCGGTGATGACAAGCCTCTCGCGCGTGAGCGTCGAGACGGCCGCTCCGGCAAAAACGGCGACCTCGACGACCGCACCGATGCGCACTGTTTCCAAGCCCGCGCAAACGCATACTGCCTCGGCTCCGGTGAGCGCCTCGAAGTCTGCGTCCACTCCCGTGTCGACCGCACCGCACATCTTGGCGCCGACGCTGCACGTGCGCGTGCCCGAATTTGTCGCGCCGCTGATTTTCGCCGTGTGGCTGCTCGCCGCGCTCGTGATCCTCGTGCGCTTGATCGTCGCGTTTCTCGCACTCGAACGTCTCAAGCACGACTCGCTCCCGCTCTCCGTTGAGTATCGCGACTCGATGCCGCGGTGGATGAACGCGCTCAAGGGTTCGCGTGACGTCCGCATCTGCGTTTCCGATGAGATCGAAGTACCGATTGCCGTCGGACTGTTCGATTCGATGGTGCTCTTGCCGTCGCACTTGGTACACTCGCTCGAACCCACCGAGATCGATCAAATCAGCCTGCACGAACTCGGACATCTGCTGCGTGGCGACGATTGGACGAACGCCATTCAACGCATCGCCTCCGCGCTGCTGTTCTTCAATCCCGCCGTGTGGTTCATCTCCCGCCAGATGGATGTCGAGCGCGAAGTGGCGTGCGACGACTACGTGCTGCAGCTCACGGGTCAAGTTCGTCCCTACGCCTTCTGCTTGACGAAAATGGCAGAAATGACGGCGTGGCCGCATCGCCCGATGCCGGCGCCCGGCGTGTTCGTCACGCGTAAGAATATCTCGATTCGTATCGAGCGCTTGTTGCGCACCGGACGCGCGATCGGTTCTACGATTGCACCGAGTGTTGCGGGAAGCGTCGTCGCGGCATTGATCGCCGTCTTCATCGTCCTGCGCTTGATGACGCCGAGCATCGCGTTCACGACGCCTGCAACGCCGGAGTCACCGGCGTCGCCGGCACCACCCGCGATGGCGAAAATGGAAGCGCCCAAAGTCGTCGCGCAGCCGAAGATCGAGAAGCACGAGACCAAGGCCGTCGCCGCCGTGACGAAGGTCGCGCAGCAGACCGTTGCAGCGCCGGCTGTGACGGCAGCACCGACGGCGGCACCGGTACATCACGTCGAACACGTGCATGCGTGGACCCCGAAGACGCCGATAACGCCGATGACACCGTCGCTTCCGCACATGGTCGCAAGCGCCCCCAAAACGCTGTCAAACGCTGGTTCGTCAATGGACGGCGATTCGGACATGAGCGGCATTCCGAATATCGGTGCGACTGTACAACGCGCGCTGAAGACCGCCGGCAAATCGGTGGCTCAATCGAAAAACGTGGACGGATGCACCGGGTGCAACTTCGCCGACGCGAACTTGAGCGGGCGCGATTTTTCGAACCGCTCGATGGAAGGCGCCAACTTCGAGAATGCGAACTTGCAAGGCGCTCGTTTCGATAACGCCCAGATGACCGGCACGAACTTCAGAGACGCCGACCTGCGTAACGCATCGTTCCGCGGCGCTGATCTCGAAGGCTGCAACATGCGCGGCGCGCGCTTACAAGGTGTGAATTTCGACGGTGCTCGCCTTACGGGCTGTGATATCGACGTCAAAGGGCTTTCGCCCGACCAAACGCGCAACATCTTGAACTCGTGCGAAGGCTGCAACTTTGCCGGGGCTAACCTCTATGGAATGGATCTGCGCGGCCTGCATCTCACCGGCGTGAATCTCGCCGACGCAGATCTTCGCAATTCGAATCTCTCCGGCGCGGAGCTGACCGGCGCAAACCTCTCGCACGCAAAGCTCGCCGGAGCGAATCTCAATAACGCTGACCTTACCGGATGTAATCTGCACGGCGCCGATCTACGCGGCGTCGATCTCTCTCACACGTCGCTCACCGGATCGAACATGAGCGGCGCGATCTGGAAAGTCTAGTCTTCTAAACAAGGACGGATAATCGATGAAGGCACTTGCGCTTGCGCTTTGCGCGCTGGCTCTGTTCTCCTACACGCTCATCGGACCCGCCGATGCAAAACCAACGAATTGCATGGGCTGCAATTTTTCCGAGGCCGATCTCCAAGGACGCGATTTCCAAAACGTCGACTACCTCGGGGCGAACTTCCATGGCGCGAATCTTCGTAACGCGAACTTCAGTGGCTCGAACCTGACCGGTGCGAATTTTCGCGATGCCGATCTGCGCGGCGTAAATTTCACGAACGTCAATTGCACCGGCTGTTCGTTTCGTGGAGCGCATTTGAGCGGTGCGCATTTCAACGGGCTCAAGTTGACGGGCGCGGATCTTCGCGACGCGTTGCAGGGCATGAGCGACGCCGAGCTGCGTGCAGTGCTCAATAACTGTACCGGCTGCAATCTGCGCGGTGCACAATTGCGCGGTCACGATCTGTCGAACATCGAGGTCACCGGGGCCAATATGGAAGGCGTCGACGCATCCTCAGCGCGCTTCACCAAC
Organism: Vulcanimicrobiia bacterium; assembly: GCA_024281135.1. Next base: position 15,893 of record JAMXLG010000297.1, on the reverse strand, counting down.
GCAAAACTGATCGGCGCGAATTTCCGCGACGCGAACTTACGCGGCACGGACTTCACGAACGCTGCCGTCTGCTGGCACAACACCTGGGACACTGACGGGACGGTGATCGAGCGCCGCACCGACTGTATCCGGCTTTCCGGCGCCGACGTGCATGGCGCGAAGTTCACCGGTGCGCGACTGTGCGACAGCAATCACGGCTCGTGGAACTGCAGCCCGGCCGATGCCGCGACGATCCGGCAATACAGCAGCTCTTCCTTAGAAGGGGCAGTCCTCCCGGAGTAACGCACAGGGTTGGTCTTGCGTTGACGTAGTAGAATGGGGACCATGCGCATAACCCCCGCCCGAGTCCTGACGGCGGCACTTCTGGGTGCCTTCCTCGCTTGTATTGCTTCGGCCCCGGCAGCACCGACGCCGCAACCCAAGGCATTACCATCGCCGGTTCCGACTCGAACGGCGCCACCGGAAATCTACCACACGGTCGTGCATCCGGTGTGCAGCGCGCTTGCAACGAAGATTCGTCCCGCGATCGGCATGCTGCTCGAGAACGATAAGCTGATCGGCCAGAGCCCGGCGATGTTTAAAGAGTACGGGATGGCGCAGTTCAACCAAAGTGAAGCGCAGCAGAGCATGACGGTGCTTCACATGGAAAACCTAGTAACGCCGCTAGCGAACAACGTGCTTGCGATTCAAAAGCTGCTCGAAGATCCGTCGGTCTTCCCTCCGAAGGCGCAGAATCAAGAAGATCAGCGCACCTTGGACCTCAAGAACAAATTGATGCAGTCGCTCGCGGACCAACAAGCCTCGCTCGATATTATCAATGGCTTCGTTGAGACGCAGCAGCTCGCGAACATGCAGCACGAAGGCTTCGGCTACATCTATTCGATCGCCGGCGACGGACAGAACCGCAATACCGGCGGTGTCGATCCACTACACAATATTGCGCCGACGTCCGACCCGCTGCATCCGCAACCATTCGACGACACCGTCATCAACGCGGGTTTGCCGACGAATCCGTATGAGATCGATCTCACGCGCGTTCCCGGTCTCACGCTCGGTTACAATCCGGTCAACAGCCTCAAAGAGGGTGTTGAATGGGCGCAGAGCGATGGACAAAAGCACGAAGACACGCTTGCCAAAACCGTGGTCGCGACCGTAAAGCTGTGTGGTGGTTCGACCGCTTCCGGCGCTCCCAGCACTCAGGCGCCCGTCGCTTCACCGTCGCCCAAGCCGTAGCCTAATCCCGTAAAACGCATCAGGCCCTCAAACGGGCCGTATGTCGCGAACGCATCGCGCCATAAGGCGTTTGCGCGCGAGAGCGCATCGTCGCGTTCCGTTGCAATGCGACGCGAGGTGAGTTGCATGGCGGAAACCATCGTCAGTAGCGTCTCTCGGTCGTGCCAATGACCGAGTGCTTCTTGCAATTGCGAGAGCCGGCTCGCTGCTTCGAGCAATGATGGCTCTTTCGACGTAAACCGTTCGAGTGCGTAGCGCAGCCGTTTGCATGCAATGCGGAGGTCGTGCAAGTCGCGCGCGCGATGCGTACGCAGCGAGGGTGCAAGCGTGAGTAGTTCCGCGAAACGAACGATTGCAATTCGCCGCATCGCATCGTCGACGCCGCACGCAACCGTTAAATCGATGTTGCGTGCCTTCATGCCGGATACCGCAACTTCACGAGCAACTGGCGTACGCGAGTAAAGCAGTCGCGTTCGCGCACGCGCAGGCTGCGAAGAATCAACCGTCCTTCGCGCCGTTCGCGCCGCTCGAGCGCGTTGCGCAGCGTCTTACGCAACACGACAGCGTCGCGTGCCTCACCCGTGACGGCGATCAAACGGCGCAAGCGCTTGCCGCGCCGGGCAGTAACGACATCGCGGAAGTCTTCGAAGAACGAACGAAGCCGCCGGGCCGCCATACGCAGATCGTGGAGATGCTTTGCCGACGGGCGTTTCAAAAACCGGCGCCGTGCCTGCATGAAGGCCCGGATCTCGGCGCTACCTAGGGTTTTGGCCCACGCCACGACGCGATCGTCCGCCATTAGACCCCCTGTTGACATCGAACATATGTTCGATTAGGATGATCACCCATGCTTCCCGCAGCCGCGCTCCCGCAACGCCGAAACGAGCTTTTTGAAGAGCTCAAAGGACGCCTTCATGCCGCTCCCGGCGCGGTCGGCGCGGCCGTAGACCGGGTGGTCAAGAGTGGGATCGAGTCACTCGATTGCCTGCTTGGAGGCGGATTCCCGCTAGGGTCGATCGTCACACTCGAGGGCCTCGGCAGCGCCGGGCGATGGAGCATCGCCGCCGCGCTTTTGGCGCAAGTCACGCGTCACGGTCTCGGCGCCGTTATCGACGACGGTGAACTCTACCCGCCGGCGCTTGAAGATGCCGGCGTTCGTCTCGACCGCCTGCTCGTCGTACCGGCCAAAACCCCCGTCGGTATTGCAAGGGCCGTCGATCTTATTTTGCGCTCTCGCGTGGCGCGCGTCATTGTGATGGGGGCTCCCGCGTTACGTGCTGCTGTGTGGGCACGTCTTGCTACGCTCGCGCATCGTGCCGGCGCCGTGCTTGTCGTTATCGCGGGCCGCGCGAGCGCGGAACTTACCGGCGTTGCGACGGTACGTTTAGGGTGCATGTTCGAGCGCGCAGTTATCCGAGGAACGCGAGGATTGTGGGGTTGTTTCTCCGGCTTTACCTTGCGCACCGAACTGCGCAAACACAAAACGGCGCCGCGTGGCGGCGGAGCCGTTTCGCTGCGCTCATCTTTTCTTAAGCCCGTCGGTGCATGAATTGAGGCGATGGCGATGCTGATCTGTCTGCGCGTTCCCGATTATCCGTTAGCCGTTGCCCTCGGCGGCGGTCGTGTCGCGGACGACGTCCCGCTGCTCGTTGCCGACCGGTTCGATCGCGGCCATGTGATCGCGCTCGACGATCGCGCGCGTGAATGCGGGGCGCGCGTGGGGCAAACCGTCACGCAAGCGGCAGCGGCCGCGTCGAACGCGCGTGTCGCCGTGCACGATCCGGTTCGCGCGCGAGCGGTATGGAACGAAATGCTCGATGCGCTCGATGCCGTTACGCCGCTGATCGACGACGTGCGCGAAGGCATCGCGTTTCTCGATATGCGCGGCATCGCGGGCACGTTTGCGCAATGGTGCGCGCAGATCCGTGAGGTGCTTACGCGCTTCGAGCTGCCGCTTCGCACGGGTGCCGGTCCGAATCGCTTCTGTTCGTACGCGGCGAGCTGGATTGGGGATGCGACGATAATCGAGCCGGGAGAAGAAGCGGTGCGGTTGGAGCCGCTGCCGCTCGACGTGCTCGATCTCGATCCGCACGCGCACGAGCGGCTGCATCTGCTCGGCGTCTCCACGCTCGGCGAACTCGCGCGGTTGCCGCACGGTCCGTTCGTGCGCCGGTTCGGACGGGCTGCAGCCCAATGGCATGAATGGGCGCGCGGCATCGATCGTACCTCGTTCATTCCACGCAGTCACGCGGTCACGATCGAAGCTGCGATGTTCGGCGAAGGTTCGGCAGAGAGCGAAGAAGCGGTGCTCTTTGCGATGCGCGTGCTACTCTCGCGTATTTGCGACGATTTGGAACGCTGCGGAAAACGCGCAAGCGCGCTCGACCTGGAGGTCGAGCTCGAGAACAGTCACAGCGAGCACCTCGAAATTCTGCTCGCCGCGCCCACCGCGAACGATCGTGCGATGCTCGATGTGGTTCGCGCAAAAATGGAAGGCCTGACGTTCGACGCACCGCTGTGCGGATTGCGGCTGCGCGCGCTTCGATTGGAAGAAGGCGGCGAAGCGCTGCCGCTCGTGCGCAGCGACGATATCGACGTACAGAACGTGGCGGTCGTCCTCGCACGGTTGGAAGCGCTCCTCGGCGAGCCGGTGCGCCGCGCCCGCACGCGCGACGCTCATCCGGTTGAAGAACGCTTCACCTACGAACCGTTCACCGTACCCAAACGCGAAGCGGCATATTCACCCCTCGTGCGTCGCGACGACCGCGATATGGTTCCGCAGTTGCGGCTATTGGACGTGACGGAGATCAACGTGACGGTTGCGCGGGGCGAGCCGTCCGTTGTAAACGGACATGCCGTTGTTGAGTGCGCGGGTCCATGGCGGATCGATGAGGGATGGTTTGCGGCCGCAGTGACGAGGGACGAATACGACGTCGTGCTCGACGACGGAAGCGTTCGGCGCATCTACCGGCAAGGAAACCATTGGTATCTGCGTGGCTCGTATGATTGAAGTCGGGCAAAGCGCCTGCGAGACGTTCCAACGCGTTGCTTCGGCATGGCTGCGCAGCGGCGAAATTACGCGAACGAACCACATGCTCTCGCCGCTGGAAGAACTCGCCGGCTATAATTACGGCTTCGTCTACTTGCTCGAATTGCGCGATTCAAAAACCGAGAGCGTAAAAATCGGCTTTTCGGAACATCCGATGCGCCGCATTCGAGAGATCAAAGGCAACTATCGCTATGGGACACACTTGCGCTTGCGCGCGTGTTTCGTCGGCGAGCCGCAGAGGGAACGCGAGCTGCACAAACGATTCGCGCATCTACGGATGCAAAACGAGCAATTTCTTGCTTCGCCCGCAATCGACGCCGCATTTGCGCAAGAGCGCGAGCGCATCCGTGCCCGATTGCGCGCTCTTCACCTCTGCTCTCCGGAATGCGATCAGCTGTTCAAAAACCTCGACCTGCGCATGCTCTGCGCGTGGCTACGCCGTTAGTGCCACATTCGGTATGTCGCACGACATGCCCAACGGGACTTTTTCGCCGGATGCTTCGTTGCTCATCAGTCACAACGCTACGGCGTTGCTCCTTCTTCGCGCCTCGCCTCGACGAAAAATCCCTCGCCGGATCATGTCGTGCGACATACCGAACGTGGCACTAAACCGAGGCTACGCGGAACTGCATAGCTGGTCGAACTTCACCTTCCTCGAAGGCGCATCTCATCCGGAAGAACTAGTCGAACGAGCCGGCGAGATAGGACTGCATGCGCTTGCGCTTACCGATCGTGATGGTCTCTACGGCAGTGTGCGGTTTGCGTCCGCCGCACGGCAAGCCGGTGTTCATGCGATCATCGGGAGCGAACTGACCTTCGAAGATAAAACGCGAGCTGTCGTGCTTGTCGAAAACGCGCAAGGATATGCGAATTGCTGCGAGTTGATTTCGACCGCGCAGATGCGGGGAAGCAAAGGCGACGCGCGTCTGCGGATCGATGATTTCGACGGACGTAGCGACGGCCTCGTGCTTCTCACGCGCACGCTCGACGTACAACGTGCCGCGTCACTCCGAGCGCTCTTCGGCGAACGGGTGTATCTCGAACTCCAACAGCATCTCACCGTCGACGATGCGGCGATGAACGAGGAACTCATTGCGCTCGCGCGGCGCTTGAAGATTCCATACGTTGCGACGAACGCCGTTGCCTACGCGTGCCGCGGAGAGGCGCCGCTCGCCGACGTGCTGGCGTGCGTCAAAGAAACGATCACGCTTGAAGAAGCGCGCGCGCAACATCGGCTGCGCCCGAATGCCGAATACCATCTCAAATCGGCGGCCGCGATGCGCAAGCTCTTCGCCGCGCATCCCGAGGCCATCGATGCCACGCTCGCCATCGCGGAACGCTGCGCGTTCAGGCTCGAACGCCTTACCGGCCAATTTCCGCTCTTTCCCGTTCCTGACGGGTACACGCGACAGACGTATCTGCGCGAACTCGTCTATAAGGGCGCCGTCGACCGCTACGGTTCGCCGGTTGCGCCGAACGTTGAGCGCCAACTCGAATACGAGCTCGGCATCATCGCAAAAATGGATCTCGCCGGCTATTTCCTTATCGTGTGGGACATCGTGCAAGCCGCGAACCGCTTCGGCGTCCTCTGTCAAGGACGCGGTTCCGCTGCAAACTCCGCCGTCTGCTATGCGCTCGGCATCACCGCCGTCGATCCGATCGGAATGAATCTGCTCTTCGAACGCTTCATGTCCGAAGAACGTCAAGAGATTCCCGACATCGACATCGACTTCGCGCACCAAGACCGCGAGAAGGTCATCCAGTACGTCTACGATCGCTACGGCCGCGGCAACGCTGCGATGGCGGCGGAAGTGGTGACGTTCCGCACGCGTTCGGCGCTTCGCGACGTCGGCAAAGCCCTCGGACTCACGCTCGCGCAAGTCGACGCCGTCGTTCGCGAATTCGATGCACGCGAATCACTTGCAGGCGCAACGGGCCAACCGGATCTCGTCGTAACGGAACAACCGGAATCGGTGCAAAAGCGCCGCGATCTCGATACCGGTTCGAACGCACGTGCGTCGCGTCTGGAACCGGGACAAACCGATCATTATCTCTACGGCTTTCGTGGGCAAGATTACGGGGCAGATCCGGAGCCGAACGTCGCCTCCCCGGTAAGCGGCATTCTTGGCGAACGTCTCTACGCGTTCTGCCGCCGAATCGACGGCTTCCCGCGCCACATGGGCATCCACTCCGGCGGCATGGTCATCACACGCGATCCGCTCGTGCGTGTCGCGCCGGTTGAATGGGCGACGATGAAAGACCGCACGATCATCCAGTGGGACAAAGACGATCTCCAAGAACTCGGCCTCATCAAAATCGACTTGCTCGGCCTCGGCATGCTCTCACTCTTACGCGAAGCGTTCTCACTGCACGAACGTGTCATCCTGAGCGAAGGCGCGGAACGCCGTAGTCGAAGGATCGCCTTAAATCAATCGCACGATTCGATCCTTCGACAAGCTCAGGATGACACGGGACTACAACAGCTCGCACTCCACACAATCCCACCCGACGATAAACCAACATACGAAATGATTTCGCGGGCGGATACGATCGGTGTGTTCCAAATCGAATCGCGGGCGCAGCAGTCGATGTTGCCGCGGATGAAGCCCACGTGTTTTTACGATATCGTGATGCAAGTCGCAATCATCCGCCCGGGGCCCATCCAAGGACAGATGATTCACCCGTTCCTGCGCCGCCGCTCGGGAATGGAACCCGTAACCTATCCGCATCCGAAACTAAAGCCGGTGCTCGAACGAACCCTCGGCGTGCCGTTGTTTCAAGAGCAAGGCATGCGCATGGCAATCGAAGCCGCCGGCTTTTCTCCAGGCGAAGCCGACAAACTCCGCCGCGCAATGGGCCACAAACGTTCGCACGAACGCATGCGCGAGATTTATCCGAAGCTCGTTGAAGGCATGGTCGCCAACGGTATCGATCGCACCGCTGCCGAGCAATTATTCCACATGCTCGAAGGCTTTGCGGATTACGGCTTCCCGGAATCGCACGCCGCGAGCTTTGCATTGCTCGCATATGCATCGGCGTACGTGAAGTGTCATTATCCCGCGATCTTTTGCGCGGCGATTTTGAACGTGCAGCCGATGGGATTTTATTCGACCGAAGTGCTCGTCAATGACGCGCGACGTCATGGCGTCGTCATCAAACCGATTGAAGTCAACGCAAGCGAGTATTGGTCGTTCGTCGAGCCGGACGGAGGTTTACGCCTTGGCTTTCATTTAGTGCGCGGGCTCGGTGAAGGGCAGAAGGAACGTCTGGAGGAGGCATTACGCCGTGGAACATTTGTGGATTTGCTCGATTTTGCCAAACGTACGCAGCTTGAAAAAGAAGCGATTGAGAATCTTGCTGTGGCCGGCGCGTTTTCGCCATGGTACCGCTCACGGCGCGACGCAATGTGGGCGTTACGCGCGCTCGATGAGCGAGAGGCACGCGGTGAACTCGGACGTTTAATGGATATGGACGAGCCGGATGTCCATTTCAAACCGCTCAAGCCAAAACAAGAAACAGCGTTCGATCTATGGTCGACCGGCGTGACGACGCAAGGTCAGGCGATCGAACATTTCCGTCCGCAGTTGGAAGCGGCGCGCGTGATTCCCGCGGCACGCCTTGCAGAGATGCCGAACAATCTCGTCTGCCGCGTCGGCGGACTCGTCATCACGCGCCAGCGTCCCGGCACCGCCAAAGGCTTTGTCTTTTTGACGCTCGAGGACGAGACGGGTCTCGTGAACGTGATCGTGCGTCCGGACGTCTATGAAAAATTCCGCCGCGTGATCCGGATGAGCAACACGCTCATCATCGAGGGTAAATTGCAAAAGGAAGCCGGCGCAATCGATCTGCTCGCTCGCGCAGTCTGGTCATTCGAAGCCGAAGGTATCCTGGACGGCGTCCGCCCGCGGAATTTTCACTGACGCCATCGAACGCATTGCGGTGAATGGAGGGCACACGCCCACTATGAAGACCGCGCTCACGCCCTTGGAATTCATGCGCCGTTCCCGTCGCTTGTACGGCGACCGCGAAGCGGTCGTTGACGAGAAGCTGCGCTTAACATACACGGAATTCTTCCATCGTTGCGATGCATGGTCCGCGGCATTGCAACGCCTCGGCGTTGCGAAGGGCGACCGCGTCGCGTACATTGCGCCGAATACGCACGCGCTCCTAGAAGCATTTTATGCGATTCCTCAGATCGGCGCAGTACTCGTCCCCATCAACTACCGCCTCGCACCCAACGATTTCGCATATATTATCGCTCACAGCGGTAGCCGAGTCGTTTGCGCCCATACCGATTACATCGAAGCGGTCGAAGGCGTTCGCGAACGAATTCCGTCAGTGGATTATTTCGTGGCGCTCGAGGGCGAAGCGCCGGATGATTGGCTCGACTACGAGACGGAACTGCAGAAGGAAGCCTCGCACGAGCCGGTGCGGCCGGACATAAACGAAGACGACCTCATCACCATCAACTACACGAGCGGAACGACGGCCAATCCGAAAGGCGTGATGATCACGCATCGAAATGCGTACATGAATACGGTCGGTACGCTCGTCCACGTGCACATGACACCGGACGACCGGTATCTATGGACGTTGCCGATGTTTCATGCGAACGGATGGACGTTCGTCTGGACCGTTACAGCAGTTGGCGGCCTTCACGTGTGCCTTCGCAAGGTGGAGCCCCGGCGCATCTTCCAACTGATCAACGACGACGGCGTGACGTTCCTTTGCGCGGCTCCAACGGTGCTCATCAGTATTGCAAACGCTCCGGCAGAGGTTCGCGCCAATGCACGCCCCGGCGTGCGGGTTCTAACGGCAGGGGCGCCGCCGGCCGCCGCGACGATCGAACGTGTCGAAGACGAGCTCGGTTGGGAGGTCACACATGTCTATGGCCTTACTGAAACCGCACCATTCATTACGATTTGCGAACCTCGCCGGCAGCACGCAGACTTGCCGCGGAGCGAACGTGCAAAAGTCAAAGCCAGGCAAGGTGTAGAGCTTGTGACATCCGGCGAACTCATCGTCATCGATGACCGCGGCGAGGAAGTCGCACATGACGGTGAGAGTGTCGGCGAGATCGTCGTTCGGGGCAACGTCGTGATGGCCGGATATTATAACGACCCGGATGCAACAGCGCGCGCATTCCATGGCGGATATTTCCATAGTGGTGATGCAGCGGTCGTCCATCCCGACGGTTTCGTCGAAATACGCGACCGGATGAAAGACGTGATCATCAGTGGCGGCGAGAACATCTCGTCCGTCGAAGTTGAGGGAGCGCTTCTGCGGCACCCGGATGTTCAGGAAGTTGCGGTCGTTGGTCTACCCGACGAACGATTTGGCGAAGCGCCACACGCGTTCATCGTCCTGCGCGCGAATGCGTCGATGAGCGAGGAAGATCTGCGCGTCTTCGCTCGCGATAATCTTGCACATTTCAAAGTGCCCAAGCGCTTTTATTTCATCGACGAGCTGCCCAAGACGGCCACCGGAAAGATTCAAAAGTACGTCCTGCGCGGCCGACAGAGGGCGACTGCTGCACAGTGAGCGCGGCGCTTAATTTGGGTTGTCGTCTTTGATTTCGCCCGTGTAAATTGCGCGCAGCAATGGCTGAAGCGTTACATTCGGGGGAAGTTGGTAGCCGCTGGGAGGCGACGGGATTGGCAATCGGTGCGTGCGGTTGAGCGGCAGCATCGCATCGTGATCGGCAGGATAGCACACGGGCCACGGGATGTTCCCGTCTTCTGATCCACCGCCGCTATATTCTGCATAATAGTGGACGTAATAGCACGACATCCCGTTGGAGATCCAATGTTGACGCGGTTCGAGTAGCGCTTCGACGGATTCATGTTCCTCGTTCCGTCCGCTCACATCAATCGGAGCTTCGTGATACGCCGAGGGAGGCAGCGGCGGATTCGTCGCGATGCTCAACGTGTGCGATGAATTCAACTGCTGCGCTTCACGGGCGAACATCTGCTCTTGCTGCGCAAGCTGCGCTTGAAGCGAGGCCGGCTGATGTTGCGCGCGTTGTGACGGCGGCACGGGCGTCCCGGTCGGGGTCAAGCGTGCGAGTTCTGTCGGACGCGCCTGCGGTTGAGGAGGAGCCACGCGTTCTTGGCGGGGCACTTGCTGGCGCTTCGGCGTGGCCGCGCGCGCCGGATGCGTCAGCTGCTGTTGCTGGGCATTATGCGGTTGCGGTACCGTCCGGCGTTCGAGCCGGATGCTCGACGAGGAGACGACCAATTCGGGTTTCTCGATCACGGGCCGCAGGTGCAGTTGGACTGCCGAGCCCCAGATGACGAGCATCCACACGAGCAGGTTGATCGCAATGGACGCAACGAGAGACAGGACGAGCGCGGGGCGCTCGTCCTGCTTCAAATCGTCGCGTACAGTAATCATGGTCTTCGGGAACCTAGGGTAACCTGGCCCTCCGGAGAGAGCCCTGAGAGTGTGAGTCTTTTGCCCCGGTGGGACTTCCCCGATGAGAAGAAGGCTCCCGCACGTGCGCGAAGGAGTACTGCAGTATGGACCAGACGCCTGATTTTCAACGCGCGGAAGAGCAACGCAACAACCAACAATTGACGCGAACCCTCATTTGGATAGGCGTTGCCGGCATTGGCGCGGCAGTCGCTTTCACCGTGGTGCGCGCGCTGTTGAACCGACGCCCAGCGGATCCGACCAGCGAGCGTATCCAGCAGTTGATCGATGAGGCAAACCACTTGCTCAAGACGCTTGACGAACAAAGAAATAGCGCGTAGCCCCGCCCCGGCGTTACGCGCCGGTACAGAACTCGAGTTGTCGTTCACCGACCTGCTTGCAAACGGCCAAGCCGTGGGCCGTGCAAGCGGGTTGGTTGTTTTTTGCTTTGGTCCGCTGCCTCAAGAACGCGCGCGCGTACGTATTACTTCGGTAAAGCCGAAATACGCGACCGCAACGATGTTGCGTTTGCTCGCTGGTTCGCCGCACCGTACGACACCGTTTTGTTCCGTCTTCGGCAGCTGTGGTGGATGCCAAGTTCAACACCTCAACTATCCCGCGCAACTCGCATGGAAAACGGATGTTGTGCGCAGTGCGCTCCAGCGCATCGGCGGGTTCGCCGACGTCGAGGTTCGCAACGCCGTTGGGATGGCCAATCCGCGAGCCTACCGCAACAAAATGTCGCTCGTCGTCGACCACGCGCCGCAGACGCCGACGATCGGGTTCTATCAACAGCGTTCGCACGAAATCGTCCCGATCGAAGACTGCCCGATCGTGACGCCGCAGCTCAATACGTTCATTCACGTTTTCAACCGCGCTCGCGTCACGCAAGATACCGCACCGGTGATGCAAGTCGCGCGTCATATCGTCTCGCGAAGCGCACGCGCAACCGGCGAGGCCGTCGTGACCGTCACGACGTCCCAGCAGTCACCGGAAGTCGAACGCGGCGCACCGCCGCTGCTCAAAGCGCTGCCTGGCGCCGTCGGACTGACGAATTCGTACCAACTCACGAGCCAAAATGCGATCATGGGGCGGCGTCATCGCGTCGTCGCCGGGAAGTCGGAGATCGAAGAAGAGATCGATGGCGTCCGCTATCGCGTCTCGGCTGCGTCGTTCTTCCAAATCAACGTCGAGATCGTCGGGCGGATCTTCTCGCTGATGAAAAACGGGCTCGAACATCCGCGGCGCGTGGTTGACCTTTACTGCGGAGCCGGGACGTTTTCGCTGTTCTTTGCGAAGAACGGCTGTCAGGTCTACGGCATCGAGGAGAATCCCCAAGCAATCATTGAGGCGGAGGGCAACGCGAAGCTCAACGGGCTCGAGCAGTGGGTGCGCTTCCGCGCCGGCCGCGTGGAGGACGCCGTCCGTTCGCCGGAGGCTCAGGAGGCGATGCACAATTCCGACATCGTCTTCCTCGATCCGCCGCGCAGGGGAAGCGACGAAATTACGCTCGAGGCGGTCGTAGCATCCAAGGTGCCGTATATTTGGTACCTCTCGTGCGATCCGGCCACGCTCGCCCGGGATTTGAAGTTCCTGGCCGCCAATGGGTACCGGCTCGGCGTCGTTCAGCCGTTCGACATGTTTCCGCAGACTGGGCACGTCGAGACGTTGGTCACGCTCTATCGCGAGGCCCATGCTGACGGAGAAGTCGTGCACGACGCGTTTCTCAACGTGGCGTGGCCGACATGGCCCGAGACTGATGAATATGCCGCCGACGAACCGGAGTATCCCGACTTTGTCATCCGAGAAGATTGACGTTCGCTACGTAGCAAAGCTTGCGCGCATTGCGCTGACCGACGACGAGGTCGAACGCTTTGAAACGCAACTTGGCGATTTGCTCGAACACGTGAATGCGCTTGGAAAACTTGACGTTTCGAAGGTCGCGGCAACGGCGCAAGTCGTGGAGTCGCGCAACGTTGAACGTGAGGACGTCGAGCGTCCGTGTCTCGATCGCGAAACGGTGCTCTCGGAAGCACCGCAACGTCAAGGGGCATTTTTCCGCGTTCCCCGCATCATCGCCGAGTAGTTTAAGGAAACCCGATGGAGATTATTGAGCGTAGTGCGGCGCAGATCGCCCGCGACGTGAACGGCGGCACCATTTCCGCACGCGAAGTCACCGATGCGATGCTTGCGCACATCGATGCCGTCGACGGCGACGTCGGTTCGTATTTGACCGTCCTGCACGAAGAAGCGCGGGCCGCTGCAACGCGCATCGACGCGCGCGTAAAAGCCGGAGAAAAGCTACCTCTTGCGGGCGTTCCGCTCGCCGTTAAAGACAACATGTGCTTGACGGGAACGCGCACGACCGCCGGAAGCAAAATTCTCGAAAACTGGGTTGCGCCGTACACGGCGACCGCGGTTGCCCGGATGTTGGAAGCCGGTGCAATTCCGGTAGGCAAATCAAACATGGACGAGTTTGCAATGGGCAGCTCGTGCGAAAACTCAGCGCTCGGCGTGACCAAGAATCCCTACGATCTCACGCGCGTTCCGGGCGGTTCGAGCGGTGGTTCCGCGGCAGCTGCTGCAGCATATGAAGCAGCAATTGGGATGGGTAGCGATACCGGAGGATCGATTCGCGAGCCGGGTGCATTCTGCAATCTCGTCGGATTCAAGCCAACATACGGCCGCGTTTCCCGTTACGGCCTGATCGCCTTTGCCTCGAGCCTCGATCAAATCGGACCGCTGACGCGCACGGTGGAAGATGCGGCGCTTGCGTATGAAGCCATGGCGGGTTGGGATCGGATGGACTCGACGTCGATCGACCGCGAAGTCGAGCCGATTTCACGCGGGCTTCGCACCGATTTGCGTGGACTCAAAGTCGGCATCGTCAAAGAGTTCGACACGCGCGCGCTCGGTGACGATATTCATGCGGTTTACCAGAAGGCATATAACGATTTGAAAGAGCTCGGTGCTGAGCTCGTCGACGTTACACTGCCGACCGCCGATTATGGATTGGCGACGTACTACTTGATCGCGCCGGCGGAATGTTCGTCAAACCTCGCGCGTTTCGATGGCGTTCGCTACGGCTTACGCGTCGAAGGTAGCGACGTGAACGAGATGTACGAAAAGACGCGCGCTGCGGGCTTCGGACCGGAAGTCAAACGCCGCATTCTCATCGGAACGTACGCACTTTCGAGCGGCTACTACGACGCGTATTATGTGCGCGCCCAAAAGGCACGCACGCTCATCGCAGATGACTTCAAGAAAGCGTTTGCCTCGTGCGATCTGATCGCGTGTCCGGCCGCGAGTTCGCCCGCGTTCCAGTTCAATGCCAAGAGCGATCCCTACAGCATGTACTTGATGGACTACTACACGATTCCGATGTCGCTCGCCGGTCTTCCGGCGCTCTCCGTGCCGTGCGGCTGGGTGACGCCCGCCGGTGGCGATCGTGAGATGCCGATGGGGCTGCAGTTGACGTCGCCGATTTTCACCGAGAAGCTCTTACTCGGAGCGGCGCACGCCTACGAGCAGGCAACGAAACACGCAAGCAAACACAAGCCGATGCTCGAGGTAGCCGGACGATGAGCAAATACGAAGCGGTCATCGGTATCGAGTGCCATGTTGAACTGAAAACCGAGACGAAGATGTTCTGCGCTTGCCGGAACGAGTTCGGTGGAGAACCGAACACCAAAGTGTGTCCGGTGTGCCTTGCGCTGCCCGGCGCGTTGCCGGTTGCAAATAGAGCTGCAATCGAACACATGATTTCGGCGGGCCTTGCGTTTGATGCGGAAATTCCGGCGTTTTCGAAATTCGACCGGAAGAACTACTTCTATCCGGACATGCCCAAGGATTATCAGATCTCGCAGTACGACATGCCGCTGACGGTCGGCGGCACGGTGCGATACTGGCTCGAGGACGGCACGCTGAAGGACTGCCGTCTCACGCGCATTCACTTGGAAGAAGATACCGGCAAATCGACGCACGCTGGTTCCGGTGACGGACGCATCGCGGGCAGCACGTATTCGCTCGTCGACTTCAACCGCGCGGGTGTCCCGCTGATGGAGTGCGTCTCCGAGCCGGAGATTCACAGCGCTGAAGAAGCCGTCGGGTATCTCGAAGCGTTGCGTCGCACGCTGCAACAAATCGGCGTGAGCGACGTGAAGATGGAAGAAGGCTCGCTTCGGTGCGATGCTAACGTCTCGATCCGACCGGCGGGCTCGAAAGAACTCGGCACGAAGACCGAGATCAAGAACATGAACTCGTTCCGTTCAGTCTATCGCGCGATTGAGAGCGAAATCGAACGGCAAATCTCGATCGTCGAAGAAGGCGGCCGGATCGTTCAGGAAACGCGTGGATGGGATGAAGTCCACGGCGTTACGCATTCCATGCGCAGCAAAGAACAGGCGCACGACTACCGGTACTTTCCGGATCCCGATCTCGTCCCGCTCGAAGTTTCGCGCGTGGACGTCGATCGGCTGCGCCACAAGCTGCCGGAGCTTCCGATTGCGCGGTTCGAGCGCTACACGTCGAAGTACGGACTCGACGTGAAGCAGGCGACGCAACTCGTCGATAACCACGCGCTCGCGGTGTATTTCGATGCCGTCGTCAAGGCGAGCAACAATCCCAGACAATCGACGAACTTTGTTCTCGGGGATCTCTCGCGTCTCGCGAACGAAACGGGTACGCCCGTGGCCGAGTCGCCGGTGACACCGGAACATGTTGCAGAGTTGATCGCACTCGTCGAGAGCAAGACGATCAATTCGAAGATCGCAAAAGATTTGGTCGATCGGATGTGGCGGGGTGATGGTTCGCCGAAGGCGATCGTTGAGCACGAAGGCCTCGCGCAGACCTCGGATCCGTCAGCGATCGTCGCGTTCATCGAAGCGGTGCTGACGGCAAACGAAAAGAGCGTCACGGACTATAAAGCCGGGAAGACCAACGTCATGGGATTTCTCGTGGGACAAGTAATGAAGGCTTCGAAGGGTAAAGCCGATCCACAACTCGTCAATCAGTTGATGAAAGAAAAGCTCGAGAGTTGAGTCTGGGGTCTGCTCAAACATCACCGCATGGCACGTAAACGCACTTCTTTTTCGCCCTCGCTGCGTTGCTCATCGGTCACGAAGCTACGGCTTCGCTCCCTCTTCGCGCCTTGCGAGGACAAAAAACAAGCACGTTTCCGTACCATGAGTGATGTCTGAGC
>JAMXLG010000296.1 GCA_024281135.1 Vulcanimicrobiia bacterium | reverse complement strand
CTAGGAAATCTCAAGGAGATAGCGGGTCGCTCTGATGCCGGCCGTACTGACCGTCGATCCCCGAAGCGGCGTGCCGATCTACCTGCAGATCATCGAGCAGGTCAAGCGATCGGTCGCCCTCGGCATTTTGCAAGACGGCGAACAGCTTCCGACGGTCAAGCAGCTGGCTCTGGACCTTACGGTCAATCCCAATACCGTTGCGCGTGCCTATCGCGATCTTGAACGCGAGGGCGTCATCGAGACCTCCCCCGGCCGTGGTTCGTTCGTTCGCGCTAACGGCGTAGCGGAGGCGCCGAAAGTTGCGGCCGAAATCGGACGCGACGCACTCGACGTCGCGCTGCGCGAAGCGAAATCGGTGGGCCTCGAACGAGAACAAGTTCGCGAGCTCTTCGAAGCCGCTTTGAAGCGCTGGTTCGGTGACCTTTGAGAAGTGAGTGAGATGAGCACTATCACGATTTCGAATTTGCGGAAAATTTATGGTCCGATTGCAGCGGTCGACGGGCTCTCGCTCGAGATCCCGAACGCGACCGTCTTCGGGCTGCTTGGGCCCAACGGCGCCGGAAAGACAACGACGTTTAAGTGCCTGCTCGGGCTCGCGCGCCCGACCAGCGGAGCGATTCTGTATGATGGGAAACCGCTGGTGCCGGCGACGCACGAACGAATCGCTTACGTTCCCGAGCGCAGCGTGCTCTACGATTGGATGACGGTTGCAGAGCACGTCGATATGACGCGCCGGGCCTATGCGCGGTTCCAGCCTGCGCGTGCGTTAGAACTCCTCGAAGCCTTCAATATCGACAAGCGACGCCGCGTTCGCGTTCTCTCCAAGGGGATGAAGACGGCGGTTATGGTCGCGCTCGCCTTTGCGCAAAATGCAGAGATTCTCGTGCTCGATGAGCCGACCGGCGGACTCGACCCGATCAATCAGCGTCACGTGCTCAGCCTGATGATCAACGAAGCGGCAAAAGGCAATACGGTCGTTTTCTCGTCACATCAGATCGGCCAGGTGGAGCGCGCCGCGGAACAGATCGCGATCATCGATCGCGGACGCCTGGTGCTGCAAGGACTCGTCGACGACTTGAAAGGCGACCGCAAGATCGTCGAAGGCATCTTCCCCGACGTGACTTTTACGCTCGACGGCATCGCCAACGATCCTCGCGTCGCACGCACCGATCGTACCGAGCGCATCGTCCGGCTGCTCGTGACGAAAGACGCCGACGATATCGCCTCGCGACTCTCGCGAGCCGGCGCAACCGGCATTCGCGTGCTCGATCTCAATCTTGAAGACATCTTCCTCTATGCTGTTTCACCCGAGACCGCCACCGTCGACGTGGTGGCAAAGGAAAGCCCCTGATGAATTACGTTGAATGGCTGCGCATCCGCAACTGCCTGCGTATGACCGCGATCATCCTCGGGATCATGGTCGTCCTGGCCATAATCCTGCGGATCTCTCTTTCGCGATATATGTCGCCCGAGTCGTGGATCGCGGCCATGAGCAGCGAGCCGGGGACGAAGATCACGCATACCGTCCTACCTGACGGCACGAAGCGCACGGTCATCGTCAACCCGTCCGACAAATCGCACGTCGTCGTGGATGACCGCGGAACTGCCGGGCAGCACATCGTCGTAACGGAGCCGACCGGCCACGCGCACGAAAAGAATTCCGATTTTAGCCACGTTGGAAACATCGTAAGCTCGCACACCTCCGGCGGCATGACAACCACCACCATCGACACCCACGGCTCGGTTCCCCTGATCTATTACATGGCGTTCGCCGATGTGGTGGCATTAATCGTCGCAACGATCCTCGCCGCTCCGTTCGCGCGCGAGATCGACGGTCATCTGGAAGTTGCGATGACCAAGCCGGTTTCGCGCGTGCGTTACGCACTCGGTTCGATCGGCGTCGACGCCGTCGGCATCTTAGCGGCGTCGTTGCTTACCATCGTCGCGCTCTATTTGTGCCAGTTACTCTTCGGATCGGCGCGCATAGACTTCACCGGGATTAACACGCGCGCCATCGTAATGGGGGCCGCTCTTCCCCTTGCCTGGTACGCACTGCTCTGTGCCGGGACGACGTTGCTGAGTCGCTCGTACGTCGCGGTGCTCGGCTTCGCGTGGCCGGTCGCACTTCTTATCGCCGGGCTCACACAGCTCGAGCCGACCAACATCGTCGCGCTCGTCGTCCGTAACGTTGCATGGGCGCTCTCGCGTCTCGACCCGCTTACTTACGTCAAATTCTCGGAGCACAGCGAAAGCAGCTACGCAGCCCCGGACTTTGGAGTGCGGCTTTCGATCGTGGTATTACTCTTCGTCGTCTACAGTGCGATTGCCGTCTGGCAGTGGCAGCGCGTGGAGGCCTAAATCGTGGAAATTATGGGAACGAATTTCACTCTCTCGCTCGGAGCGTGGCGCCTGCGTTTCGTGCTCGCGGTCGAAGAAAACGACGAGCGGCCGATGGAAAAGGTTCGGCCGCCGCACCGGTTGAGAGTTGTGCCGGAAGACGAGTACGTCCGCTGACGGCGCTGCTAATATACAAATCCTGTTCGAACGGCAGGGCGAGCGAACTTGAAGCCGTCGCTGTCGACGGTGTAAAGGTAGATGTTCGGAATTAGCGGATCGCCGCTGATATTGAAGGCAAATTGGCCGACGAGCGTCGTGAAGGTGCCCCCTTCCTGCAACGACGTGAGCAACCCCTGGCGCGAGGTCGCGTTGGCGCGCTGCGAGGCGGATATCAAGAGCTGCGCGGCGGCATAGCCGAACGCTGACTGGGTCGTGATCTGGCTGACCTCGCGTTCGAAATCGGTAACGAGTTGAACGGCGCTGGGGACCCGCTCGATCGGCGGCATCGGCGAGGCAACGTAAGCTCCGCTTAGCGTCTTGGCATACGTTGAGATCGTGTCCGAGTTGTAAAATCCGTCGGCCGCGCCGAAATCGCCGGTATAACCGGCCAGCCGGAGCGCATCGGCGATCGGCCCCATTTCCGCGGTCTTTCCGGCAAGAAAAACGTAGGCGGGCGAGCGATCGAGCACCGTTCTCGCTGCCTGAGCCGGATCGGTCTTTGCCAGCGGAAAGAGCACGAGGTCGGCGGGGTGACGGTCGTTACGAGCCTGCGTCACGAAGCCGTTCGCGACGTCGTAACCGTAATCGCCGTCGAACGAGACTGCAACTACCGGGACGCCGCGCTTGCGTTCGAGCGCCGTGCTCGCGAAGAGTCTACCTGACGTAGTGTCTTTCGCGGGAAGGCGGTAAACGTTATGATAGCCGCGCTTCGTCACGGCATCGGCCGTTACCGTCGGGACGACCACCGCGAAGCCCACGTTCGCGTACCGTGAAAGCGCGGCGAGCGTCATCGGCGCGGTGAGATTTCCGATCATTCCGATAACCGAGAAATCGGAGGCTGCGACGTTGGCGTTCGCAGCGGCAAGCCCCTTATCGTTGCGATCGTCGAGCGGACGCATCGCCCACGCGTGCGAAATCGGCGCGTTAAACCGATTCTGCTCGTCGACCGCTGCCTGAACTCCC
>JAMXLG010000295.1 GCA_024281135.1 Vulcanimicrobiia bacterium | reverse complement strand
GGAACGACGGTGGACGGCAAGAAGTTCAACGTTCATCTCGACGGCTACGATATGGGTCCATATTTCCGGGGAGAGGTAAAAGAAAGCCCGAGAAACTTCATTGTTTACTTCAGCGACGACGGCGACATCATGGCGGTGCGCGTTGGGGACTACAAGTTCCACTTAGCCGTTCAGCGTGCGGAAAGCACGAATGTCTGGGCAGAACCATTTGTGAAGCTGAGACTGCCTCACATCATGAATCTTCGCCGAGATCCCTTCGAACGAGCGGAGTTCAATTCCAACGTCTATTGGGATTGGTGCGTCGACCACATTCCGCAAATGTACCTAATGCAAGGTGTCGTCGCACAACAAATACAAGACTTCATAAAGTTCCCGCCGCGTCAGAAACCGGCGGCATTCAATCTAGACGCCGTTCTCGAGCAAGCAAAGACGCAACACGGCTAACCTCGGCGCATTTTACGACGCGCATTCGTACCCGCCGCCGGCGGACGATCTCAATGCGTACGAACGCATGTGGGACGACAACCGGCGGCGGGTTGAGTCGTGCCTCCTGTGGCCCGGCCAAGAGTATCGTGATGATCGAACCATCCTTGTTGCGGGATGCGGTACTGTGCAGGCGGCGCACTATGCCGTGCGTTGGCCTTGCTCGCACGTCGTTGGAATCGACGTCAGCTCCGGCAGCCTCGGATTCGAGGCGGAACTGAAGGCGCGACACGCGCTGCACAACCTCGAATTACGCGAGCTCTCGATCGAACGCGCCGCGGAACTGGGGCAAACGTTCGATCACGTTGCCTGCACCGGCGTTCTTCATCACCTAGACGACCCCGACGCCGCTTTACGAGCGCTTCGCTCGGTGCTCAAACCGGGCGGATCGATGCACGTTATGGTGTATGCGCCTTACGGACGTGCCGGCATTTATATGCTACAGGAGTATTGCCGCAAGCTCGGCGTCGGGTGGACGAGCCAAGAGATTCGCGAACTCGCTTCGACCTTGGCGACGCTTCCACCCGATCACCCCCTTGCGGCACTGATTGCAAAGTCTCCCGACTTCGGAACGGAAGCTGGATTGGCCGACGCACTTCTTCATCCGAGCGACCGGCCGTACTCGGTGCCGCAGTTGCTCGATCTGGTCAAACGCAACGGCTTGGTGTTTGGACGATGGGTTCGTCAGGCGCCGTATCTCCCTCATTGCGGCGCATTTGCATCAAGTCCGCACGCGTCGAGAGTCGCGACGCTGTCTCCGCAAGAGCAATATGCCGCGATGGAACTCTTCCGCGGCTCGATGATTCGCCACAGCCTTATTGCGCATGAACGGGCCGCGCCGACGATAGACTTCCGAGGCGACGCATGGTCTACATACCAGCCCGTGCGTCTGCCGGACACGGTAACGGTTCGCGAAGAACTGCCGCCGGGTGCAACCGCAGTACTGATCAATCGCAACCACACCTACACCGACCTCTGGCTACCGATTGATCGGCAGCGCGAAGACCTACTCGACGCAATCGACGGCCGGCGAACGATCGAAGAAATCGCAGGGGGAAATAGGCAGGACGTCGCTCGGGCGTTTTTCGAGCAGTTGTGGCGCTGGGATCAAATCCTCATCGAAGTTTCAGGAAGCAAACAGCCGATATAGTAACGAAAAGGAATTCCGGGTAGTAAGGAGATGGATGGAGCCCAAAGACATTCTCAATCAAGCTGCAGTGATTGCACGCGGTGCGCGAGCAACCACCGAGCGTGCCGAACTCGAAGAAACAATTCGCGAAGCAGAAAATTCGGACGTTCCGGTACTGCGCTCACTCGCAAAAACGTACCGGATGCTTCAGCGTCCGTTTTACTAAAACCGCAGTAAAACCCGTGCGGGGGTTCGTTGATGAGAGTTCAACGGATCGGTCACTATCGGATGAACAGCGTTCTGTACTACGTGCAGCTGCTTTACGGTGGTGAATTCGTCCGCCAAGCTCTCAGGCGAAACCTCTCTTTGAGGAGAGCGTTCAATGCGCTCGCCGCGATTATCGAATGGAAAGCGAAACGTTCCCGCGTCGTTTCGCGTCCTTTTCTGATTCGCATCGAGCCTTCAGCCGTCTGCAATCTTCGCTGTCCCGGATGCATGACGCCGACAAAAACCTTCCTACCGGGAGCTGTGCGGATGATGGCGTTGAGTACATTCGAACGCGTTCTTGCCGCCACGCGCGATCTCGGCATGCGAATGACGTTCTACATGGAAGGTGAACCGACCACGCATCCCAAGCTCTTCGAGATGATCGGCATGGCGACGCGTGCGCGCCTGTTTACGTCCATCAGCACAAATTTCACGCTCATGCGCAAAGAGTGGCTTGCGCGCATCTTCCAATCGGGCCTCGACTACATCTCCGTCTGTCTTGATGGGTTCACCCAAGGCGCCTATGAACGCTACCGGATCGGTGGAGACGTATCGAAGGTCAAGGCCGGCTTGGAGATGATGATGGCGTACAAGCGGAATGGCAAATACCGGCGGCCATTTGTCAATGTGTACAGCATCAGGTTCGGTCACGTCGTGCCGGAAATGGACCGGATCGAAGCGTACTGCCGTGAACTCGACGTCGATCAACTGACGTTCCGGCCCGATGAATGCAACTTCGACGGAACCACGCCGCAGGTCAGCGATCCGAAGCCGCAGCCGCTCCACAAATGTTACTGGCCGTGGCTCTCGATGCAGGTCGACGTCGACGGCAGTGTTTATCCGTGCCCGATTGCATTTCAACATGTAGACCGCGAACCGTACGGCAACATCAATGCCGGCGATTTCGAGGATGTATGGAACGGCGAGCGTTATCGCACTACGCGTGAGTATCTCGCAGGAAGGATCGCCGAGGACGACGGCCGTCTTAAAACGCTGCCGTGCCGGAAATGCAGATGGTATGGAACGCACACGCAAGTCGAGAGGCCGCGATCCATCGCAATGGTCGCCGCGCGGCGTGCTAGTTCTGGCTAAATGCTTTGCCGAAATACTTTTCTTGCGCGGCTCTGAACGTGTCCTCTTCTTCCCCGGAATCCGCGCGGCGCGCGAGTTCCTCGCGGCGACGTTCGAGAAGGCGGCGAAGTTGCGGGAGCAGACGCTCGAGAAAATCGCGTTCCGCGCGCAGGCGCGTTTTTGTATCGTTGAGTTCAAGTAGCCGCTGTTTCACTGCCTCGGCAACCTGCAGCGAATCGCCGATCAGGAACGACGTGCCTTGCGCGTCCGAGGGAAGCTCGACGGACGTTTCCTGACCGGAAAACTCGACGATGATATCGAGATATTGTTCGAAGAGATCGCGCACCGCGAGGAGGAGGTCATCGGCCTCATCATCGTCGGCATCGTCTTCTTCGACCGTTTCAACGTCCACGACGAGGTACGGTTCGCGGCTGACGATCTGCTCGATGCGGAACCGCTCGCGTCCGATCGTCGAGATAAAATACCGTCCAAACGGAAGTGGCTGAACGTCCACGATCTCTGCGACGGAACCGATGTCGTGCGGCTGCACGTTGGGGTCGCCGGCCTCTGCGCCTTCAGCGATCAATGCAACGCCGAAACCTTCACCGCTTTCGAGACATTCATTGATCAGTTGTTTGTAGCGCGGCTCGAAGATATGGAGATTGAGCACCGCTCCCGGGAAGAGCACCGCGTTGAGCGGGAATAACCGCAGGCGCCGAGTCATAGGGTCGCGTTCCTTCTAGGAGGTCGGCGGGGGTTCCCCGCTAACATGGCCTGGAAATGGATGACGTGTTGCGGTATCTGGAGTCGGTGCACCCTGCACCAAATCCACTGTTACTGGAATTAGAACAGCACGGGCGCAAGGATGGCATACCGATCGTTTCGCGCGAGACGGGGCGTTTTCTCTCGGTCCTCGTCCACATGATGCAAGCCAACCGTATCTTGGAAATCGGTACTGCCTACGGGTATTCGACGCTTTGGATGGCCCTCGCTCAACCGCCGATCGGAAAAATTTGGACGATCGATACGGATAGCAACAGAACCGACGTTGCGCTTTCATATTTCAAGCGCGCCGATGAAGACGACTACATCACCATCTTCAATCAAGATGCGCTTGAATTGCTCGAAAACTTCCAACAACGCAATCTCGATATCGTTTTCATCGATGCCGACAAACGTCAGTACCGCGACTATCTCGATCTCGTTATCCCAATGCTAAAACGCTCCGGCATCGTCGTAATCGACAACTGCCTGCTCGGCGGTGACGTGCTTCCGGGCGGACCGGAGACCGAAACGGTCGCGGCCATGCGCGATTTCAATGAATACTTTCTTTCGCACCCGCAACTCAACGCAACCATCCTTCCGCTCGGCGACGGAACGGGAATCGGCGCGCGCATAGAATGAGTCACACCCCCGTCGACGCATCGGCATTTCGAAACGTGATGCGTCACTACCCGACGGGCGTCACGGTCGTCACTAGTCTGCGCGAAGGTGAACCACGCGGTATGACGCTCAACGCATTTTCGAGCGTTGCCGTCGACCCGCCGATGCTGCTGATCTGCGTAAACCGCGAAGCCCGCAGCTATCTCTACATCTCGACGTCGCGTATCTTCTGCGTAAATTTGCTCTCCGCAGGACAACGCGAGCTCGCCGAGCGTTTTTCCGGAAAGATCCGCGAGCATCAATTCGAAGGCGTCCCGTTCGACGTCGACGTTACCGGTGCACCCGTAATTCTCGGAACGATCGGACACTTCGATTGCGAGCTCGCTGAAGAACACCATGCGGGTTCGCATTCGATCATCATCGGTCGCGTTGTCGGATGCACCGCGCGCGCAGGAACGCCGCTCGGATACTTCAACGGTGGCTATCACGACTTCGGAATGCGCGTCGAATGATTTTCGAGACGTTTCCAGTCGGGCTCTTGGCATGTAATTGCACGATCGTCGCCGACGAGACGACGCGAGAAGCCATCGTGATCGACGGCGGCGACGGCGTTCCGGACGTCGTCGAGCGTCTTGCGCGCCTAGGGTTGCGCGCAAAGTACCTGATTCACACGCACGCCCACTTCGATCACATCGCCGACGTCGGTGGACTGCGCGAACGCACGCGTGCGGACGCGTTGCTGCATCCGGCCGATCTTCCGATCTATCATCAGCAGCCCGCGCTCGCGCGCATGTTCGGATTGCCTGAAATGCCGCCGGTGGTCGAACTCGACGGTGACTTGGCGGACGGTGACCGCTTCACGATCGGCTCGGTAGATTTCGAAGTGCTGCATACGCCGGGTCACACGCCGGGCAGTGTGTGCTTCTCGGTGCGCCATGATACCGATCTACGGCTGATTACAGGCGACACGCTTTTTGCCGGAGCGATCGGCCGTTGGGATCTCGGCGGAACATCGATGAAGGACATCGTTGATTCCATCAATCGCAAACTCCTAGACTATCCCGATCCAACACCCGTGATTCCCGGACACGGCGCATTCACGACGATTGGCACAGAACGTCACTCAAATCCGTACTTGCAGTAATGCGACTCTTCGCCGGCATCGAACTCGACGAACCGACGCGCGCGATGTGCGTCGAGGTTCAGTCTCGACTACAGCGAGCTGCATTCGAAGCCAAGTACGAAGCGCCGGAAAAATTGCACGTTACCCTCGCATTCTTAGGGAACGTTCGCGACGAGCAACTTGCCGCCGTGGACAGCGTACTCGAAACAACGGCGGCGCTCGCTTCTCCCTTCGAAATCACATGGGACCGACTGGGTGCTTTTCCAAACGAACGGCGACCGCGAATCACCTTTGTCGGTTCACGCGATCAAGGTACTGCGTTCCGAACGCTCTCCTACGGGCTGCGCGATCGCTATCGCGAGTTCGGTTTCGACTTTCAAGACGACGCGGTGGCGCACATCACCGTCGCACGCGTCAAGGGCGGCTCGCCGCGTGCATTGCCGATGCTCGATCTTGGGTTACACGTCATGGTGGTCAGCGAAATCGTGCTCTTCGAGTCACTCCCGGCCGGCGGCACGACGCGATACGAGGTGCGCAAACGCGCACCGTTCAGCAGCGCCGATTAACGGCGCCCGTTCTGCCGCATGATCATCATTTGTGCGAACAGCGCATTGGGCCACGCAAAATCGTCGCGCGTGTACTGCTCCGGCCAATCGGCATTGAACGATTCGTGCAAGAGATGATCGCCGACGTCGGCAGCAGCAAGATAACCGAGAACGCGCGTCACTTCGCTTTGGTCTGTCGACGTTAGAATTTGCATGATGAGTGCGAGCGGCCACACGTAGCCGCGCGGCGTGTGCGGACTTCCGATCCCGGACGCATACTTGCCCTGAAAGTAATACTTGTTACGCGGCGAGAGGATGAAGTTGCGCGTTGCCTGGTAGACGACGTCGTGCACGCCCGTGTAGTGAAAATATGGGATTGAAAGCAACGACGGGATATTTGCGTCATCCATGAGGTTGGTATGGCCGTACCCGTCGACTTCGTACGCGTACATCCGTCCGATGCCCGGCAGATTGACGACGCCGTATCGCTCGACAGCGCCCTGAATCTCGACGGAAAGGCCCCAAGCATTCGCGGCCATGCGCTGATTGCGGTACACCGATTTTTCGATGTCGGTCAAATATTGAAGAACCACGACCCCGAACATATTGTCCGGAATATTGAAGTGATACCGGGCGAGATCGTCGGACGGACGGAATCCGGTCCACACCAGTCCGGTGTAAGCGGTCGGCGAGCCGCGGCCGTTATTTCCGAGCAGCGGGTTATGATAGCGCGAGCGTTTGGTGTGGCGTTGTTCGGTGCGAAGCGTCGAGACGACGGTTGAAAACGCGCGCTGAAGTTGCGGCGTGAATATGCTTCGGTCCCCGGTCGACTTCCAATATTGGTACGCAAACCACACCGGATAGAGCAATGAATCCATCTCGAACTTGCGCTCGCTCACGCGATAATCTTTGGTGAATGCGTTAGCGTAGGGATCGATCAGGATATATCGCGCCTGTCGCGCGATCGTGCCTTCCAGCATCCCGCGAACATACGGATCGGTGTCCGCTTGACGGATGTACGGCGTCATCGTTGCGCTGGAGTCGCGAAGCCACTCCATGTCGATGTCGCCCGTGGAAACGAACGTTGTACCGTCATTCTGGGGAATCGCGTGCCGGCTGTACGCTTCATCGTATGCGCGCCGGTAGATGCTTTGCAGCGTCGCCGCCACGGCGGAGCGATGACTCGCGCGATGATTGCCGGCGGTGCCGGCGCCGTAGAGAAAAAGCGCACCGCACGAGACTGCAAGAAAAACTCCCGCAGAAACGCAAGCGCGCTTGATCCTTTCCATTATCGCACCGCCCGTACCGACCGAATTATCTCGATTCTAACTGATAAACGGCTCGGTTGCATCCACAAGGATGCGCTTGCCGGGATGCTGGCGGCCTAAAACGCCGTCATGGCGCGTGGTTCAAAATGGCAACGCTTCTGCTATCGAAGTTCACGCACCGGCTCAGCGAAAACGTGTGGATCGGGAAGCGGTCTACGCGTACGACGATGCCCGGCATCGGTTCCACCGCACCGCACGCAAGCTTGAGTAAACGCAACATATCGGGCCGCGCATTGACATCGATATGGTCGAGATAAAGCATCTGCTTAGCTTGCGGCCTCGCGAGCCATCGGAGTGCTTCCCGCCCTTCACTGTTGTAGCCGATGACGTTCGGCGCGATTCCACCATAAAAGTCCATCATGCTCGAGAGCCCGTACTCATCGGTAACGATAATCGAATCGCGGTACTGAGCTCGAAGCGCCTCCGCCAGCGTTCGATCGCTGTAAATCTCGAGCGCGCTGTAGGTCGAGACGTTCCGCGGCAAAAGGCTTGCGATATGGACGATCGCCGTCGACGGAATGCATGCGAGGAGCGATGCAACGAATGCCAACATCAATGCCGGCGCAAGCGCCCAAACTACGCGCCGGCGGAATACCTCGCCCGACTGCTCAGGGACGATAAATGCAAGCACGAGCAGCGAAAGCATCGGCCCCGCGAACCAGTACAATTCGACGGGCTCAAAGAGTGAGAGCGCGATAACGATGATCGCAAGCGGCGCGGCGCTGCCGATGAGCAACCGGCCAGCAAGTGTAACGCCGCGCAATTCCTTGACGACTGCCCGAGCGATCATGGGTACGAAAAACAGCGCGCCGACCGCCAATGCTCCAACGACAGTCGCGATCGTCCGCAGTGGTGAAAACGCAACAAAATGGTGCCGGTGCGCGAGCGCAAATTCGATTCCCGCCCACCCGTGCAAGGCATTCCAAATAAGGTAAGGCGTTACGGCAACGAGCGCGACGATCGCGGCGAGCGCAAATCCACGCCAAGCGCTTCGCTCGTGCGGACGTGAGCCCCAAATCGCCCAAAGCATACCGGCTAGGAGTGACACAGCAAAAACACGGGAGAGCGCGGTAAGCCCGAGCGTGAGTCCCGCGAGCATCCACCATTGCCAGCTTTGCCGTCCTAGCGCTCGCTGAGCAAACGCGAGCGTCGCCATCCACATCGCGAGAAACGGCCCGTCAGGAGCGGCTAGGTTGAAGGCCGTCAACCCGAGGGGAGTAATCGTTACCGCAAGCGCAGCCACCATAGCTCGCGCTGCCGATCCGGTCGCTATTCGAACAAAGTCCCACGCTGCGAGCGCCGTGATGACGCCGCAAATCAGGAAACCCGCGCGAAGCAGCAGCGCGTTGTGCGCGCCCCAATCGAACAACGCGATCGTCCATGCGACCATCGGCGGATGATCGACGTAACCAAAAGCGAGCCGGCGGCTCCACTCCCAGTAATATGCCTCGTCGCCTGCAACGGGAAATAAACTTGCGGCCGCCACGCGAAGGGCAACTATGGCAAGTATGAGGATCAGGTACGGTCGCTTCAACGCCTCCGCTCGCATCACACAGATGTGCTCCAATCACCCCGCGTAATCCGCCAAAGGGACCGGTGGTTTCAAACCCCAGCCGACAAGCGAGCGGCCCGCTCGCCTTATCGACCTTGCGCTCGAAGTACAGTACGCTAAGCGCACACTCCTCAACGGATCTTATCGCGTGCTGAAAACGAATAACATCACCGTTTCAGAGCTACCTTCATTTACGCTGTCGGAGTCGAACCTCGGCATGGGCGCAAGCTACGGCAACAGTGCGCTCTGGATTCACACCAAGGGCACCGGCGCGATCGAGCGCATTTTCCTCAATGACGTCGGACGCGCGCTCGTCGGTGCGGTGCAGGTCCGCTACGGAGCACGCGCGCGACGGCTTGATCGGCGTGTTCCGCTCCTCGACGGACATCCAGACAACGATGCATACACCGCCATCTATCCCGAAGGCGGTACACGAACGTTTGAGATCCACCCGGCCTATCAGCGCGTGCGATTTCGGATTGCACGCGTCATCGACATCGAAGAAACGACCTTTCTTCCTTACGGCCCGGGTGCGCCGGGCGACAAAGACCCGCCCATTGTTTACGTGGCCGTAAGCCTCCATAACCGGGACAGCGATTCGCACGTCATACGCGTTACGTGTTCCGCTGAGTTGTGCGGTACGCCGAGAGCGCAGGTTGCATCGTATTTCGATGAATCGGCACACGCTCTCGTTGCCAGCAACATCGTAAAACCGAACTGGGCTTGCGTCTTTTCGGCATCCGACGAGCCGTCACGGTATAGCGCCGATCTCGATTTCGGCTCGGTCTACGATGCCTCGCACGTACATTCATTGACGAACACGGTCGATAATCGTGGCGACCAGATAGGTCAGCTGCAGTTCGATCTCACGCTCGAACCAGGTGAAAGAAGGGAGCTTGCATTTAGACTGACGCTCACCGGCGACGGCGTTGAAGATGCGCTGCGTCAAACGAATAACGCCGAAGACGCGAGCACGGCATTACAGAATTCGATCGAACACATGCGTCGCGAGATCTGCCGCGGTCGCGTTATCACTCCCGATCGTACAATCAACGAAGGCGCCTTCTGGAGTAAAGTAAACATGCGGCGCGTCATGGCATCGTACTCCATCGGAAACGCATTCACGAACGATCCAGGGAAGTACGCTGTAGTCGTCGTTCGCGATTGCGCGTGGTTCGTCTATGGCAACGACCACTTTTTGCCCGAGTTTTCGCGCGATCTCCTCAACCTCATCGCCGAACACCAATACCCGAATGGCAAGCTTCCGGAATATATCGACGCGGTCGACGGAAGCGTCGAAGATTACGGGCTCAATATCAACGACGACACGCCGCTCTTTGTGCTGGCCGTCAATCATCACTTTCGCTCGACGGGCGACGTTGCATGGCTCCGAGACACGTATCCTGTCGTTTCACGCGCAGCGAAGTATATCATGTTGCAGATCGACGACCGCGGTCTCGTGTACTGTAGCGCCGACGACCCGCGCGGTGAAATGTGGGCGATCGCAGGGTGGCGGAACATCATCCCGGACTACAAGATCAACGGGGCAGTAACCGAGCTGAATGCGGAATGCGTCGCAGCGCTGCGCGCAGCGGGCCACCTTGCCGAGAATCTCGGCGAACACGACGAGGACGCGCGTGAGTTTAGGACTGCATCGCAGCGCCTTCAGGCGTCGATGGATCGTAATTTGATCAATCCGGAGAACGGGCTCTATTACCTCAACATCGACGTTGACGGGAATCCGCGAACGGACGTTACCGGCGATCAAGTCTTTCCTGTTATGATGCGCGCGTGTTCCGAAGAGACGGGTTTTAGAATCATCAGCCGTCTGAACTGCGAAGATTTTTGGACCGAAGCCGGTTTACGCACGGTATCACGCTACGATCCTCGCTTCGATCCGTCCGCTCATTCCGGCCTGTTGGGCGGAGTCTGGCCGGGACTGACGTGGTGGTATGCATTTGGAGCCGCGAGTTACCACCCCGAAGTGATGGTTCGCGGGCTACGTTCTTCGTTTCAACACTACGCGGTCAATCCGAAGCGCAACAACACGATTCCCGGTCAATTTAGCGAATGGTTCGACGGCGAAAGTCTCGAGAACCGCGGAATGCGCCTCTCGCCGTGGGAGCCTCCGCGTTTTCTGTGGGCCGCTGTCGAGGGCGTCTGCGGCTTGGTGCTTCAACCCGGCGTACCGCGCGTCAGTCCGTTGATTCCGTCACATTGGCAATTCGTCGGTTTGCGAGAGTTGCCGTACCACGGTACTACGCTTTCGTACTTCATCGTTCGCGAGGGCATCTCGGGTTTTCGCATCTACTCGACTGCGCCGGTCGAAAGCGACTGGGACGTACTGCTTTACGAACGAGACGTCTCCGATTTCGTACGCGTGTACGATGACTGCATCGTTGCAATTGCGCTCGCTCGTCACGGCGGTGCAGCCGTATTGATTGGAAACGTGAGCGAACAAACCGTGCAGACTCCGGTCGTGTTCACCAACCCCATGAGTTCATTGCATCGCTTCTACGTACGCACCTATGATAGCGAGCGCAGCACATGGCAAGACAACGGAATTCTCTCGATGGAAGACCTGCACGGCAACGCGCTCACGATCGAAGCCGGCGGGTACCGACTAATCGAATTCACGGCCTTAGAGGATCAGCCATGATTACTCGTCCCGTTCCACTTGCCTCGTTTGCTTCCGTCATGGGAATTGTGGGACTTGGTCTCGCTTGGCGTCTCGGTGCGCCGCATTCACGGTATATTGCTGGATCGTTCGCGCAACTGCGCGCGTAGCACAAAAGCCCGCAACGTAAGCTGCGGGCTTTTCAATGACACGAATGCGTTAGCGGAGTTTGATGAGCAGTTTTCCGTCGTCTTGCGGCGGTGCTTCCGGCGTCTGCGCGACGGCTTGCGGCTTGCGTTCCGGCGCCGCCATCGTACCGTAATCGGGAACTTTGCCTTCCGCTACTTTTGCGCGGTAATCGTCGATCGCAACCTTCAGCGCTTCGAGCGCGCGTTCGGGGTAGTCTTTCTTC
>JAMXLG010000294.1 GCA_024281135.1 Vulcanimicrobiia bacterium | reverse complement strand
CACTCGTGACGCTCGGAGCAATTCTCGGAGCGTCGATCTGTTTCCAGCCCGCTCACGCGGGCACGACCGGCGGCCTCACAGGACGCGTGGTCGATAGCCAAACACAAGCGCCGCTGGCGGACGTCACCATAACGGTCACCGCCGCGACGCAAACCGCAACTTCAACAACGGATGCTGCAGGCGGCTTCCGTTTTTTGTCTCTCAATCCCGATACGTTCACGATTCTGCTGAAGAAGAACGGGTATGACGACGCGTCGTATCCCGGCGTAACGATTTTAGCTGACCAAGTCCAGAACGTGCGCTTCGCGATGGTGAAATCGTTGAAGACCATCGCGCGCGTCGCTTCGACCGCGGCCGGAAATCTCGTTAAAGCCGGTAGCGGTAGCGACGTATACTCCGTGAACTCAACAGTCGCCGGTGCCGCGAGCGGTCTCACCGGCTCGGGATCGCTGACGAATGCCTACGGTGCAATCGCATCCGTTCCGGGCGTCTCTCTCGATGCGGGTGAACAAGGATGGTGGCAAACCGTTCATATTCGCGGCGGCGACATCGACCAAGTAGGTTACGAACTCGATGGTATTCCGGTTAATCGCGTGTACGATAACGCGCCGATGACGATGCTCTCGAGTCTCGGCCAGCAAGAATTGCAAGTCTACACCGGCGGCACGCCGGCAGGCGCCGACGCGCAAGGCATTTCCGGTTATGTCAATCAGGTCGTGAAGACCGGAACCTATCCAGGTTATGCTAGCGGCAGTGCCGCGATCGGTGGACCGACGTACTATCACAACGCGTCGGTTGAAGCCGGTGGTTCGACTCCCGATCGCCGATTCTCATACTACGTCGGCATTGGCGGCTCAAACCAAGACTACCGCTACATCGACAACTTCAACGGTGCATCGATTCCCGACACTTTTTTCTATCCGGTGAATAACGTCGATCCGAGTACGTTCCTCCCCGGTCCAACTGGGTACGTGTATGTCGGGAACCAACCGGCGGGCACGCCGCTCTTTACCACGGGAACGTTGTACGGTATCGCGAGCACCGCGCAGCGCGATGCAATCGTGAACGTGCACTTCGCGCTACCGCATAAGAATTCGGGACTGCGCGACGACATTCAAGCGCTCTACGTCAATAGCGAAGTGTTCGCGAGTTACTACAGTTCGCAGAACGACGTCGGTCCCGCAACAGCGAATGCACTCGGTCAACTCAGTTGGGACGACAGTTACGTGTACACCGGCGCGCTGATGGCGACGCCCGACCCAGCGAAAGTCTCGACGTATTTCTTCCCGCACAGCCCGCCACACAATTTTGGCGACCCGCTTCCCGCGGGGCTGCGCGATTCGAACGACAACGGTGTGTCGGTTTCGAAATTGCAATACCAACACGCGTTCAGTGAGAACGCGTTCCTGCGCGTCTACGGCTACATGCTCTATTCGAACTGGTTTATCGACGGTCCGAATACCGCCGCGCAGCCGTATTACGGCGCGGAGCTCGCCGAGTACCAGATCCCGGACCACACGGCGGGTGTCAATCTCAGCTTTACCGATCAGCTTACCGACAAACACTTGCTGACGGCATCATACGGCTACACGCAATCGAACCTGCAGCGCTACGACATCGGATTCATTCCGTCGCACTATAGCATTGCAAGCTACTTGAACGGCAACACCTGCTACGATCCGCAAAGCGGAAGCGCCGTCGGCTGCGTCTGGTTCGAACGTAATTCCGTGGATGCTACGACCGGCCACACGGAAGGCGACATTCAAAACGTGCTCAACGGCACGTTACCCGCGCCGAGTCCTGCTTGTCTCGCCAATCCGGGTTGCGCCGGTGCCGCATGGCTAACGACAAATAACTATTTCTACACGGGTAGCGGCGCCGCATTGAACCAAGTGCACACGCGGTTCTCGGGCTTCTCGGTCGGCGACCAGTGGCGTCCGGACGATCGCTGGAACGTCAATGTCGGTGTTCGAGTCGAGAACTTCCGATATGTCTATGGAGATACCGGCGCGAACGATCCGACGCGTCAATTCTGGTTCAATCAATACAACAACGAATATTGCACCGCGGGTATCGGCACGGCGCCGGTCTCGCGTGCAAATTCAAGCTCGGGTGTTCTGGGACCGTGTCCGGCCGGAACTACGCTCCTCGCGGGATCGCCGAACGCCCTTAGCAACCCCGGCAACGTTCCCGATTACGTCGTGGCGCGTTGGCAGCCACGCTTCAGTTTTACCTACACGATCAATCCGAATGCCGTGATTCGCGGCTCCGCCGGCGTCTATGCGCGTCCGCCGAACTCGTCGTGGGTGCAGTACAACGTCGTGCAAGAAAATCTGCCGGTTTACCTCGGCTCGCACTTCGCAGCCTACGGCTACACGACGCCGGAGCATTCGATCCGTCCCGATACATCGTATAACTATGACCTCTCTTGGGAACAGCGGCTAAAAGGAACGGACATGAGCTTTAAGCTGACCCCGTTCTATCGCGCGACGCGCGACCAACTGCAGAACTTCTTTATCGACCCGGCCGGCGGTTTGGAATCCGGTACGAACGTCGGTAATCAAGTCTCCGAAGGCGTCGAGTTTGCCTTTACCAAAGGCGACTTCAACCGTAACGGCTTCGCGGGACAGTTGGCATACACGTACACGCACAGCCGCATTCGTTATCAGAACTTCCAAGGCCAAAACGTGAACGTCATCGACCAGTTGAACAATTACATCAACCAATACAATGGGTTCACGAAAACCGGTGGGGGTTCGCCCTGCTATTTCCTCGCGACGGCTGCCGGTCCAGGTGCAGGAACTGCGAATTGCGCACAAGCCGGCGTCGTCGCGAATCCTTATTACAACAATGCGCCGCAAGGGTTGTTTGATCGCAACGCATGGTACACAACGTACGATGTGATTCCAGGTCCCTTCGCGGGATTAAACGGCTATGCGGTCCCTAACGTCGTGTCGCTGCTACTGAACTACAAACACGACCGCTTTAGGACGACCGTCGGCATGAACTATAGTAGCGGTGCTAGCTACGGCGCTCCGACGACCGTACCGGGCTACGATCCGACATCGTGCTCCGCAAATTTGGGTGCAACGGTGGCGGCCGATCCGGCAAGCTGCACTGGATTGATCTTCACACCGAACCCGTTCAGCGGCGTGTTCGACAATCTCGGTCAGTATAAACAACCGTGGACATTTACGTTGGGTTTGAATCTTGCATACGACTTCACTCACAACGTCACGGCTCAACTAGGGTTCGTCAACTTGGTGAACACGTGCGGTCAGCGCGGCTATCCGTGGGACAATCCGAATATCTGTACCTACGGCGCGCTCGGTACCGGCCTCATGGCGAGCGCCGGCAACTTCTATCCAAACAGCTTTGCGGCCGCGCCGGCGCCGCAAATGCGCTACCCGTACGGGTTTTTCGTAAACAATACCAACACTGGTTTCGTCGGAGTTCGACAGCCGGTGCAAATTACCGGAAGCGTTCAAGTAAAGATCTAGGACGCGATCGGTCTGGGGAAGAAGGGCGGACGCGTTGCGCGACCGCCCTTCGTTTTTTCTATCGCATCGACCTATAAACGGCGATCTCGTCCAAAACGGACTGCACCATCCCGAGCGGACCGGCGAACATCACCAACATCGTATCGTCGACTTGCACTTGCGTGAGGTTGTGCTGCGCAATTGCGACGGCGCGATCTTTGGCGTAGGTTGCGGTCCCTAACAAAATCAAGGCGAGGGCAAAAATGATGAGAGTAGAGTTCTTGGGCACGGGGTTCTCCGAGATGGGTTTGCGCTGAACGCGCACACCCTAGGGTGAAAATCGTACGTCGGCTTCAGCGGCCGCACTTCGTTTATCGGGCGGTGCGAGCGTGTACGAAATGGTCATCGTTTGATGTTCCCATGCGGGCTCGTACGCTACACGCCGATCCGCCTCGAAACTCCACGAGCCGTCCTTGTTCGGCGTCCCGTTCCGGAAGTCGATCCCTGCTTGCTGAAGCGTGACTACGTTGATGTACTTCAATCCCGTTCCGCGCAGCACGATCACGCCTTTGGGAAGGTAGGCGATCGCGCTCGTAACGGCCGGCAGCGCCGGCAGTATGGAGAGTGGAATATGCGCACTTGCGATATCGCTCATTTGATTGATGATCGCTGCGGCAGTCGCGCCACGCGCGTTTGACGCGTCGACGGTCGCGGTAACCGTGTCTTTCGTGGTCTCAATTTGACTGACGGGAATCGGATGACCGAGGCCGTCGGTCAGCGCGACGCTTTGAACGCAGCGCGCCACGCCGGCGCCATTGTCGTTGAAGACGAGCGACGCCGATTTGTCACCTGAGACGAGCGAAGCCGTCGGATCCTGAAGCTGCCATGACGCAGCACGCGATGTCACGAGCGGTATCCGCGTCGATTGATACGTGTCGAATCCCCACGTGCTTTGGACGCGCGCCGTTGCGCCTTTTGCGAGCGCTGCGAATTGATCGGGGGTTGCGGGCGCCGAGTATCCCGCGAGCGGATCGTAATTCGCGGGAAGATCGTAGCGCGTTGCTCCGGCGTCGACGGTAACCTGATGCGAACGGAAGTAGCTCGGCGAGCCGGAGAAGAGAATGTCCAAATCGATCCCGTTTTGCTCGACGCAAACCGGAAGCGTTGGGACGGAACCGTAGCCCGGATTCGCAGGAGTCGTGGAACGCGAGCCGGCTTGGAAATACACGATCGTCGACGGCTTCGCCCCGCTTGCGTCGTACTGCGGCTGCTCGTTCACATAGACGTCGGTCTCGTTCTGACCCGGCTTGATCGCACCCGGGATGAACGTATAATTTGCTTCGACGCGGCGCTTCATCAAAAGCTGGTAGATCGCGCCCACCAGCATTCCGTACGTTGCGCTGTTGACGGAGAGCTGACTCGCGGCCGCACCCGCTACATCGATCTTTGGCGTGCTGTCGTAACCTTGCGCGACGGCGCCCGCGACGCACGCGTACTGCGTACTCTGCGCGGCTGATGGATCGAAGCACGCCTGATCGGCTAGATCGTAGCCGAACATCGATTGCGTCGCAGCGGCGACGCGCGCTCGCGAATCAGCATTTTGCTGCGGCTGAGCGTTGGCGAGCGAGTGCAGAAACGATTCCATCATCGATTTCTTCTCTTCGGCGCTCGCGGAAAGCGATGCGGTTTTGAGCAGCAAAGCGCGATTACGCAAATCGTCGATCGCTGCGCGCGCGTCGGGAATGCCGTGCCCCCGGCGCGTTCCGTCCTCGGGCACCAAGAAGAAGATGGGCGTGGCATCGGGGATGACGCGGACAGTCCACACGTAGCCGGGCTTTTCCAGCCTCAAATCCGCGTCGGGAATCGGGAACGACGGCGCATGTTGCAAGTAATCGTCGTACATGTTCGCGACGACCAAGTGCCAACGCGGCGAGGTGCTGAACTGAACGCCCTTCGGAAATGAGAGGCGAATGATGTCACCGGCGTGCAACGACGGTACGAGGCTTGCGGGAAGAATCGTTGCGCCGCGTTCGATTTCGATGCGAACGCTCGCGCCGAGAATCTCGAACGTCGACGGATTTGACGGCGCCTGAGCGACGCCGAGCAGAAAGGCACATGGTAAGACGATTGCGGCTACACGCAGCAGACGGTTCATGATCAGCGAACGAAAAGAAGAGCGGCGACGAGCGCCGGAAGCAAGACGAGCGTTCCGACCTGCAAAAACTGCCAAGCCGTCACGTTGATTCCTTCGCGACGAAGCACGACGAGCCATAGCAGCGTGGCGAGCGAACCGGAGATCGCGAGATTAGGACCCAGATCGATGGCGACGAGCGTCGCGTCAACGACACGCTGCGCGACATGCACCGACTGCACAGCTACGCCGGAGGCCAGTGCGACCGGCAAGTTGTTGAAGACGTTCACAGCGATCGTCATCAGGGCTCCGATGTAGAACGTGCCAACCGTTCCCAGCGCTTCGCTGCGATGGAGTAGCGCGCGTATCACATCGATCGAGCCGCTGCGATCCAACGCGCTCACGATGACGAAGAATCCCGCAACGAGCGGAACGATCGACCACGTCGTGTGCCGCAGGGCCGTCTTCGCGCTCTCGGGTGCACGGACCGCGATCGTCGCAAGCGAAAACGCCGCGGCTCCGAGTGCCGTGTATCCGACGTCGACCCCGAACGCAGCTGCGGCCACAAGCGCTACAGCAGAAACGATGAGCAGGCCGGCCGTCCATACTGTACTCGGTCTGGGCGCCGGCCCGTCGCCTGTGCACTCGTACGGCGCTC
>JAMXLG010000293.1 GCA_024281135.1 Vulcanimicrobiia bacterium | reverse complement strand
TTCCGTACCGGTAGTTTTCGCTGCGCGCGCGAGCACAATCGTGCACGTCGAGTCCCAGCATGTGACTCACATTGTGCAGCGTGTAACGCCGGTAGAATTGCTTCTCGGGATCGAGCGCTTCGTCGAGGGACGTGCGCAAAATGCCGAGGTCGATCAACCCTTGCGCGAGCACGCGCATCGCGCGCCGGTTCGGTTCGAGAAAATCGACGCCGGGCGCAGCCGCGTCGATGCCGACACGCTGGGCTTCCCACACGAGATCGTACACCGCGCGCTGCGCGCGCGTGAACGTTCCGCCGATCGGCAGCGTGCGCGTAATGTCCGCGGTATAAAGCGAATCGCACTCAACACCGGCATCCAAAAGTAGCATCGTGCCTTGCTCGATCTGACCGCTGTTGCGATTCCAATGCAGCGTGCACGCGTGATGGCCCGCGGCGGCAATCGTGAGATACCCGACGTCATTTGCTTCGATGCGCGCGCGTCCCCAAAACGCTGCTTCGAATTGACGTTCCGTCGTCGCATAAGAAAACGTTCGAATCACGTCTTCGAATCCGCGCTTGGTAATTTCGCACGCCTTGCGCAGTTCGGCGACTTCGAATTCGTCCTTGATCAGACGCATCTCCGCGAGATATACCGAGAGATCGTGTGCGTCGACGACCGGCGAGTTCGACGTTTCGAGCGACTGGAGATACGCATCGATCCCCTGAAGCGAACGGCAGCGGTCGACGCCGTAGAAGATCTGGCTTTCATCCAATCCGCGATGACGTCCGACCCACAATTCACCGTAGATGCGATCGGTGAAAAACTCTGCTTTTCCGCGGTTGTGTTCGGGCGCAAAAAGCAGCGTGCGATGCGATGCGCCGTCGGGTTCCATGACAAGCAGCGAGCCCGGCTCGCCGTCTCCCATCAGATATGCAAAGTCGCTCGACGGGCGGAAGCGAAAGTACGTGTCGTTTGCGCGCACTTTTTCGCGACCCGCGGGAACCACGATGTACCGGCCCGGAAAAGCACGCGAGAGCGCGTCGCGCCGCGAGCGCAGCCGCGCGAGTTGCGGATGCGCGCCGATGCGAACCGGCGCGTCGACCCAATCGCGCGCCATGAAGTCGACAAGCGCTTGGGGCGTCTCGGGATCGTAGCTGTTGGTTTTAGCGGCCGGGGGCTCGTGCAGATCTTTTGAGGACATGACGTCGAGTTCGGGACGCCTGCCGCGAACCCCGGCACCCGCGGCATGGTCAGCTACCCTCGAAGCACCTCTCCGGGTGGGGGCGGCGGCCTCTGGGAGAGCGAGGTCACCAAGCCTATAGTGCAACTGAAAACGGCCACCGTTGCCTCGACGGGAGATCGCCTTATGGTTGCATCGGAGAA
Organism: Vulcanimicrobiia bacterium; assembly: GCA_024281135.1. The sequence continues at coordinate 1,762 of JAMXLG010000293.1, read as the reverse complement.
ACGCGTCGCACCGTGTATAAGCGGCGTGTTGTTTTTGTCACTCCTTGCACTCGCAGCTTGTAGTGGCGGAGGTGGGAGTAGTGCGACACCTTCGCTGCCCGGGCAAGTTCCCCAACCGATACAGAATTCGGGTCAGACGCCGCCACCTGTCGGCGCGACATCGCCGCCTGTGCCTGTCGGAGCTACATCTTCGGTCAGGATCTACGCGACGAACTTTAGACTCGATTTAATCTCGGTTTACGACGAAGAAGGCCATCCAGTCGCGAACTGCCCGTTTGCGGATCTACTTGGCCCACTCGGAATCGCATTTGATTCGCACAACAGTCGACTTTACGTTTCATCAGCACCACACCTCAAGGTGTTCGACCTTAACGGCAATCCTGTTGCGACCGCGGGGTCTTTCCCCGGTTCCCTTGAGAACGTCGCGGTTGACACGAACAACCACCTCATCTACACGATAAGTCGCGGCGGCCCCGGTCCAACGATGGGTGCTGTTTTTGACGAGGAGGGAAACCGCGTTACGGTTACCGGAACGTTCCCCGGTCCGGACCAAGCCATACATCCGACCGCGGGCGTTGCGTTCGATCCGTTCAACCGTCATCTTTATGGCATCAGCACGGTCCCGTTTTTCGGCGTGCCCCAACCGGGCGAACTCTTCGTTTGGGATGAACAAGGCAATGGCGTTCAACTTCCAAATGCATCGATCGGATACGGCTGTGGAGCGAATGTTGCCATAACGTTTGACCCGCACAATCGTCTGTTCTACGTAATAAGTACGGACGGAACCGTGAGTGGAATCTGCTCTAGCGCCGTTACCGCGTTCGACGAATCAGGTAAAACGGTTCCGACGAAGGGGACGTTTCCGGCTGTTGCAGGTGGGGGCTTCGCGATAGCGTTTGACGCGAATAATAATCGGCTGTACATCGAGGGCGAACGCGGCGTCATAACCGTCTACGACGAGCAGGGTAATCAGATTACCACGTCCGGAACCTTCCCGCGTCCTAATAGTGAAGGCGGATCCGCGTTGGTGGCCGCACCGCAATAAAACGAAGTGAAACAGGAGTAGTCGCGTAGAAGATCGCCATATGGCGCGCACACCGGAAACTCCCGACGTTCGTCAGGGAGATTCGCTTTCGAACGAGCGCCCCATGACGGCGGATGTAAGGGCGACAGACGTTCTCGCAAACGAACGGACATTTCTTGCGTACGTGCGCACCTCGCTCGCGTTTATCGCGTTCGGTTTCGTGGTGGCCCGCTTCGGTATTTTCGTCGAGCAGCTTTCGCTCGTCACCCACATCCAGTTGGCGGGGCCACACTACTCGACCGCGTTCGGTGTGATTATGGCGGTCGTCGGCGTCATCATCGGCGCACTCGGCGGATGGCGCTATGCGACGGCCGACAAAGCGCTGCGCATCGGCATCGTAAAGTCACTCCCGCGCGCCGGCGCCTACATCATCACCCTGCTCGTCGCCGCTATCGGCGTAATCGTCGCGCTGTACCTAGCGTCGTACTACTAAAGAACGATGTCGAGGCCTAAGTCGAGTGCGGGGGCGCTGTGCGTCAAATAGCCGACGGAGATGAGATCGACGCCGCTTTCGGCGACCGCGCGGACGTTTTCGTGACGAATGCGGCCGCTCGCTTCGGTGATGACACGACCGTCGACGATGCGAACTGCTTCCGCTAGCATCGCCGGACTCATATTGTCGAGTAACACGGCGTCGATGCGTTCTTCGAGCACTTCGCGCAATTGATCGAGCGTATC
>JAMXLG010000292.1 GCA_024281135.1 Vulcanimicrobiia bacterium | reverse complement strand
ATTTGCGTAAGGTTCGGCCACACGAAGAATCCCTTGCGCATGTACAGCCCGCAAGCGAGGCGACGGAAGCCGTCGTAACACGCGCGGAGACGATTGAAGAACTCGCTTCCGCCGTGCGCGATCTCTCCGCTACATATCGCGACACGTGGCTGCTGCACGACGTGCATGGGCTCTCGGCGCACGAGATCTCGGCCGGCAGCGCACTGCCGTACCACACGGTTCGCACCCATCTTCAACGCGCGCGCAAGCGGTTGCGGCGCGCACTTTCCGAGGCTATTTCATGATTTCGTTTTTCCTGCAGCGCCCGCTTTTCGCCGGCGTCGCATCGGCGATCGTGCTCATCGCGGGTTTGATCGCAATCCCGACGCTTTCCATCGCGCAGTACCCGAAAGTGGCGCCGCCGGAAGTGAGCGTTACCACAAACTACATCGGCGCCAACGCGCAAGCCGTAGAGAGTGCGGTTACGACGCCGCTTGAAGATTCGATCAACGGCGTGCCGGGCTTGCGCTACATGTCTTCGACGAGCAGCAACGACGGAACGTCGTCGATCACAGCGACGTTTAAGCTCGGAACCGATCTGAACGCGGCCGAAGCGGACGTACAGAACGCCGTTCTTTCCGCAACCGGCAAGCTCCCCGACGCCGTGAAACAGACGGGCGTCACCGTGAAAAAGAGCTCGTCGGCCATTATCCTCGGCATCGGTATTCGTTCCGACGGTAGCGTTGCTTCGAACGTCCTGAGCGACTACGCCGAACATCACGTCATCGATGCCCTTAAACGCGTGCCCGGCGTTGCCGACGTACGCGTTTTCGGATTGCGCCGGTACGCGATGCGCATTTGGCTCAATCCGATCCGTTTGCAAGCCGAGGGCCTGACGGTGAACGATGTAACCGCGGCTATTCAAAGTCAGAATCAAGAAATCGCCGCTGGTGCCGTCGGCGCGCCGCCGACGAGCGGCAAGCAGCCTCTTCAGCTTCAACTCAACGCCGAAGGGCGACTGAAAACACCGCAAGAGTTCGACAATCTCATTCTAAAGACGACGCCGGACGGCGCATACGTGCGCCTCTCTGATGTCGGGCACGCCGAACTCGGCGCGGAAGATTACAGCACTTCGGCCGATTGGAACGGACAGAACACCGTCGGCTTCGGCATCATTCAAGCGCAGGATGCAAACGCTCTCGAGACGGCATCGAACGTACGGAGTACGCTGGATCAGATCGCGAAGACGTTCCCTCCGGGCATTTCGTACGTCATTCCGTTCGACGCGACGCTCTTCGTGCGCGAGTCGATCAAGGAAGTCGTCATCACGCTTGCCGTCGCTATTTTGCTCGTCGTATTGGTTATCTACTTGTTCCTGCAGAATTGGCGGATGACGCTGATTCCGGTGCTTACGATCCCGGTGTCGCTCATCGGAACGTTCGCGCTGCTCAAGGTACTCGGATTTTCGATCAATACCCTGACCCTCTTCGGCATCACGCTTGCGACGGGACTAGTTGTCGACGATGCCATCGTCGTCATCGAAAACATCGCACGCTTCGTTCAAGACAAGCATCTGCTTCCGGGCGACGCGGCGATCGAAGGCATGAAGGAGATTACGGGCGCCGTGGTCGCGACATCGCTCGTGCTGCTTGCGGTCTTCATTCCCGTGGCCTTCTTCCCGGGTTCGACGGGGCTACTCTACAAGCAATTCGCCATCACGATCGCGTGCTCGATTACAATTTCGCTTTTTACCGCGCTCACGCTCGCCCCGACGCTCTCCGCGATCCTTCTCCAGCACGCGCATCCGCCGACCTCGGCGGTCTTCGCCGCGATTAATCGCGCGATCAAGTGGATGCGTTCCAGCTATCACGCGGCACTGGGTCAGATCATCACGCGCCGCAGTCTCGTCCTTTCACTCTTCGGCGCCGTGCTGCTATTGACCGGCGTGACGTACGCGCGAACGCCCTCGTCGTTCATTCCAGACGAAGATCAAGGTTATTTGATCGTCGTGTTGCAAGCGCCGGTTGGAACGTCCGTCGACACCGAGCATCGCATTGCGGCCAAGGTCGCCGGGCAAATCCAGGCAGCCGTCCCGGAAGTCGAAGGTGTGTTTACCGTGAACGGTTTCGGCTTCACTGGGATGGCGCCGAACCGCGCTATAATGTTCCTTCCACTCAAGCCGTGGTCGGAACGCCGCGGACCGGGGCACGACTTCCGCGCAATTCTCGGGCGGCTCTACGGGATCATGAGCGGTATTACCGACGCGCAGGTGCTTGCGTTCAATCCGCCGTCCGTTCAAGGCGTCGGTAACGTTGGCGGGTTCCAGTTCCAGGTACTCGACGAGAACGATCTTGGATTCAATACATCGTTCGGCTCGACGATGCATCTCCTAGGTGCCGCGAATTCCGATCCTCGTATCGCGGCTGCGTTTACAGCGTTCCGCAACGATTTGCCGGAGATGAACCTTGCGATCGATCGGACGAAAGTCGAGGCGCTGCACATCCCGGTCGGCGATGTTGCACAAACGCTGAGCACGATGATGGGTTCGCAATATGTAAACGACTTCACGATGAAGGACCGTTCGTATCGCGTGTACGTCGAAGCGGATGACGGTTTCCGATCGAATCTCGAGGGGCTCTCGCACATGTACGTGCGGTCACCCGCAAACGGGCTCGTTCCGCTAAGCGAGGTGCTCGTCCCGTCGCCGGCCAAAACGGCCACGGAAATCACGCACTTCAACCTGTTCCGTTCGATCGAAGTCGACGGCGCGCCACGACCCGGCGTTGGATCGGGCGATGCGATTGCAGCGATGGAAGAAGCTGCGAATCAAACATTGCCAGCAGGGATGACGTACGCGTGGTCGGGTCTCTCGCTCGACCAAATTGAAGGCGGACATCTCGCCGGCATCATCTTCGGGCTCGGCATCGTGTTCGTCTTTCTCGTCCTCGCCGCACAATACGGCAATCTTTGGGATCCGCTCGTGATCCTGCTTGCGGTTCCCGTTGCGGTGCTTGGTGCACTTTGGGCTATCGGCATACGGCACATCGGGAGCGACGTGTTCGTACAAGTCGGACTCGTCATGCTGATCGGTCTTGCATCTAAAAACGCGATTCTGATCGTTGAATTTGCGAACCAGCTCCGCGCGCAAGGGTTGACGGCTGCGAATGCAATCCGTCAAGCTGCTGAGGTGCGATTGCGCCCGATTCTCATGACGTCGCTTGCGTTCATCCTCGGCATCTCACCGCTGGTTTTCGCAACGGGCGCCGGCAGCGCGAGCCGTAACTCACTCGGAACGGCGGTGTTCGGCGGCATGTTGATTTCGACCGTGCTCAATCTCGTCTTTGTTCCCGTGCTCTATCTCGTCATAGAGTCGATCCGGGAACGGCTGCGCGGAACGCAGGTTCGCTACGCTCCGGTCACCGTCACGCATCGCGCCGAAACGGAGCCCGTGCACCACAACTGATTGCGTTACTTCCGCTCTGGCGGCGTGGGATTCGCGATCGTGATGAACGTCACGACATCCCACGAGTT
>JAMXLG010000291.1 GCA_024281135.1 Vulcanimicrobiia bacterium | reverse complement strand
CGCAAGTCGTCGTCCCGTCGGCTGCGGACGCTCAAGATCGAGATTACGACGGCTTGATCGGGCGAGACACGCTCGCTAGCTTCGACCTAATCTTCGACTACAAAAACAGCCGGCTGTGGTTCAAGCCATATGAGTCCAAGTAGCACCGCCGCGCTGCACGACGAGCTTGTCGGGTTCCGGCGCCACTTTCACACGCACCCCGAGCTTTCGATGGAGGAGCATGAAACAGCCGCCTACATCGAGCGGGAGCTGCGCGGCTTCGGCTTCGACGAGATTCGCTCGGGCGTCGGAAAGACCGGCGTGCTCGCTACGCTGCGCGGCGGAAAGCCGGGACCGGTCACGCTGCTGCGCGCCGATATGGACGCGCTGCCCGTCGAGGAGCTAAACGATGCAGCGTACGCTTCGTGCAACCGTGGCGTCATGCACGCTTGCGGTCACGACGGGCACATGGCCATCCTCTTGGCGGCGGCGCGTGAGCTGCATCGCCGGCGCGCCGAGGTTCCGGGCACGCTCGTCTTTTGCTTTCAGCCGGGTGAAGAGGGCTTCTCAGGCAACAAGCAGATGATCGACGACGGTGCCTTGGAGAACCCGCACGTCGACCGCACGTTCGCGTTACATCTTTACAGTGGGCTCGACGCCGGAAAAGTTGGAATTCGCGACGGCCCTTTCTTTTCGTCGTCGGATCGCTTCGATATCGAGCTCAAAGGCGAGGGCGGTCACGGCGCGATGCCCGAGAGGGCGGTCGATCCGATTGTTGGCGCCGCCAAGCTTGTCTCGTTGCTCCAAACGATCGCAAGCCGCGAGGTCGCAGCCTCGCAGCCGGTGGTCGTCACGGTCGGCTCGCTCCATGCCGGCACGACCTTCAACGTCATCCCCGAGCGCGCCCAAATGCAGGGAACCGTGCGAGCCTTTGACGATGCCGTGCGCAAAGCAGTGCCGGAGCGAATCGAGCGGGTGACCGCCGGTCTCTGCGCCGCGCTGCGCCTCGAATACGCATTCGAATATCACTGGGTCTATCCGCCGACTGTGAACGATCCTACGGCAAACGCCGTCGTCCGCGAGGTGGCGCGCGAAGTCGTCGGTGCGGGGAACGTCGTCGATCCGCACGACATCGTGATGTGGTCGGAAGACATGTCGTTCATGCAACAGCTTCGACCCGGCGCCTACTTTCTGATCGGAGCGAGGGGCGAAAAGCTGGGCCGGGAGCCGCATCACAGCGCGCGCTTCGACATTGACGAACGCGCGCTGACGGTGGGCTTCAAGATGATGGTCGCGCTCGGCCTACATGGATAGCGCGAGCGGCGGAGATCTTCGCAAGTACGTTATCATCGGCAACGGATTCGCCGGGACGACCGCCGCCGAGCAGCTTCGCAAGCACGACCCATCCTGCGAGATCACCCTCTTCGGCGACGAGCCCTACACGCTCTACAACCGCATTTCTCTTCCGCCGATGCTGCGCAAACAGATCCCGGAAGCAAAGGTGATGATTAGAAATCTCGCGTGGCACGAGGAGCATCGCATCGCGTTGCATCTGAACACTCACGTCGAGCGCGTCATTCCCGCGGAGCAGATCGTGCAAGTCGACGGAAAGTCGTTTCCTTACGATGCTTTGTTGATCGCGACGGGCGGGCGGCCGAACCCGATCGGCAAGCCGGGTGCGGAAGGTGCCGCAAATCTTTTCCCGTTTCAATACCTCGACGACACACGCGCGATATCGGAGCAGATCGACCGGAGTCGCGCCGGCGTCGCGATCGGCGGTTCGTTCATCGCGTACGAGCTCGCCGAGGCCTTCGCGTCGCGAGGACTCGAGACTCATTGGCTCATGCGCGGTCCGCGCGGCCTGCATCGAATCATCGACGAAGAGGCGGGCGCACTTCTTCACGAAGCCGCCAAGGCTGACGGCGTTCACATGCACTACGGCGAGGAAGTAGAAGATTTCGTGCGATCGAACGGCGCGATTACGAAGGTGCGCACGAACACGGGTAAGGAGATCGCCGCCGAGTGTTACGCGTACGGCTTCGGCCTCGCGATGAATACCGAGCTCTGCGAAGGCTCCGGGATTCATACGAGCAAGAACGGGATTCTCTGCGACGACCATTTGGAAACGAACATCAAGGGGATCTACGCAGCCGGCGACGTCGCCGATTTTTACGACCCAATTCTTGAAATTCGCTACCGCATGGGAACCTGGAACAACGCCGGAGCGCACGGAAAAGTCGTGGCGCTCAACATGATGGGCGGCAGCGAGAAGTACCACGACGTGCCCGAGTATTCGTCGTTGCTCTTCAAAGGTCAGACGATCACGCAGTTCGGCCTCGGCACCGATCTGCGACCCGATCTAGAGATCGCGCGCAAGATCGACCACGAGAAGAAGTGGTATCGCGCGCTCTTTTTCTGGGAAGACCGGCTAGTCGGCGGCCTGATGCTCGGTAAAGGCAACCGCGCCGGAAAACGCAAGTACGTCGAAGCGATCAAATCGAAGCAGCGCTTTCCAAAGCCCGACTGGCATGCAATGCTCGACTGGACGGCGTGAGGGGGACGTCCGGCGTTGCGCTACGCATCCTGGCGGCGGACGAATGGCAGGTCTTCCGCGAGATTCGTCTGGAAGCGCTTCGCGAGGCGCCTTATGCTTTCGGGTCGACGTTCGAGTCGTGGCAGGGCGGGGGCGACACCGAGCAGCGGTGGCGCGAGCGTCTTACCAACGTGCCGTTCAACGTCATTGCTTACTTCGGGGGAAAGCCGGCAGGCATGGTGAGCGGAGTTCGATGCGATGTAGGCGCTGAAATCGAGCTCATCTCAATGTGGGTCGCTCCCTTTGCTCGCGGCAAAGGCGTGGCGATCGCGCTCGTCAACGCCGTGCTCGAGTGGGCCGATGCGCAACAGATCGAGAAGGTCTCGCTGCGCGTCATGGAAGGCAATACGCGCGCAAAAGCCTTCTATCTTCGCCGCGGCTTCGTTGATACAGGCGAAGCGCACAGCGCACCGGACGGGCGTCCGGAGCGCCGGATGCTCCGCACTTAACTGCCGCCGACGCAGGCTTCGATACACGCGGCGAAATCATCGACGTCGCGTTCCGCCGTCGCCCAGTGCGTCATCCAGCGAACTTCCGGGAGCGCTTCGTCGAACGCGTAGAAGAAGAACTGACGCTGAATTCGCGCCATCGCATCGCGATCGAGCGTAGCAAAGACGGCGTTGCAGCGGACCGGTCGAGTGACGTCCACGCCGTCGATCGACTTCACGCGCTTGTATAAGCGTTGCGCCATCTCGTTGGCATGTGCGGCGTAGCGCGACCAGCGATCTTCGGCGAGCAGCGCGTCGAGCTGAGCGGCGAGGTAGCGCTGCTTCGATCCAAGCTGCATCGCTTGCTTCTGCACGAAAGGAGCCGCGCCACCGTGGAGGTCGGGATCGAAAAAGCAGATCGCTTCGCCGAGCATAAGACCGTTTTTGGTGCCGCCGAAACTCAGGACGTCGACACCGCAATCGACGGTCGCTTCACGCAGCGTCGCACCGAGGGCAACGGCGGCGTTGGCGATGCGCGCCCCGTCCATGTGAACGATGAGGTTGCGCTCGTGAGCGAAGCTGCAGAGCGCGCGCACCTCATCGAGCTCGTATACACCACCGAGCTCGGTCGCCTGCGAGATCGAAATCGCGCGAGGCGTAGGAAAGTGGACGTCGCGGGGCCGCAAGTACGGCACGAGGTCGGTTGGGCGAATCTTCCCATCGGCCGTCGCGATCGGGATCACTTTCGATCCGGAAAAGCGTTCGAGCGCGCCGCATTCGTCGGTTTGCAGATGCGCCGTCGCCGGGGCGAGCACTGCTTCCCAAGGCTGCAAAAGCGAGCTGAGCGCGGCAACGTTCGCGCCGGTGCCGTTGAACGTGAGATAAACGTCCGTTCGCTCGCCGAAATGCTGCTTGAAACGCTCCGTCATTCTTGCGGTCCAAACGTCGTCGCCGTAGCCGACGGTGTCGCCAACGTTGGCCTCGACGACCGCCCGCAGGATTTCTGGTGCAATCGGCGCGTTATTGTCGCTGGCAAAGCTGCGACGTGAGGAAGCATTCATGGGTCTTAGCTTGCGTGACGGTACCGAAGGGAACCTACCGGCAGCTGCGGCAGCGCTGGGAAGCGTTGCACGCACGCGACCTACGCTTGCGCGAGATCGCGTGCGGCAGCACGGGCCGTTCGCTGCTCTGTGCCGACATGGGGGATCCGAGGCTGCCGGCTATTGCAATTGCAGCCGGGCTGCATGGCGATGAGCCCGCCGGCCCGTGGGCCTTACTCGAGCTGCTCGAAGGCGATGCGCTCGATTCATCGTTTTCCTATCGCATTTGGCCATGCATCAACGTGACCGGCTTCGATGCACGCACGCGGGAGAGCGCGCAAGGCGTCGACCTCAATAGAACCTTCAGCGGTGACGGCGAGTCGCCGGAAGCGTGCGCGGTGTTGGAGACGAACCGCGACCGGAAGTTCGCGCTATCGCTCGACTTGCACGAAGATTGCGATGCGACGGGATTTTACTGCTACGAGTACGGCGGCGGGCGATTAGGGCGTCGCGTTATCGCGGCGCTCGACGCCCACGGTTTTGCGATCGACCCACTCGAGTCAACGTTCGATCTCGCCGGACCGCTGCGCGACGCGCACTGCCGGCGCGAACGAGGGCGCGTCGTACCCGACTCACTGCAAGAGGCACTCTCCCTTGGCGGCCTTTCCTACTCGCTGGCGACTGCGGCCGGCAGCGCGCGTCAAGCGTTGACCTTCGAAACGCCGTCGGCGAGCGCGTGGGCGGTTCGGGGTGCGATGCACCAAACAGCCGTGCGCGCGGCAATCGCGGCGTTAGCTGAGGAATCCTTTTCCAAGCCGTTTAAGTAGCTAGTGATGCCCGAACGCGATCGACTCGAAGTTGACGTCCTCTTCGTTGGTGCAGGTCCCGCAAGTCTCGCCGGTGCGATTCGGCTCGGGCAGCTGGCGGGCGCGGCCGGTCGCGCGCTCGAGATCTTGGTGATCGAGAAGGCTGGCGAGATCGGCTATCATGGACTCTCGGGAGCCGTCATGGATCCCCGGGCGCTCGACGAGCTGCTTCCGAACTGGCGCGACAGCGCGCCGGTCGAGTCGCCGGTAACTAGCGACGAGCTGTGGTTTCTAACGTCACGCGGAAAGATCAAAGCTCCGCTTACACCGCCGCCGCTTAACAATCACGGCAAGTACGTCACCTCTTTGCAGAAGCTCTGCAAGTGGCTTGGCGATCGAGCCGAAGAGACCGGCGCGCAAGTCTTCCCGGCGTTTCCCGGACAGGTACTGCTATGGCACGAGAATCGCGTGATTGGGGTGCGTACCGGCGATAAAGGGCTCGACCACAACGGCGTACCGAGATCGAACTACGAGCCGGGGGCGGACATCATCGCCAAAGTCGTCGTTCTCGGCGAAGGACCGCGTGGGACGCTTGCAAAGCAGGCGTCGTCACATCTCGCACTTGACGAGGATCGCGAGCCGCAAGTCTACGCAGCCGGAGTCAAGGAGCTCTGGCAACTTCCTGATGACCGTTTTAAAGCCGGCGCGGTAATTCATACGCTCGGTTATCCTCTTCCGCCCGAGACGTTCGGAGGCGGATTCATTTATGGAATGGCGGACAACGTTCTCGACATCGGCATGGTCACCGGGTTGGATTACAAAAACCCGACGACCGATCCGCACAACGAGCTGCAGCGGATGAAAGAGCATCCGGTTATCGCGCGGATGCTCG
>JAMXLG010000290.1 GCA_024281135.1 Vulcanimicrobiia bacterium | reverse complement strand
CGCGAGTACCTTTAGCCGCGCTGCAGCAAGTTCGATGGCAAGCGGTATTCCGTCGAGCCGGCGGCAGATGTCCGCAACATGCGGCGCACTCTCAACGCTTAAGGAAAAGCCGTTGTCGGCGGAGACTGCGCGATCCATGAAGAGTTGCACCGCGCCGTAATGCATCATCTCATTTGCCGATAGCAACTGTGAGGTTGACGGCACCGGAAGCGACGGCAAGTGAAACACCTGCTCACCCGCGATACTCAAGCTTTCCCGGCTGGTAGCGAGGATGCGCACGTCGGGACAACTATGTAAGATCGCAGCAGCAACACGACGGGCCTCGTCAATCACGTGTTCGCAGTTGTCAAGGACAAGGAGCAAACGCTTGCGCTTGAGATACGCCAGGAGTGTATCGAGCATCGGACGATACGACGTCTCTTGTACCTTCAGAGTGCGCGCAATGACGCTAGTGACCAGCGCAGGATCAGAGGTGGGCGCGAGTTCGGCAAACCACACGCCGTCGACGGAACTGTCGAGCACGTCCCGAGCGACGCGAATCGCGCAGCGAGACTTACCCACACCACCCGTTCCGACGACCGTGACAAGCCGATGCGATTGAAGCAGTTGTTTGATCTCTGGCACCACGTTCTCGCGGCCTACGAAGGACGTGAGTTGCGGTGGAAGATTGTTCGGCAAAAATTCATCCGGCGAATCAGGGGATACACCGTGCCGTTGCCCTTGAGGTCCGCGCGCACGAACCAGCTTTGCGGCTTCTTCGAGTTGGTGGCGCGCATCGTCGTCAAGCGCGAGTGCAGCAATCAACAGATCGAGCGTCGCTTTTTGCGGACCATGTCGCTCGTCGCGCTCAAGGTAACTAATCGCATCCACACTGACGTGAGCGCGGTCCGCGAGCGTCTCTTGGGACAAACCAGCGGCGACCCGATAGCGCTTTAACAACTGCGCGAAGCTCTCGGCCATAGTCCAAGATCACTTCGTCAATGCCCCGCAAAGTTCTCGCGAATTCGAGGTATTACTCCGTGACGAGTTTTGCGACTCTCAACCTCGCACGCTCCGCCCAGTCTACGGGTAAGACCGGGCCCACGGCAAACACCCATACGAACGCGCTGACATATGCCGTGATGGCTGCAATCGTAAACGGCACTGTGAAGTTCCCTGTGCGATCGACGAGGATGCCGGTGAGCGCTGGTGCGATGACGCCGGCCATGTTCCCGATGCCGTTTTGTATTCCGGTCCAGCGTCCCACTGCGTGGGTGCCGGCCAACGTTTGGACGATTGCCCAAACCTGCGTTCCCAACAGTCCCGTTCCGCCCGCCGCCACAATCAAAAACACGATCGAGAGTGCGGGACTACTCGTCGCGCACAACAGCGCAAATGTGCCGGCCGTCACTAAGCCGAAGCAGAGCACCGATTTCCGTGCAACGGTCGTCGAGACGCCGACGTGAATCAACGTATCGGTAATCCAACCAGAGGCGACGTACGCGATCGCCATCACTACATATGCGGCGCCGCCGATGACAGCCATTTCTGCGATCGAATGGTGACGCTCGTGTACGAGATAGTACGGAATCCAAGTGAGGATGAAGTAGAAGAGATACAGGCCGAAGAAGTGGCCGAGGCTCGTTCCCCATAGCGCCGGCTCTCGCAAAATATCGGAAAGCTTCGCGGCCTTTTCATCAGCAGTACGTTCGCTATTGCATAACCGTCCGTGCACGAAGGCAAACCACGGCAATACCCAGAGCAAGCTCGCAAACCCGAATCCAATAAAGAATGCGCGCCATCCGAACGCGGCCATTACGAGTCCGCCTGCAAAGATCCCAAATGCCGGTCCGCAGCTCATTCCTGCGAGCATTGCGCCGTTCGCCGCACCAAGACGCGCGGGCGGCAGACACTTGGCGAATATTTTCGAGTATGCCGGAAACGCAACGGATTCCGCTGCGCCGAGCAGCAAGCGCAACACGATCAGTGCCGAAAACGTTTGCACAAATCCCGTTAGCGTTGTAACGACGGACCACGCGCTGTAGCCAATCACTAACACCCAGCTCACCTCGACTCGATCGATGAGCCAGCCTACGATGAAATTGGAAAGCGCGTACGTTACAAAAAATGCCGTCAATAAGAGGCCCAGTTGACCAGCGGAGATGTGAAATTCGTCTTTGATGATCGGCGCCGCGGTCGAAAGATTGCCTCGATCGACGTAATTGATAAACACGGACAGCGCGACGAGAATAATGGCCGCCGAAACCCAACGCGGCGTCTGTTCATATTTCACAAACAAACCTCGACGCCGGCCCCGACCGGTTGCAGCGGATTATATCACAAGGACGACAAAAAACATCGAACACAGTGACGAATTGGTTGAGTGGAGTCTGTCAACGAAACGGTGTCGACTTACATTACCGAAGAACTGGGGGCTCTAAGCCGGCGCTGGTTCTGCTTCATGGGTTAACTGCGAGCGGGGCGTGCTGGACGCCCTTGGCACGAGCCCTTGAAGATCGATTCGATGTCGTGATGCCGAAGCCAGGGGACACGGCAACTCGAGTGCACCTCTCCACGGATATCGATATGAGGATCACGCAAGCGATGTCGAAGCGCTTATCAAACAGCTCGGACTTCTTTCGCCGATTCTCCTAGGCCATTCGATGGGAGGCATGACCGCGGCCGTCGTAGCGTGTCAAAATGTCGAGGTTATAAGCGGCGTCATTCTAGCAGACCCGACGTTTATTAGTCCGCAGTGGCAGCGCGACGTTCGCGACAGCGACGTCGTCGAGCAGCACCGCCGCATTCTCAACTCAGATAAAGCTGCCGTGTTGGCTGACCTAAGAGCACGACACTCGCATCGTTCTTCCGAGATCGTCGAACTCTTAGCCGAGGCGACATTTCAAACCCGTATGAGTGCGTTTGACGTGCTGACGCCGCCAAACCCCGAATATCAAAAGCTGGTGAGCGACATTCACGTTCCCATTATGCTCATCATTGGTGATGGGGGCGTGGTTTCTCTTGATACCGCAAGAGAGCTGCAAAATATCAATCGTCAACTCCGGATCGAACAAATTCAAGACGCCGGTCACGGCATTCCATGGGACCAACCCGAGCGCTTTGAAGCGGTGGTAAGGTCGTTTCTGCGCTAACTTTGAAAGAGTACCCCGCTTGGCGGATTGCAGTTTTCGACAATGTGTGGATCATCATTCGAGGTGGAATCCAGCAGCCAGCACTCGTCGAGCACCGAACAATAACAGACGCGAACGTGCAGGTTGTTTCGTTCGCGATTGAGTTTCTGGAACGCGATCGCGTTTTGCGCGGTTGGCGTGACGGTGAGAAAATTCACTGTTTCATGCGGTACGAGAACCGTGTGCGTGACCGTATTAGAGATCACCGTGATGGTCTTTGGGTGAGGGGCGAACGTGAAGCCGCAGCACTCGCGTAGCAAGTCGCGGTTATCGGCAGCGGCTTTTCCGTTGTCTTCGATCGTCATCCAGCGGATGCGCGCCGGACCCACGCCTGCGTTTCGCAACGAGAGCGCAATCAACACGCGGTTGTCCAAAATATCGCTGGTTCCAAACTCAACGTACGGCCACGTGCTTGCGGCGAGGAGACGCTCTTGCGTGCGATCAGCTCGCTGCGCGACGAAGAGCGAGACGACCGAAATAACGACAGCGCTTATGGCGACGAGAAGGTCGAGCCAGAAGAAGCCTGTTCTATGCGGGCGTTCAGGAGTCTCGGACATGGGTGCTTAATTCGACGCGCTAGATCTTCAGTGCCTCGCAAGGATGCGATAGTGCACGTGGATTACGCCGGTGCTGAAGCGGCGTGTCTCAAGGAGTTCGAGATTGCGTCGTAAGCCGGCTCGGAATGCCGGCTTTCCGCCGCCAACGAACACCGGGTGGAGAAACAGGTGACAGTCGTCGACCAGATCGGCTTCGAGCGCAAGTCCCGCAAGCTCGGCGCCACCAATGATGATGTCGTGCTCCGATTCCCGCTTGAGTTTCCGAATAGCCTCGGGGTCGAAGTTCCGCTCGACACGCGCGTTTCGTGTGGTAGCGTCTGTCAACGTTCGTGAAAAGACGATCTTCTTAGCCTGCTGCCAGACCCGGGCGAAGTCGCGGTGTTCAGGTGGATAGTCGTCGATGACCGGCGCATCCCAGGGGCCCATCGTCTCGTAGAGTCGCCGTCCCAACAGATGGGTTCCGATCGGCTGCAACAACTCAGTGATGAAGTCGAATACTTGATCGGAATTGGCCCAATCGAAGGCACCGGTTTCGTCCTCGATGTAACCATCGAGCGACGTGTTAGTGATGTAGGTCAGCTTCGTCACGGATGTCTGAGGAATCTCAAGTAAAAAGCTGCGAACACCAAGACAATGCCGACGTTTGCAATAAGCCGTTCTAAGAATCGGTTTCTAAAGAACGCGACATCTACGGCGAATATGATGACTATCATCGCCACCAGATAGAGCACCACAGCTATTCGTACGCTCATCTCAATACGCTTCGGTACGTCGGCGCAGGCTCCGGCCTCAGCCCGACGAAGCCGTTATGGCCATGGCCGAGAGCTTTGCTCGGTTGCTGAAACGTCATCGCATCGAAGCTGGTCTCTCTCAAGAAAATCTCGCCGAACTCGCCGGCGTCAGCAAGGATGAGATCAGCGCGCTCGAGCGTGGTTTGCATCGTGCTCCGCATAAAGCGACGCTCGACCTCCTGATCGCGGCGCTCGCGGTAGACGATGACGTGCGGCTCGAGGTGGAAGAAGCCGCAAAGCTTGCTCGCGCCCGCGGACCTCAAGCGCAGCGGGACGCTCTGCCGAGCAATCTCCCGGCGCAACTCACGTCCTTTGTGGACCGCGAGAACGTGGTAGCGGAGATCAAAGAAAAGCTTCAGTCGAATCGGCTTGTCACCTTGGTTGGAACGGGCGGTGTCGGAAAGTCCCGCTGCGCCGTGCAGATCGGCGCGCAGATACTCGACGGTTTCAGCGATGGTGTTTGGCTTGCCGAACTTGCGCCGATCTCGGATCCCACACTGGTCACTGCCGTCATCGCACGCACCCTGGGAGTACAAGAGGCGCCAAATCGTCCGATGCTCGACACATTGCTTGCGTCTCTCAAGCGCAAGCGTTTGCTCCTTATCCTCGACAACTGCGAGCATCTGATAGATGAAGCGAGTCGTATAGCTGCTGCGATTCTACGCATTTCCCCGGGTGTCCGCATCCTGGCTACCAGTCGTCAGAGCTTGAGAATCGCGGGTGAGCAGGCGTATCGCATGCCGTCTCTTCCCATACCGTCAGCCTCAGAGTTGTTAAGCGCGGATGAGATGTCGCGGTACGGCGCCACGCGTCTTTTCAGCGATAGGGCAGTCTCCGCCGACAACCGCTTTATCATAACTGTTGAGACTGCACCGCACGTTGTTGACATCTGCCGGCGGCTCGACGGAATACCGCTTGCCATCGAACTGGCAGCGGCGCAGGTGAAAGCGCTCTCGCCGCGGCAACTCGCACAAAGTCTCGACGATCGCTTCCGCGTGCTCACTGCGGGGGATCGAAGCGCACTACCTCGCCACCAGACGATGCGGGCGCTGATCGATTGGAGCTACGATCTGCTCTCCGACGGCGAACGTGCACTGCTTCGAAAGCTCTCGATCTTCGCGGGTGGGTTCACGTTGGAGATCGCTGCGGAAGTGTGCAGTGAGGGCGCGACGGACGAGATTGTGGTGCTCGATTTGCTCTCCTCGCTCGTGGACAAATCGCTCGTGCAAACGGAAGCGGTGGGGAGCGGAACGCGCTATCGGCTCTTGGCGTCAACGCAACAGTACGCACGCGAGAAACTCCGCGACGCCGGCGACGAGGAGACGATCGCGCAGGCGCATGCAAGTGCGTTTCTTAGACTGGCGGAGCAGCTCCACGACGCCTGGGAGACTATGCCTTATCGCGCATGGTTTGCTCAGGTCCAGCCGGAGCTGGAGAATTTTCGAACGGCGCTTTGCTGGGCGTTCGGCGCGCGCGGTGACGTGCTACTCGGGGAACGCCTGGTGGGCGTGCTGCGCCGAGTGTGGTGGTCCTTCGCCCCAGGCGAAGGGCGACGCTGGGTGCAGGTCGCGCAGCAGCGGGTCACGGCAGATACACCTGACGCAGTCCTCGCCGCGTTGGATCTCGCCGAGGCCTCATCGGCGACGGTGCACTGCCAGCACAAAGTGTGCCTTGCCGCGGCGGAGCGAGCGTTGGCGCGCTATCGCAAGCTTGCCGATCGGCGCGGTGTCATTGCGGCGGAGGGGCAGATCGGCCGGGCGCTGGTCTTCCTCGGCAACATTGCAGAGGGGGAGACGCTGCTTGGGCGGGCCTTGGAAGCAGCACGGTCACTTGGCGCCCATGGATCGGTCATCTTCGCGCTGCGGGGCTTGGGAGCCGCGCGTAAGTTCGTCGGGGATGTGTCCGTGGCGCGACAACACTATCGCGAGGCGTTGGAAGTCGCGCGCGCAGTCGACGCGGAGCAATACGCCGCAATTATTGCGACGAATCTTGCCGAGACGGAGTTTCTCGCCGGAGATGCGGCCGAGGCAGTGCGGCTCGCCGACGAAGCGCTTGCGGTCTTCCGTGTGTTCGGTGAAACCCTCGCCATTGCTCTTGCCGGATTCAACATGTCGGCCTATCTTGTGGCGTTGGGCCGGTACGATGAAGCGCGCACTGCGGCGCGAGATGCGCTCTCGTACGTGCTCGACACGGAATATTGCGAAGGTATCGCCTGGACGCTGCAGCATTTGGCGGCCATTGCCGCGTTGCGCCTGAACGCCGATGCACCGGTCGTCGAAGACCGTCGTCGGGCGGCGCGCATCCTCGGTTACGTCAACGCGAGTCTTGTAGCGCTCGAAGTAATCCGCGACTACACCGAGCAGCAAGAGTACGATGCAATGATTCCCGCACTCCGCGATGCGCTCGGCGAAAATGAGTTATCGAAACTCATGGCCGAAGGCACCACTTGGAGTGAAGATCACGCCGTCGCTGCAGCGATGCTGATCTAGTTCGAGTTTCAACATTCAATTGATGTCGTAATCTCGCTTTGCGACGAGCGTGATGCCGCCGCAGGTCCCGACTTCAGCCTGACGAAGCGATCATGGATTATGGCCGAGAGCTTTGCTCGGTTGTTGAAACGTCATCGCATCGAGGCTGGTCTCTCTCAAGAGAATCTCGCAGAACTCGCCGGCGTCAGCAAGGATGAGATTAGCGCGCTCGAGCGTGGTTTGCATCGTGCTCCACACAAAGCGACGCTTGACTCGTTGATCGCGGCGCTCGCACCCGGCGACGACACGCGCTTCGAAATCGAAGAAGCTGCAAATGTTGCTCGCGCCCGTGGACCGCATGCACAACGGCAAGGTGCGCTCCCCAATCTGCCGGGCGAGGCTCTGCCGAACAATCTCCCGCCACAACTCACGTCCTTTGTGGACCGAGAGACTGAGGTGCCGGAGATCAAAGAACTGCTTCAGTCGTGTCGGCTTGTCACGGTGATTGGGACGGGCGGAGCCGGCAAGACGCGGTGCGCGATTGAGGTTGCCGCTGAGATGCTCGACGGGTTCCCCGACGGCGTTTGGTTTGGTGAACTCGCGCGCGTCTCCGATGCGGTGCTGGTCACCAGCGTTATTGCACGCATACTGAGGGTACAAGAGCCGCCGAATCGTCCGATGCTCGAGAGGTTGCTTGCATATCTCAAACGCAAACACTTACTTCTCATCCTCGACAACTGCGAACACGTGATTGACGAAGCACGTCGTGTAGCTTCTGCGATTTTACTTGATTGTCGCGATGTCCGCATCCTGGCTACCAGTCGAGAGAGCTTGAGAATCGCGGGTGAGCAGACATATCGCATGCCGTCTCTTCCCGTTCCTTCAGCCGCAGAGTTGCTAACCGCAGATGAGATGTCGCAGTACGGGGCCACGCGGCTTTTCAGCGAACGCGCAGTCTCCGCAGACAACCGCTTTAGTTTGACCGTTGAGAGCGTGCCGCATGTTGTGGACATCTGCCGGCGGCTCGATGGGATACCGCTTGCCATCGAACTGGCGGCAGCGCGGGTGAAAGCGCTCTCACCGCGACAACTCGCACGAAGTCTCGACGAGCGCTTCCGCGTTCTCACCGTGGGGGATCGCAGTGCATTACCGCGCCACCAAACGATGCGAGCGCTGATCGATTGGAGCTACGATCTTCTTACAACGTCCGAGCAGGCACTCTTGCGAAGGGTTGCGGTATTCAGCGGCGGATGGACGCTTGACGGGGCGACCGCCGTCTGTGCCGACGAGCAGTTGCAGTCGTGGGATGTCTTGGATTTGCTTACCTCGCTCGTTGACAAG
>JAMXLG010000289.1 GCA_024281135.1 Vulcanimicrobiia bacterium | reverse complement strand
CGCCGAGAGGCCGATCGTCGCGGCCGTGATGTGTACGATACCGCCGGAAATAATGCCAGTTGCGGCGAGGACGCCGCCGCGTGCACCGGAACGTAGCGCCGAGGCTACGACGAAAAGCGTGTCCGCTCCAGGCGCGAGCGTGATTGCAAGCATCGCGGGAAGATAGAGCAGCAACGTTTTCTCGTCGACCACGGACTAGCGGCCTTTCCATCCCCACTCGAGCAACGGTATCGCATCTTTTGCAAACGACACCACGCGCTGCACCAGAGATGCAGACTTTATATCTACAGGTTCGAGCGTTTGCGACGCGACGAAGGACTTACGCTTCACATACTCTGCGACCGATTGGTCGACGCCCTCGAATCCACGGGGCAAACGCGTCAATGGCTCGCCGCCTTCGATCGACAGTCCGGCGCGTTCGATCTTTGCGACCACCGCGCGAAATGCTTTTGGGTCGCGGGCGATTGCGGCGCGTAACTCACGCAGCAACTCGTTGTCGGGCATATGAAAGCCCGCACCTAGAAATGGTTCGGCCGGATCGATGTGGACGTAGAGAACGCCCGGTGCGGTGCGATCGCCATGGTGATACAGCACCGCGGACGCATGCGTTTTATACGGCGATTTATCTGGTGAAAAGCGCGTGTCGCGGTAAATGCGGAACGAGAGGCGGCGCGGATCGCTTGCGATCGGAATCTTCTTTGCGCGCAGCGCGTCGTTTACCGCCGAAACAAGCGCGTGCAGCGGCGCTTGAACGTCATCGAGATACGTTGATTTGCGGTCGTTGAACCAGGCGCGATCGTTGTTCTTTGCGAGCGCCTTGAGAAAACGAAGCCCGGACTCGGGAAATCCGTCGAACTCCCGGTCCACCTTCGTAACCATGACTATTGATCGCCGAAAAGGTTCTTCAGGACCGATGCAGCGACGCCGCCCGCAACACCACCAGCGATTCCGGTTTGCGCAGCGGCTTGCGCTTCTTGTTTTCCGAGATATGGAAGGAGCGCGTGCGCCAGGTTCGGCATCGTGAGCGTTTGCAGCCACACTTTACCCGGTCCCGTCAGGCGCGCGATAAAGAGTCCGTCGGCACCGAAGACCGCGTTCATGATGCCGCGCATAAACGTGATATCGAAGTTGACGGTTGATTCAAACATGCCGATGTGTCCCGGATGCACTTGAATCGATTCGCCCGCTGCAAGATCGTAGGTGACGATTTCGCCGCCGAGCTCCACCCACGCCGTGCACGTTCCACCCAAACGCTGCAGAATAAACCCGTCGCCGCCGAAGATGCCGGCGCCGAGCGAGCGTTGGAAGCCCATGTTCAGTTCGACGCCGTGCGTTGCGCACAAGAAGCCGTGCCGGTGAATCATGTACTCGTGACCCGGCTGCACGTCGACTTGCATGATCTGCCCGGGGACTTTTGCCGCGAACGCGATGAGGCCGTTTCCAGCCTGCGCGGTGTACTCCGTCATAAAAATGCCGCCGCCCGAGAGGGCGCGGCCGATGATGCCCATGATACCTTTTGCGCCGGCGGTCATCGCAGTCGTATTCAACTGCACGTTGTCGGTCATCCACGAGAACTCGCCGGGCTCTGCGACGATTTTGTCGCCCGGTTCGAGGCCGACTTCAAGAACGGGAAGCGTGGTACCGGTAATCTTCGTCTTCACACTAGCTCCTCTGCCGGCGGCGTAAGCATCGAATCGTCCGTAACACCGTGTGGTACCGTGGTGGCGCGCAGCGAGTTTCGCACGCCAAGGGCGAGCGCAATCGCCGACATGATCAGAGGTTCGAGGCTCGCAAAGGGCGACCCGTAACGCGCGAGAAGGCCGGTCGAAACCGGCGGCGCGAGAATCCCCGAAAGCGAGTCGAGCGAGGACGAGACGCCTAGAACGGTTCCTTGTTCACGCTCGGTTGCCGCGTTCGAAATCATCGCCACGAGGCCGTTATTTGCAAACGCGCCGCCGGTCGCAAAGAGAATCATCACGCCCGTCAAGGTATAGATGTTGTGCACGAACGGTGCGAGTGCAAACGCACCCACGAGCAATGCGAGGCCGAGAGAAGACATCACTCGATCGCCGAGTTTGTTCGAGGCCTTGCCGACCCCGACGCCATTGATCACGACGTTCAAAATCGCGAAGAGCGAGAAGTATTGGGTCGTTTGCACGACGTCGAAATGCATCTGACCGGCGAGATAGAGCGCAATAGCCGAATACCATCCGTACAGCGCAAGCGAGAGCGCTAGTTTCTGCAGCAACAGCGGCGAGAGCCGGCCGTTCGTGAACGTCGCGAAGATCTCGCGCATGCCGACGTGCTCTTCTTCACGCTCGAGTTTGGAGCGCGATTCCGGCAACAAGATCACCGTCAAGATCAGGGTAAGAAGCTGCAGCGCCGATGCAGCCAAGAACGGCGCCGCGAAACCGAATCTGGAGTACAGTAATCCGCCGCCCGCGGGGCCGAAAACCATTCCCGCGGCAAACGTCGCGCTGATCAATCCGAAGGCTCTTGCGCGCGCTTTGGGCTCGACCAGATCGGCGACGTACGCTTGCGTGATCCCGATATTTCCGCCCGAGACGCCTTCGACGATGCGCGCGATGAACACCCAAACGATGCTTGGAGCAAATGCGAGCATCGCCCAGCCGATGGTCGCACCGATTTGACTGATGATCAGAACGGTTTTGCGTCCGACGCGATCGGAGACGTTGCCCCAAATCGGTCCAGAGATCAGCTGGCAGAGCGAAAACGTCGAGAGCAAGATGCCGACGACGATTGGGCTCATGCCGAAGTGCGTGACGAAATACGGCAAGATCGGAAGCAGCATGCTGAATCCGATGATGTCGATAAACGTGATGCCGAGGATCGGCGCGAGCTTGCGGATCATGCAGGTGATTCGACTGGCAGAATGATCGTCTCGATCCGTTCGCCCTTGCGCAGAACGTCGAGCTTATAGGGACGTCGGAGATCGATGGACGTGAGGCGTTTGTGGAGGTCATCGATTCCCAGAATGCGCTCGCCTTCAATTGCGAGCAGCACGTCGCCTTCCTGTAAGCGAGCGGTAGATGCAGGGCTTCCGGGTTCAACGGACATCACGAGAACTGCACGCGGATCGAGCAATTCGAACCGCCGCGCCGCGGCACGCGAAAGCGAAATGTCTTGTCCCGCGATACCGAAATAGCCACGTCGCACTTTGCCGTCGCGAATCAAGAGACTCGCCACATGCTTCGCCGTATTAATAGCGATCGCAAAACAGAGCCCTTGGCCCGGTAGAACCGCGGTATTTACGCCGATTACTTCACCGGTTGCCGTTACGAGCGGACCGCCGGAGTTGCCGGGATTGAGCGCAGCATCCGTTTGAATGATGTTGTCCATCAACCGTCCGGATTGCGACCGCAAGCTTCGGCCGAGGGCGCTAACCACGCCCGCCGTCACGGTGTAGGCAAGACCGTACGGATTTCCGACCGCCACGACGAGTTGGCCCGCACGCAATGAGGACGAATCGCCTAACGAAGCGGCAATTAAATCCGGCGCATCGATGCGAACGACGGCGAGATCGGTGTGGGGATCGTCGCCGATAATCTCGGCGGGTAGCTCGCGCCCGTCGAGAAGCGCCACGCTCACACGTTGCGTGTCGTGAACGACGTGGCTGTTGGTTAAAATGAAGCCATCGGGCGTAAAGACAAAACCGGAACCATTGCCGGAATGCCGCCCGTTACGCACTTCGATCGCGACCACTGACGGGCTGACCCGTTCGGCAGCACCCGTAACGGCTTCCGAATACGGGTCGAGCGCCTGTTCCGGCGCGACGGCGGTGTGCGAAATAAGTCTGACTGCGGACATCGTGGTTCCGGAAACCCCGAGGAACACTAAGAAGTTTCACGAATCGAGACCGGCCGCATCGCGCACCCGCGCGGTGGGCTATGCTCAGGTGGCGGAATTGGTAGACGCGCTGGTTTCAGGTACCAGTGGTGGCAACATCGTGGGGGTTCGAGTCCCTTCCTGAGCACCAAGCCTGGCGTTCTTACTTGGCTGCCGGAACTCGGAAGTAGTGGCCTTGCTCGAGGTCTTCGACGAGGCCGACGTGCGTGGGATTCCAACCCAGCAGCTCGCGCGTGAGCGCGTTCGAGGCGCGCGAGTCAAGAGCGAATACCCGACCGATCCAACCGAAATGTTCGTCTGCTCTTTCTGCGGGGACCGAACGCACGGGCAGATTCAGGTGACGACCGATGATGTCGGCGATCGTACGAGTCTGCACGCCTTCATCCGCGACACCGTGCAGTACGGCGCCGGCCGAGGCAGATTCCAGCGCGAGCCGGAACAGCGTTGCCGCATCGAGGCGGTGGACGGCGGGCCAGTGGTTCGATCCGTCACCGATGTAACCGGAGACGCCCTTCTCACGCGCGATGTTGATCAACCATGGAATGAAGCCGTGATCGCCGTCGCCGTGTACCGTCGGCGCCAGACGAACGATTGAAGAGCGTACGCCACGCGAAGCGAGTGTTAGCATCATCCGCCAGTTCTCGATGCGTGGCGAAAAGGAGGCTTCGAAGTCGTCGCGCTCGGTGGCGAGCCGGCCGGTCCCCAGCCCGACGACGCCGGATGCCGCAATCATCGGGCGATTGCTCCCTTCTAATGCCGTTGCCAATGTCTCTATCGCGCGCTTGTCGATTGCCGACGCTTCCTCGTGCCGTGAGAAATCGTGAATAAAAGCGAGATGGATAACGCCGTCTGCGGATTTGGCCCCGAGGCGTAGGGTATCGAGATCTTCCAGATCCCCTCGCAGTACCTCGGCTCCGGCGACGGTGAGGGCCGCGGCAGCGGTGTCGGAGCGCGCGAGGCCTACGACCTTGTGGCCGGCGTTGATTAGTTCGGGGACGACGGCAGAGCCGATGAAGCCGGAAGCGCCGGTAACAAAAACACGCATGTGGACCCTCCAGGAAGCGGGATGTCAGTAACTGTCG
>JAMXLG010000288.1 GCA_024281135.1 Vulcanimicrobiia bacterium | reverse complement strand
GGACGGCCAAGACGAGTCGTCGGGATGCGCTCGGCAATCGAAGCAATCGCATCTTGCGGTGTGGGCGTCGGAAACTTCACGCACACGCATTGAAGCTCTGGCAGATCGCGGCCGTCACGCTCGCGGGCATTGTCTACGGATTCTTTGAACCCGGG
The DNA here is from genome assembly GCA_024281135.1 of Vulcanimicrobiia bacterium. The sequence continues at coordinate 8,489 of JAMXLG010000288.1, read as the reverse complement.
CAACTTACGGATGCGTTCAGCTCGCTAACGCTGTACGTGCTCTTGCCCGCGCTGCTCTTCGAGGGTGCCTGGAACCTCGACTATCGGGTGATGCGGCGGCAATGGTTGCCGATTCTGACGCTTGCGGTTCCCGGTGTTGCGCTAACCGCGCTCATTGTGGCCGGCGCCCTATCGGTTATCCAAGTGCCATTCGCAATAGCGATTTTGGCGGGCGCTATTCTAAGCGCGACGGATCCGATCGCCGTGGTGGCCGCCTTTCGCCGTCTTCCGGTGCCGCGCACGCTGCGAACGATCGTCGAGTGCGAATCACTTTTTAACGATGCGATCGCGGTCGTGCTCTATCGCGCGGTCCTCGTGGTCGTTATGACGTCGAGTGCGAGCCGCGGCGCGGTCGCAGCCGCGGCATTGACTGCGCTCGCCGGATCGATAGCCGGAGTCGCACTCGGCATCGGTATCGCCTTTGTCGCCGCGTCGACGTTGCAAAACCGTAAAAACGCCGGATTGCAGATCGCAGTCACGATCGTCTGCGCGTATGCCTCCTATTTTGCCGGGGAGCGCCTGCGCGTATCGGGTATCTTCGCCATTATCTCGTGCGGGATCGCGCTCCGATATTTCGAGCGCCGTTGGGTTTCGTGGCAATTGGCGGAAGACGTCGAGGGCTTTTGGGACGTCATAGCGCTGGTCGCAAATGCTATCGTCTTTTTCTTGACCGGCGCAGCGCTCGACGTAGCGAGGGTAGGCAACGCGCTTCCCTTCGTGGTCGCTGCGTTGATTGGTGTAACCGTCGCGCGAGGTGCTGTATCGGCGCTCTTGCTTCCGGCCGGCTTCCCGCGAGAATGGCTTGCCGTCGTTCGGGTGGCGGGAATGCGCGGCGCGTTATGTCTGGCGCTCGCGCTCGCACTCCCGCAACATCTCCCGTACAGAGAGGCGATCGTCGTTGCAACGTTTGCCGTTGCCGTCGCGACGATTATTTCGAGCGCGTTTACCGTACCGCCGGTTGTCGAGCGCGTAGCGACACGCTCAGGGCGCCGGGGCTTGGTGTGAAAAGAGCGTGAAGTGTTCAGCTAGTGGACCCAGCGCATCGGCCGGCAGAAACGTCAGCGCGCCAAAGATGATGATCACGCCGATCAGCAACGCCACGAACATTGCATTATCGGTGCGGAACGTTCCCGCGCCAAGCGTGTTCGTTGGACGCTGCGCAAGCGCACCGGCAAGCGCAAGCGTCGGAATCATGACGAGGTACCGTCCGCCGAACATTGCGAGGCCCGTTCCGACGTCATAGAACAGGTTGGGTCCAAGCCCCGCAAACGCCGACCCGTTGTTTGCCGCGCTCGACGTAAACGCATAGAGAATTTCTGAGAATCCGTGAGGCCCGCTATTACTCAGCGTCGCCAAACCGGGACCTGTAACGGCAGCGACTGCCGCACCCAAGAGGATGATCGCGGGGAAAATCAGGGCGGCAAAAAGCGCAAGCGTGATTTCGCGCCGCTCGATTTTCTTTCCGAGATACTCGGGAGTGCGTCCGACCATGAGCCCTGCGATGAACACGGTGATCACCGCGAACATCAGCATGCCGTACAACCCGCTCCCGACGCCGCCGAAAATGACTTCGCTCAGCTGCATGTTCGCCATCGCGACCATACCGCCGAGCGGCATCAATGAATCGTACGCGAAGTTCGACGCGCCGGTTCCCGAATTCGAAGCAACCGTTAGCGATAGCCCCGCATTTTCGGCCCCAAAGCGCGCCTCTTTTCCTTCCATGTTGGCGCCCGCGACGCCGAGCGCGTGAATCGCCGGATTGCCGGCGTGCTCGGCCCATTGCGACGCTCCGAATCCCAAAGCTGCCACAACGAACATCGTTGCAGCGAGTGCGTATCCCGCGCGTTCGTTTCGTACCATGCGACCGAACGTGAACGGCAGTGCAGCGGGAATCAGCCAGATGGAAAGAAGCTCGAGAAAATTCGAAATTCCGCTGGGATTCAGATTCGGTGAGACGGTGTTGGCACCGACGAAGCCGCCGCCGTTTCCGCCGAGTAAACTGATGGCTTCCTGCGATGCCATCGGTCCACCGGTAATAAGCTGCGCAAAACCCTCGGCATTATGTACGTTGAGATACGGTGCGAAGTTTTGCGGAATTCCCGTGGCTACGAATGCAAGACCAAAGACGATCGAGAGCGGAAGCAAAACATAGAAGAGTGAGCGAGTGTAGTCAACCCAGAAGTTTCCGATGGTCGAGCTGCGATCGCGCGCAAAGCCGCGAATAACGGCTATGCCCGTCGCGAGGCCAATGGCGCCGCCGACAAAATTCAGCCACGCGAGCCCCGACATCTGCGCGAAGTAGCCGAGTGTGTTTTCACCCGCGTAAAACTGCCAATTCGTCGTGGTGATGAAACTGATCGCTGTATTCCACGAAATCTCGGGCGATACGGCGGGAAAATGTTGAGGGTTGAGGGGCAACAGCGCTTGTAGTCGCAAAATCAGATACAGGACGACTACGCCCCAAAATGTTACGCCGAGCGCACATCGCGTGTACGTCGCCCAACTCATCTCTGCGCTCGAGTCGATCGCACATAATCTGTATATACCGGCTTCGAGTGGTCCGACGATCGGAGTCAACCACGTGCGTTCGCCTTTGAACGCGCCTTCAATGAAGCGCCCTAAGGGAACGGCGCAGACGATGAGGACGGCGACGAACACGAGTGCGTTGATCGACGCCACGTGACACCTCCGCTTAGAATCGCGGCGACGGGAGCGGCATGATCGATGTCACTTCGTGCGCGGCAAAGACCGCAACGGCGCGACCTCGCCGGTCATGAACTTCGAGTTCGAACAGTTCCCCTGAAATTCGCAAGAGTCGCCCAAAATAACTTGCGCCAACCGTACACACCTCGCAAAACTCACCGCAGTGTGATGCGACATCCGACTTAGACACATCCGCACTGTAGCGCGATTGCGCAGCCGGCGCACTCCTCCACTCGGATGAACCTTTTGGATACATCCAAATGGATAGTCCGTTCGACGGCTGTACGGTTGGTACGCAAGTACCTATGTTTACATGCGATATGATGAACTCAATACGTCTCTCTGTCGCGACGTTGACTCTGGCACTCGTGCCGCTTGCTGCTCAAGCACAAGAGGTCTCGCCGTCGCCCTCGCCGTCGATGGCTCCGGCATCTCTATCGCAGGAGTCTCCGTCGCCTGCACCGCTGGCACCGCAGGAGTCGCCTGCAGCGGAGCCCGAGAGACGCGCGTTACCTGCACCGATCGATCCGCTTTTTATCGGTGGTAACGGTTCGGACTTCATCGGACCGACGATCGGCACGCCGACGGATCGCGGCCTTCGCGCGTACGGCTGGGTGAACGTAGCCGGTCAGTACAGCACCTCTCACTTCTCGAACTATCCGCTTACGTACAATGAAGTACCGAATCGGTGGCAGCTGGACCAGGCTATCCTCCGATTCGAGCGGCAGCCGGATACCGTTCAGACGAACCACTTCGATTGGGGTTTCCGTCTCTCGAATTTGTACGGCGTAGATTATCGTTGGACCACCCAGGAGGGCATCCTCAGTAATCAGTTGCTGCAGCGCAATCAGACCTATGGGTACGATCCCGTTGAAGCGTACGGGATGCTCTATTTCCCGCGTTGGGCACAAGGCACTGTGGTCGAGGTCGGACGCTACATTTCCCCGCCGGACATCGAAGCGCAGCTTGCGCCGAACAACTTCTTGTACACGCACTCGATCATGTTCGACTTCGATTCATATACGCAGACGGGAGTACTCTTTCAGACGAAGCTCAGCAACTATTGGTCGCTCGAATACGCGCTCGACTGGGGTGAGGATATTGCCCCGTGGGATCCTTCAGCGCATTTCCCGACCGCGCTACTCCTGGCCAAATGGACTTCGCACTCGAATCGCGACTCAGTGCTTTTCGGACAAAACTCGATGAGCCTCGGCTCGCCGAACGGCCAAAGCTTCACGACGTACACGAAGGGCACGTACACCAATCCCACAACAGGGCAACAGGTCGCGTACACGTGGGGTCATGACAACCTGCAACAAAGCAATGCGACATGGACGCACGTGTTCAATCCCGGCCTCGTAAATTATCTCGAGGCATACTACTTGTATCAATACAACGCGTACGTCGGCGGTACGATCAATAACTATAACGCTCCGACGGGTGGACCGATCTACCTTGGTGCCGGCGGCGGTCCCGGCGCATTTTTGCCGGGGTTATCCTCGGCGGTCGGCGCTGTTGACTATTTCGTGATTAAGGCCTCACCGCGCGATGTTGTGACCTTCCGCACTGACTATCTGAACGATCCGCGCGGGCAGCGTTCCGGTTTCGCAACATCCTACGGAAGCCTGACACTCGGTTTGATGCACCGGTTCAATTCAACGCTGATCACCCGACCCGAAATCCGCTTCGAGAAGGCGTTCGCCAACGGAGTGACGCCGTACGACAACGGAACGAAGGCGTACCAATCGTCGTTTGCGATCGACTTCATTCAGAACTTCGGAAATCCGTAATTAGTTCATGAACGACAAGCCGAAGCCGAAGTAGTGGAGCTTCTGCCCGTTAATGAGTGGCGGCTGAAAGCCGTACTCGATATCGAATTGTACGTGCGCGCCAAAATCGCGCACGTACCCCACATCGAAGAGGCCTTTATCGCCGAGACCCGGCCCGGCGTGGCTGTAGTACACGTATTCGCCGAACAGTTGTGACGGCTGGCCGGGCAACGTTGCGGTTAGCACAAAAGACGGAATGATTGCCGAGTATTGTTGAAACTGCCCCGCGGCGTTTGCTGCGGAAAGTGAATTGAACGATACCGTCCCGGAGAGTCCGAACGCGGGACTAAGCGTGTAGCTCCAATTGACTAGCCCGCTATATTGCGTGGCGCCGGCGGTGAATGCCGGATCGCCCGTCGCTCCGGTAATCGAAAAACCGGCGCCCCACGACGAGTTGTTTGTGTAGCCCAGTTCCCACTTTGCGCCGATCCCCATGTCGCTAGACCCGCTCGCAAGCGCACCACCGAGCGATGAACGCTCGAACGAAGGCGGCGAAAAAGCAATCTCCATGTCACGTCCGACGCCAACGCGTACGAACGATTGCGGATAGTTGATCGTCACGCCGGCGCCCGGCCCGGTCGTGATTGTGTTTGTATAGCCGTTTTCGATGAGCACGTGACCGGGCCGGACCGTGCAGACGGACGTCGTAACGGTCGGACGCGTCACAATTGATAATATCGAGCCACACGGGTCGCTCGGCTCCGCGCTCGGCGATGGCGTCGGCGTCGGAGTCTGTGCAAGCGCGGGATAGATGCACGCCGGCCCGATGAGCACGACCGCACTAAAGAGCGATACAAGCCTCATCCCACGAGCATCGCACGCCCAGTTCGGCAATGGGAGCGTCCGAACGGATAATCCGTTCGGCGGCTCCTCGCGGCTTTGGCGAAAGCGTATCGTAGACCTGACATGCTGGAACTTGGCCTGATTGTGCTTTCGATTGTCTGTTTCGTGATTTTCGATCTCTATGTCGTTGGCTGCGAAAAGGTGTAGTGCGATGCTCTTCGACGATGTACTCGGGCTCGTGCTTACAATCGCGGCCCTCGCATATTTGATTTTCGCGATGCTGCGGCCGGAAAAATTCTAGGAGACGGACGATGACCGTGGTTGGTTGGCTTCAGGCCATCCTCTTTTTCTTGATCGTATTCGCGCTGACGAAGCCGATCGGGTTGTACATGACGCACGTATTCGCGGGCGAACGCACCTGGCTTAGTCCGGTGTTGCGTCCAGTCGAGAAGTTGGTTTACAGCGTTAGCGGTGTGCGCGAAGACGAGGAGATGTCGTGGTTCGTTTACGCGTTCTGCGTTCTCGCGTTTTCGCTGGTGAGCCTCGCATATCTGTATCTGCTACTGCGTACGCAGAAATGGCTGCCCTTCAATCCGCAGCATTTCGACAATATGACGCCGGACCTCGCGTGGAACACCGCGGTGAGCTTCACGACGAACACGAATTGGCAGTTCTATTCCGGCGAGTCTGCAATGAGCTATCTTTCGCAGATGGCAGGACTCGCGTGGCATAACTTTGTTTCAGCTGCAGCCGGTATTGCCGTTGCGCTCGGCGTTATTCGCGGCGTTGTTCGCACGAGCGGAAAGACACTCGGAAACTTTTGGGTGGACCTGACGCGTGCGTCGCTCTACATTCTGCTCCCGGCGTCGATCGTCGTCGGACTTTTCTTGGTGTCGCAGGGTATTCCACAGAACTTCCATGCGTACCAAGATATCAAGACGGTCGAGGGCGTAACGCAAACGATCACCGGCGGTCCGATGGGCTCGCAAGAAGTGATCAAGGAACTCGGCACGAACGGTGGCGGCTTCGTCAATGCGAACTCCGCGTCGCCGAACGAAAATCCGTCGCCACTGACCAACCTCGTCGAAATGCTGCTGATCTTCGCGATCGGCGCGGGGTTGACGTACACCTATGGCCGTATGGCAAAGAACACGAAACAAGGCTGGGCGATTTTCTCGGCCATGGCGATTTTGTTCTTCGTCGGATTCACGGTCGCGTATTCCGCTGAAGCAGCGGGAAATCCGATCGTGCACCACATGGGTGTGCTCGGCGCGAACTTGGAAGGCAAGGAAGCGCGTTTCGGTGCCGCTGCGTCGGCGTTGTTCGCGACCGTTACGACGGATACGTCGTGCGGCGCCGTCAACGCGATGCACGATTCGTTCATGGCGCTCGGTGGTCTCGTTCCGATCGTCAACATGCAACTCGGCGAGATTATCTTCGGCGGCGTCGGCAGCGGGCTCTACGGCATGATCATCTTCGTCGTGTTGACGGTGTTCATCGCCGGACTCATGGTTGGCCGCACGCCGGAGCTGCTCGGAAAGAAGATCGAGCGCCGTGAAGTGCAGTTCGCCATTCTTGCCGCGCTCGTAACGCCGATACTCGTGCTTGTGCCGACGGCGGTGGCGGCTGTGACGCCCGCGGGTCTTGCCACGCTTAACAACGCGGGACCACATGGATTCTCCGAGATTCTCTACGCGTTCTCTTCGACCAACGCAAATAATGGATCCGCATTTGCCGGCCTCAGTCCGAATCTTTTCTATAACATTGTTACGGGCACCAACATGCTGTTCGGGCGATTTATGATCATCGTGCCGGCGCTTGCGCTCGCCGGTGCGTTGGCAGGTAAGAAAGCGGTCGCGGAAGGCTCGGGCACCTTCACTACCTACTCGCCCGTCTTCGTGGTGCTACTGATCGGCGTGATCGTGATCGTCGGCGCCCTGACGTTCTTACCGGGTGATGCACTCGGTCCGGTCGTCGAGCATCTTCTCGTGAATCAAGGAAAGACGTTCTAATGTTATCCCAACGCCGTTTGGAGCGCCGTCCCAAGTCCCGTTCGCTGTGGGATCGAGCCATTGTTGGTCGCGCGGTCGGGGATTCGTTCAAGAAACTTGACCCGCGATGGATGATGCGCAATCCCGTCATGTTCATCGTCGAAGTCGGTGCGGTCGTCACGACGTTCTTCATTCTACGCGACGTTATTTCGCACAAAGGAAGCGCCGGATTCGATTTCGCGATTGCGGCGTGGCTGTGGTTCACCGTTCTCTTCGCGAACTTTGCCGAAGCGGTTGCAGAGGGCCGCGGCAAGGCTCAAGCCGATTTCCTGCGGCGCACGAAGTCTGACACGATGGCGCGCCGTGTCGCTGCGAAGGGAATCGAATCGGTTCCGTCGTCCGATTTGCGTAAAGGCGATATCGTTGAAGTCGGCGCCAATGAAGTGATCCCCGGCGACGGTGAAGTCGTCAACGGCGCAGCGATGGTCGATGAATCGGCGATCACCGGCGAATCTGCGCCCGTAGTTCGCGAAGCAGGCGGTGACCGAAGCGCTGTCACCGGCGGTACGCGCGTTCTCAGCGATACGATTCGCATTTCGATTACGGCCAATCCCGGAGAAACGTTCCTCGACCGGATGATCGGACTCGTCGAAGGTGCGCAGCGGCAGAAGACGCCGAACGAAATCGCCCTCTCGATTTTGCTCTCGGGTTTAACGATCATCTTCTTGATCGCGGTCGCGACCCTGCTGCCCTATTCTCTCTATGCAGGTACGCGTCAGACGCTTCCGGTGTTGATCGCGCTTCTCGTGTGTTTGATTCCGACGACGATCGGTGGACTGCTCTCCGCGATCGGCATCGCCGGCATGGATCGCGTGATGCAGCGTAACGTTCTCGCGATGAGCGGCCGAGCGGTCGAAGCGGCGGGCGACGTTGATACGCTGCTTCTCGACAAGACCGGCACGATCACGCTCGGCAACCGCCAAGCGACGGAAGTGATTCCCGCAGCGGGCTTCGATGGGGCGGAAGCGATCCACATCGCGTATCTCTCCTCGCTGCCCGATGAAACGCCGGAAGGACGCTCGATCGTCTCGCTCGCCGACGCGGCAGGTCAGGTTGACGGCAAACTTCCGGAAGGTTCACAATT